>DASUBV010000150.1:0-129767 GCA_035763085.1 Streptosporangiaceae bacterium | reverse complement strand
GCGCACGTTCAACGTGATGCCGGACATGGGGTTATCCGCGCAGAACTGCCAGTTATGAAGGCTGGCCCCCGGGCTAAAGCGCTTAACCCGTCTTGCTTTCCTCGGCGACCTTCCCGGCCAGGTGGTCGGGCAGCGGCTCGTGGCGCAGGTAGGAGCGGCTGAACGAGCCCGTGCCGTGCGACATCGAGCGCAGGTCGATCGAGTAGCGGGTGATCTCCAGCTCGGGGATCTCGGCCTTGACCATCGTCCGGCCGCCCGCCACCGGCTCGGTGCCCAGCACCCGGCCGCGGCGCGACGACAGGTCCGACATCACCGCGCCCACGTAGTCGTCGGCCACCAGCACCGACACCTCGTCGACCGGCTCCAGCAGCAGCACCTTGGTCTTCTCCGCGGCATCGCGCAGCGCCGCCCGGCCCGCCTTCTGGAAGGCCATGTCCGAGGAGTCCACCGAGTGCGCCTTGCCGTCGAACAGCGTCACCCGGATGTCCACCACCGGGTAGCCGGCCAGCACGCCCTGCTCCATCTGGGACCGGATGCCCTTCTCCACCGACGGGATGAACTGCCGCGGCACCACGCCGCCGACGATCTTGTCGACGAAGTCCAGCCCGCTGCCGGAGGGCAGCGGCTCGATCTCGACGTGGCAGATGCCGTACTCGCCGTGCCCGCCGGACTGCTTGACGTTGCGGCCCAGGCCCTGCGCCTTACCGCCGAAGGTCTCGCGCAGCGGCACCCGCAGCGGCTTGGTCTCCACCGCCACCCCGTAGCGGCTGTTCAGCCGGTCCAGGGCCAGGTCGGCGTGCGCCTCGCCCATGCACCACAGCACCAGCTGGCGGGTCTCGGCGTTGTTCTCCAGCCGCAGCGTCGGGTCCTCGGCCACCAGCCGGCTCAGCGCCTGCGACATCTTGTCCTCATCAGCCTTGGACTTCGCCTCGATCGCGATGGGCAGCAGCGGCTCGGGCATGGCCCAGGCCTCCATCAGCAGCGGCTGGTCCTTGTCCGACAACGTGTCGCCGGTCTCGGCGGTGCCCAGCTTCGCCACCGCGCAGATGTCCCCGGCGATGCACTGCGACACCGTGCGCTGGGTCTTGCCCAGCGGCGAGGTGATCGCGCCGATCCGCTCGTCCACGTCGTGGTCGGCGTGCCCGCGTTCGGCCAGCCCGTGCCCGGACACGTGGACCGTGGCGTCCGGGCGCAGCGTCCCGGAGAAGACCCGGACCAGGCTGATCCGGCCCACGTAGGAGTCCGACGTGGTCTTGACGATCTCGGCCAGCAGCGGGCCGCCGGGGTCGGTGGCCAGCTTCGGCGCCTGCTTCCCGTTCAGGCCCATGATCTGCGGCAGCGGGTGCTCCGCGGGGGAGGGGAAGGCCTGGGTGATGATCTCCAGCAGCTCGTCCAGCCCGATGCCGTGCGGGGAGGCGGCCGCCAGCACCGGGTAGAACGTGCCGCGGGCCACGGCGGTCTCCAGGTCATCGATCAGGACCTTGGGGTCGAGCTCCTCGCCGGACAGGTACCTGTCCATGAGGGTCTCGTCCTCGCTCTCCTGGATGATCGCCTCGATGAGCGCGGAGCGGGCCTCCTCGACCCGGCCGGCGTCGGCGGCCTCGACGTCGCGCTCGGCCCGGCTGCCGCCGGAGTAGTCATAAAAGCGCTGGGACAGCAGCCCGATCAGGCCGCGCACCCCGCCCTGGTCGTCGGCGGCCGGCAGGTACAGCGGCGCGACCGACTCGCCGAACGCGTCCTGGCAGGCGGTCAGCGCCTCGCCGAAGTCCCCGCGCTGGTGATCGATCTTGGTGATGACCACCGCCCGCGGCGTGCCGACCCGGGCGCACTCCTCCCACAGCATCCTGGTCAGCCCGTCCACGCCCTCGGCGGCCGAGACGGTGAACAAGGCGGCGTCCGCGGCCCGCAGCCCGGCCCGTAGCTCGCCGGTGAAGTCGGCATAGCCGGGCGTGTCCAGGAGGTTAACCTTGACCCCGCCGTACTCGAACGGCACCAGCGTCAGGTTGACCGAGCGGCCCTGGCGTACCTCGACCTCATCAAAGTCACTGACGGTCGAGCCGTCTTCCACCCGGCCCGGCCGCTGGATCGTCCCCGTCGCCGCCAGCAGCGCCTCGGCCAGCGTCGTCTTGCCTGCTCCTGAGTGGCCGACCAGCACCACGTTGCGCACGCTCTCGGGCTGGCCGGCCTCTGTGGCCCGGCCGGCGGCTCCCGATGCATGAGTCTTGTCCGCCATCCGCGTCGCCTCCTTGCGTCGTTTGGCTGCTGCACGACCAGCCTTTACCTCACGGCCACGCCATCACAAGACCCCCGGAGCAAACATGGTGACTGTTGTGGTATGTCCTCCCCCCTGGGGGTCCGGGGACCGGCCTCCGGCACCGGGGGTTCCAGGGGGCGGCCCCCGGGGCTAGCACCGCGGGCAGGCCAGGCGGCGCATGCCAGACCGGGCAAAATCCGGGCGCCCGCGCCAGTAAGATCAAGCCGCCATGCTGAACACGCTGCGACCGGCCCTGAACCGGGTTCTGGTGCCGGCCGGCCAGGCCCTTGCGCGCACCCCGCTGACGCCGAATGCGATCACCATCACCGGGACCGTCGGCGTCTGCGCCAGCGCCCTGGCCCTGTACCCGACCGGGCACCTGTTCTGGGGCAGTTTCGTGTGCACGATCTTCGTGCTGCTGGACATGCTGGACGGCGCACTGGCCCGGGTGAAGGGGACCAGCGGCACCTTCGGGGCATTCCTGGACTCCACCCTGGACCGGGTCGCCGACGCGGCCATCTTCAGCGGCCTGGCCGCCTACTTCGTGCTGCACGGGCACGGCACCAATGACCGGGTGATGGCCGGGGTGGCGCTGTTCTGCCTGGTGGCCGGCGCCCTGGTGTCCTACGCCAAGGCCCGCGCCGAGGGCCTGGGCCTGCGCTGCGACGTGGGCATCGCCGAGCGGCCTGAGCGTACGATTATCGGGCTTACCGCCGCCGGGCTGTCCGGGCTGGGCGTACCGTATGTCCTTCCTATCGGGCTCTGGGCGCTGGCGGCCCTGAGCGCGTTCACTTTCGGGCAGCGGGTGGTCGCCGTGCGCCGGGCCGCCGCGGCACAGGCGGCCGGAGGCGGGCAATGACCGGAATAAGCGACAAGCTGGCACGTGTCGGCTACGGGCTGGGCTGGTCCATGGTCTGCCGCCTGCCCGAGAACCTGGCCGCCAGCGCGTTCCGGTTTGTCGCCGACATCGCCTGGCGCCGCCAGGGCCCGGGCATCCAGGTGCTGGAGAACAACCTGCGCCGCGTGCTCGGCCCCGAGGCGACCGGCGCTGAGCTCCGTGCGCTGTCGCGGGAGTCGATGCGCTCGTATGCCCGTTACTGGCTGGAGATTTTCCGGCTGCCGGTGATGCCGCTGGAGCGCCTGCTGGCCGGCATGCACCCGCACGGCGAGGTGCATGCCGCGCTGGAGATCCTCGCCGCCGGCCGCGGCGTCATCTTCGCCCTGCCGCACATGGGCAACTGGGATCAGGCCGGGGCATGGATCATCAACAGCGGGGCAGGTTCCTTCACGACGGTCATGGAGCGGATCGAGCCGGAGTCCGTCTACGAGAAGTTCGTCGCCTTCCGCGAGGGCCTGGGCATGGAAGTGCTGCCGGCCAGCGGCGGGCTCAGGCCATCGGGGATACTGGCACGGAGGCTGCGCGCGGGGAAGCTGGCCTGCCTGCCCTGTGACCGGGACGTCACCGGGCACGGCATCGAGGTGGAGTTCTTCGGGGAGAAGGCCAGGATGATGGGCGGTCCGGCCGCGCTGGCCGTGCAGACGGGCGCGGCGCTGATGCCCGTGGTGCTGTGGTTCGAGGGTGACGAGTGGGGATGCGACGTCGGCCCCGAAGTCCTGGTGCCGGCGACGGGGGACAGGAAGGAGCGCATCGCTGTCATGACGCAGCAGGTGGCGCGCTTCTTCGAAGACGGCATCCGGGCGCACCCGCAGGACTGGCACATGCTGCAGCGGGTGTTCACCGCCGACCTGGATCCCGAGCGGCTCGCCGCGGCGCAGCGCCGCGCGGCCGCTGACAACTCGGCTGACCTGCTCAGCGGCCTGGCCGGGGACAGCCAATGAGGATCGGACTGGTCTGCCCGTATACCTGGGAGGTCCCCGGCGGCGTCCAGGAGCATGTCCGCGGGCTGGCCGACGCGCTGATCGACCTCGGGCACCACGTGTCGGTGATCGCGCCGGCCAACGAGGACGACCCGGTCGAGCCGGGCTACGTCGTGCCGGCCGGCCGCGCGGTGCCGGTGCCCTACAACGGCTCGGTGGCACGGCTGGCGTTCGGCTTCGTGTCCGCCAGCCGGGTCCGGCGCTGGCTCAAGGACGGCGACTTTGACGTCGTGCACGTCCACGAGCCGGCCGCGCCGAGCCTGTCGCTGCTGGCCTGCTGGGCCTTCGACGGCCCCATCGTGGCCACCGTGCACACCGCCATGCCGCGCTCGCGCGTCCTGCACGTCGCCCAGCCGATCCTGCAGTCGGCGCTGGAGAAGATCAGCGGCCGGATCGCGGTGTCGGAGGCGGCCCGCACCACGCTGGTGGAGCATCTGGGCGGCGACGCCGTGCTCATCCCCAACGGGGTCTCGGTGCGGCGCTTCGAGAAGGGCGACCCGCTGCCGGGCTGGCCGGGCGAGGGCGGCGCGCTGGGGTTCCTGGGCCGCATCGACGAGCCGCGCAAGGGCCTGCCCATCCTGCTGGAGGCGTTCGGGCTGCTCGCCGCGGAGCGGCCCGGGCTGCGGCTGCTGGTGGCCGGGCGCGGCGACGCCGAGGAGGCCATGGAGCTGCTGGCGCCGCAGTACCACGACCGGGTCGTGCTGCTCGGCCAGGTCAGCGACGACGACAAGGTCCGGGTCTACCACTCGGTGGACGTGTTCTGCGCGCCCAACACCGGCGGTGAGAGCTTCGGGATCGTGCTGGCCGAGGCGATGGCCGCGGGCGCGCCGATCGTCGCCAGCGACCTGGACGCCTTCCGCCGGGTGCTGCGCGGCGGCAAGGCCGGCGAGCTGTTCGAGAACGGCAGCGCCGCGGGCCTGGCGGAGGCGACCGCGCGGATGCTCGACGACCCGGCCCGCCGGGTCACCCTGGCGCAGGCGGCCTCGCTGGCCGTGCGCGACTACGACTGGCAGGTCGTCGCGCGCGACGTGCTGCGGGTGTATGAGGCGGTGGCGCCGGCCGCCGGGCGTGTGCCGGCTGCGGCGTCGTGACCCCGATGACCAGCCTCATCGTCATCGTCGTCCTGGCGCTGATCGGAGTTTACGTGTCCTGGCGCGCGGGCCGGCTGGACCGGCTGCACGCCCGGCTGGAGGCGGCCCGGTTCGCGCTCGACGCGGCGCTAGTACGGCGCAGCTCGGTCGCCCTGGAGCTGGCCTCCTCCGGCCTGCTGGACCCGGCCACCAGCGTGCTGCTGGCCGGCGCCGCGCATGACGCGCGGGCCGCGCAGACCGCCCGCGAGCTGCCCGAGAGCGACCTGACCCGGGCGCTGCGCGCCGTCTTCAGCCAGCCCGAGTTCCGCTCCTCGCTGTCCGGGCACGAGGGCGCCCTGGAGCTGCTGGCCGAGCTGGAGGGCGCCGCCCACCAGGTGTTCCTGGCCCGCAAGTTCTACAACGACGCCGTGGCCGCCACCCAGGCCGCGCGGCGCCGCTGGCTGGCCCGGGCGCTGCGGCTGGCCGGCACCGCCTCGATGCCGGACTTCTTCGAGATCGACGACTCGCTGGTGCCGGCCGGGGAGGCCGACCAGGAGGCGGATATCCCGCACCTGACCACCTGAGCCCGCCGGCAGCAGGCCCGGGAGCCCGCCGGGCCGCAGGCCCGAGAGCCCGCCGGACCGCGGTCTGGGAGCCCGCCGGGCCGCAGGCCTGAGAACCCGCCGGACCGCGGTCTGGGAGCCCGCCGGGCCGCAGATCTCCCGGATGATTTCCCGCGGGCGCCTGGCGGGCAGCGTTGTCCCAGGTAGCCACTCTCAGCAGGGCACGGCGGGCTGCGCCTACCATGGGAATCACCATCGTTAGCAACAAGTGAGGTGCTGTGTGACTGTCCCGCACTCGACCGACGCCAAGGGCACTCCGGACACCGGGGCCCGGACCGGGACAACGCGCGTCAAGCGCGGCATGGCTGACATGCTCAAGGGCGGCGTCATCATGGACGTCGTCACCCCGCAGCAGGCCAAGATCGCCGAGGATGCTGGTGCCGTGGCCGTCATGGCCCTGGAGCGCGTTCCGGCAGACATCCGGGCGCAGGGCGGCGTGGCCCGGATGAGCGACCCGGACATGATCGACGGGATCATCTCCGCCGTGTCGATCCCGGTCATGGCCAAGTGCCGGATCGGGCACTTCGCCGAGGCCCAGGTGCTGCAGGCCATCGGCGTGGACTACATCGACGAGTCTGAGGTACTGACCCCCGCTGACGAGCGCCACCACGTGGACAAGTGGAACTTCACCGTGCCGTTCGTGTGCGGCGCGACCAACCTGGGCGAGGCGCTGCGCCGGATCACCGAGGGCGCGGCCATGATCCGGTCCAAGGGCGAGGCCGGCACCGGTAACGTGATCGAGGCCACCCGGCACATGCGCAGCATCCGCACCGAGATGGCCCGGCTGGGCACGCTCGGCCCCGAGGAGCTCTACAGCGCGGCCAAGGACCTGCAGGCGCCCTACGAGCTGGTCGCCGAGGTGGCCGCCGCGGGCAAGCTGCCGGTGGTGCTGTTCACCGCCGGCGGGATCGCCACCCCGGCCGACGCCGCGATGATGATGCAACTCGGTGCCGAGGGCGTGTTCGTGGGCTCGGGCATCTTCAAGTCCGGTGACCCGGCCGCCCGCGCAGCGGCGATCGTCAAGGCGACGACCTTCCACGACGACCCCGACGTGGTGGCCAAGGTGTCCCGCGGCCTGGGCGAGCCGATGGTCGGCATCAACCTGGACGACCTGGCGCCCGAGCAGCGCTACGCCGGCCGCGGCTGGTAATGGCCGCTTCGCCCGCAATCGGCGTCCTCGCGCTGCAGGGGGACGTCATCGAGCACCTTCGCGCGCTGCGCGAGGCCGGCGCCCGGGCCATCCCGGTGCGCCGGCCCGCGGAGCTGGAAGAGGTCGCCGGCCTGGTGATCCCCGGCGGGGAGTCCACCACCATGTGGAAGCTCGCCGAGATCTTCGAGCTGGCCGAGCCGCTGCGCAAGCGGATCTCCGGGGGCATGCCGGCCTTCGGCTCGTGCGCCGGGATGATCATGCTCGCGGCCCGGCTGACCGACACGGCCAGCGGCCAGGAGACCTTCGGCGCCATCGACATGACGGTGCGGCGTAACGCCTTCGGCCGCCAGGTCGACTCCTTCGAGAGCGACCTGGACGTGCGCGGCCTGGCCGGCCCGGCCTACCACGCGGTGTTCATCCGGGCGCCGTGGGTCGAGCAGACCGGTCCGCAGGTCGAGATTCTCGCGACCGAGCCGGTCACGGGTAGGATCGTCGCGGTTCGCCAGGGTCCGGTGCTCGCGACGTCATTCCACCCCGAGCTGACTGATGACCGGCGGATCCATCAGCTCTTTGTCGACATGGTGAGGAACGAAGATGAGCGGCCATTCCAAGTGGGCGACCACGAAGCACAAGAAGGCCGTCGTTGATGCCCGCCGGGGCAAGCTGTTCGCCAAGCTGATCAAGAACGTCGAAGTCGCCGCGCGCAGCGGCGGGCCCGACCCGGCCGGAAACCCCACGCTGTATGACGCGGTAGCCAAGGCCAAGCGGAGCTCGGTGCCCAACGACAACATCGACCGGGCGGTGCGCCGCGGCGCTGGCCTGGAGGCGGGCGGGGCAGCCTACGAGGCGATCACCTACGAGGGCTACGCCCCCGGCGGCGTCGCGGTGCTGGTCGAGTGCCTGACCGATAACCGCAACCGGGCCGCCGCCGAGGTGCGGACCGCGCTGACCCGCAACGGCGGCTCGATGGCCGACCCCGGCTCGGTGTCATACCTGTTCAGCCGCAAAGGCGTCGTTATCGTGCCGAAGGCGGACGGCAAGGTCACCGAGGACGACGTGCTGACCGCCGTCCTGGATGCCGGGGCCGAGGAGGTCAACGACCTCGGCGAGTCGTTCGAGGTGGTCAGCGAGGCGACTGACCTGGTGCCGGTGCGCACCTCGCTGCAGGACGGCGGGATCGACTACGAGTCGGCCGAGGTCGCCTTCCTGCCCTCGGTCGAGGTGCCGCTGGACGAGGAGACCGCCAAGCGGGTCTTCCGGCTGATCGAGGCCATCGAGGACTCCGACGACGTGCAGGACGTGTTCGCCAACTACTCCGTTTCCGACGACGTCATGGAGCGCATCGGCTGATGCCCGGCACTGGCCCGCGCGTGCCCGGCCGGCGCGCTACCCAGGGTGCGGCATGACCGGCCCTGGCATCGACGTCCGGCTGCTCACCGCGGACGACGACCTCGAGCCCGAGGTGGACCTGGCCGAGCGGGCCTTCGGCGGTACCAGGCGGGACCGGCACCTGCGCCGGGCGCGGGGGCTGATCGCCGACGGCCGCCTCATCGGCGTGTTCGACGGGCCGGCCCTGGTCGCCTCGGCCTGGTACTTCGACATGCGGCAGTGGTGGCACGGCCGGTCGCTGCCGATGGCGGGGGTGGCCGCGGTCAAGGTCGCCCCCGAGGAGCGCGGCCGCGGCGTGGGCCGGGCCATGATGACCGCGCTGCTGCAGCAGGTCGCCGGGCGCGGCTATCCGCTGTCGGTGCTGTACCCGGCCGCCAACGGCGTCTACCGGGCGACCGGCTGGGAGTTCGGCGGCGGCCAGTACGAGGTCACCGTGCCGTCGCGGGCTCTGCGGTCGCTGGTGGCTCCGGACCCGGCGGCCGGCCTCGCCGATCCGGGGACCACGCCGGTCCGGCGGGCCGGCCCGGCCGATGCCGCCGAGATGATCGCCGTCGACGGCGCCCTGGCCGCGGCCGCGCGGGCGTGCGGGCCGATCACCTACAGCGCCGCCGACCTCGCCCCGCTGCTGAGCGATGACGTCTTCTGCTACCTGGCCCCGGACGGGAGCCTGGCCTACGGGTGGAACAGGAGCCAGGATGAGGTCCTGGCCTACAGCGTCGCCGCCGGGTCGGCGGCTACCTTCCGCAGCCTGTGGTCGGTGCTGGCCTCGCACGCCACCATGGTCGGCAACGTCCGGGCGTTCGTGGCCCCGGACAGCCCGCTGACCTGGCTGACCAGCCAGCCCGACGTCCGGCTGCGGCGCAAGGACGCCTGGATGCTCCGGCTGGTCGACGCCCCGGCGGCCATCGCCGGACGCGGCTTCCCGGCCGGCGCCGTGGTCACTGCGGCGCTGACCCTGGCCGACGACCAGCTGCCCGCCAATGCCGGGCGGTGGCTGCTGGAGATCAGCGGCGGCAAGGGCCTGCTGAGCCGGGCCGACGGCGGCAGCGCCGCGCTCCCGGCCGGCGGCGGCGAGCCGCTGCGGCTGGGCCCGCGCGGCCTGGCCGCCCTGTATTCCGGCACCCCGCTGGCCACGCTGCGCATCGCCGGCCTGGTGGGCGGGGGAGAGCCGGCCGCCGACGCGGCCCTCGACGAGGCCTTCGGCTGCACCGCCTACATGTACGACTACTTCTAGGGCTGGTTCTCGTGGCTAGCTGAGGGCGAGGCTCTCGTCCTCGAACTCGGCAATCAGGCGCAGCCGCCCGCCGAGCGCGGTCACGTAGGCCGCCAGCGTGGTGCGCGTGGCCTGCGCTTTCGCATGCCAGGTTGGGCGGGAACGCGACACGCCGGGCGGGCTGAGGGGCGGGGGCGCGGTTAGCCGGTAATGTCGCAGCCGAACACCTGTTCGCTAGCGACCCGGGACGGCAGGCTGCATGCGAGTACTCGGCGTGGACCCCGGCCTCACCCGGTGCGGGCTCGGAGTGGTGGACGGGGCGCCCGGCCGGGCCCTGACCATGGTCACGGTCACCGTCGCCCGTACCCCGCACGACAGCGAGATCGGTCACCGGCTGCTGGCCATCGAGCAGCAGATCGAGGAGCTGCTGACCGACTACCGGCCCGACGCCGTGGCGGTGGAGCGCGTGTTCAGTCAGCACAACGTCACCACGGTGATGGGCACCGCGCAGGCCGGCGCGGTGGCTATCGTCTGCGCCGCCCGGCACGGCATCCCGGTCGCGCTGCACACGCCCAGCGAAGTCAAGGCTGCGGTTACCGGCAGCGGCCGGGCCGACAAGGCGCAGGTGGTGGCCATGGTCGCGAGGCTGCTGAAACTGTCCGACCCGCCCCGCCCGGCGGACGCGGCGGACGCCCTGGCCCTGGCCATCTGCCACATCTGGCGCGGCGGCGCGCAGGCCCGGCTCGCGGCGGCGGCCCGGACCGCAGCCAGGCCCGCCGGGCACACCTCGGCCGCCCACCAGGCCATGGCGGCGCAGCGGGCCGCGGCGGTGCGCCGGGCGGTATCGCGCGGAGCGGTGCTCCGCGGGGCCGGAGCCGGCGGGGGTGCGGGAGGATGACCGCCGGGACACGGCCGGCCAGCGCGGCGGGCTGTGCCAGGCCGGGCCGCCAGGCGGCCGCCGGGAGCAGGGCAGGAGCTGGAGGGCCGCGGTGATCGCGCACCTGGACGGGACAGTCAGCACCGTGGCGCCGGACGGCGCGGTTATCGACGTCGGCGGGGTGGGCCTGCTGGTGCAGTGCACGCCCGGCACGCTGGCCCGGCTGCGGCCCGGCGAGCGGGCCAGGGTGGCGACCTCGCTGGTGGTCCGCGAGGACGCGCTGACCCTGTACGGCTTCGCCTCCGACGATGAGCGGACCACCTTCGAGCTGCTGCAGACCGCCAGCGGCGTCGGGCCCCGGCTGGCCCTGGCCACGCTGGCCGTGCTGACCCCGGACGCCCTGCGCCGCGCGGTGGCCGCCGAGGACCTGGCCGCGCTGACGTCGGTGCCCGGCATCGGCCGCAAGGGCGCCCAGCGGATGGTGCTGGAACTGGCCGGGCGGCTCGACGCGCCCGCCGACAGCGGCGCCGCGGCACCCGGCACCGCGACGGGCGGGGCCGCACCCCGGACGGCCGCCTGGCGTGATCAGGTCCGGGCCGGCCTGGTCAACCTCGGCTGGCAGGCCAGGGACGCCGAGCAGGCCATCAGCATGGTCGAGCCCGACCTGCTGGCCCGGGCCGGGGCGGACAGCGCGGAAAGCGCGCAGATCGATGTCGCGACGGCCCTGAAGGCAGCGCTGCGGGTCCTGGGGCGGGCGTGACCGAGCCTGGGCCGGGGCCTGAGCCCGGCCGCCCGGCCGAGACGGACCTGGCCGCGGCGGAGCAGGCGGAGCTGGACCGGCTGGTCTCACCGCTGGCCGATGCCGAGGAACGGGACATCGAGGGCGCCCTGCGGCCCAAGCGGCTGGCGGAGTTCGTCGGCCAGGCCCGGGTCCGCGAGCAGCTGTCCCTGGTCCTGGAGGGCGCCATGCGGCGCGGCCGGGCGCCGGACCACGTCCTGCTGTCCGGGCCGCCGGGGCTGGGCAAGACCACCATCGCCATGATCATCGCCGCCGAGCTCGGCGCGCCGCTGCGGATCACCAGCGGCCCGGCCATCGAGCGGGCCGGGGACCTGGCGGCGGTGCTGTCCACGCTGAGCCAGGGCGAGGTGGTCTTCATTGACGAGATCCACCGGGTGGCCCGGCCCGCGGAGGAGATGCTGTACCTGGCCATGGAGGACTTCCGGGTGGATGTGATGATCGGCAAGGGGCCCGGGGCGACGGCCATCCCGCTGGACCTCGCCCCGTTCACCCTGGTCGGCGCGACCACCCGGGCCGGGCTGCTGCCGGCCCCGCTGCGGGACCGGTTCGGCTTCACCGCGCACCTGGACTTCTACGAGGCCGCGGAGCTGGGCGTGATTGTCCGCCGGTCCGCCGGCCTGCTCGGGGTGGCGCTGCGCGACGAGGGCGCCGACGAGATCGCCGGGCGGTCCCGCGGCACCCCCCGGATTGCCAACCGGCTGCTGCGCCGGGTCCGCGACTACGCCGAGGTCCGCGGCGACGGGGTGATCAGCCGGGCCGCGGCGCGGGCGGCGCTGGAGCTGTATGAGGTCGACGAGAGCGGCCTGGACCGGCTTGACCGGGCGGTCCTGGGCGCGCTGGTGCGCCGGTTCGGCGGCGGCCCGGTCGGGCTGTCCACGCTGGCCGTGGCCGTCGGCGAGGAATCCGAGACGGTCGAGGTGGTGGCCGAGCCGTTCCTGGTCCGGGCCGGGCTGATGGCCCGCACGCCGCGCGGCCGGGTGGCGACCCCGGCAGCCTGGGAGCACCTGGGCCTGGTGCCGCCGCCGGAGGCCGGCGGCCCGCTGCGGGGCGGCCCGCCGGGCCCGGACACGCTATTTGGCTAGCGCAGTCGGCCCCGGATTGTCACGGCTGGTCGCAGCCTGGTCACGATCGCTCCGGGAAGGCCGTAGCCTGTTGGTGCGTCGCTCGCGCGCCGCTAAACTTCGGCAGTTGATTCATGACAAGCCGCCAGGCGCTGGTGCCGGTTGACCGGCAGGGCGCCGGACCGGCCCCACCGGTCACGGCCATCAACCGGAAGGATGCCCCGATATGGGCGCCATGCATATCGTCGCCGCCGCGCAGGCTAAGCAGTCCAGCAGCAGCTTCCTCCCGCTGCTGATCATCATCGTGCTGTTCGGCGTCTTCTACTTCGCCATCATCCGCCCGCAGCGCAACCGGCAGCGCCAGGCCCAGGCGACTCAGCGCCAGGCCATGCCGGGCCAGCGGGTCCGGACCACCGCCGGGATGTACGGCACGGTCGTCTCCGGCGATGACCGGGACGTCACCATCGAGATCGCGCCGGGCGTCCAGGTGACGATGCTGCGGCGGGCGATCATGGAGGTGGTCCCCGAGGATGACGGGGTGGGCACCACGCCCAGCCAGCCGGACGCCGAGACCAGCTCCGCGTCCTCCAGCTCCGAGGAGAAGAAGTCGTCGGACGACCGCGGCGACCTGGCCATCTAGCGGCGGGCGCTCGCTGAGCACATAAAAGGACTGGCGACAACACGTGGCTCCATCGACCAAGACCTCCTACCCGGGCCGCCTGCTCGCCGCGCTGGCGGTGCTGGTCATCGTGATGCTGGCGGGGGTGCTGCAGGGGGATATCATCCACCCGGCCAAGTGGCACGACAGCTTCAAGGTCGCGCTCGGCCTGGACCTGTCCAGCGGCACCGCGGTGACCCTCAAGGCGGTTCCCCCGCACGGCCACGCGGTGCCCAGCCAGGGCGAGATGAGCGAAGCCATCTCGATCATGGACAAGCGGGTCAACGGCGCGGGCTTCACCGGCGCCCAGGTGCAGCAGCAGGGCAGCCAGCTGATCACGGTGTCGGTGCCCGGCGCGGGTGCCCAGAAGGTCGTCGCCCTGGTCGGCACCACGGCCCAGCTGCGGTTCCGCCAGGTCCTGCTGTGCACGGGGACCGGCACCCAGTGCGCTCCGGCGAGCGCCTTCAAGACCGCCCCGTCGTCCAGCCCGTCGGCCTCGCCGAGCGGCTCGGCCTCGCCCAGCGCATCGGGCAGCGCCGCGGCGGGCTCCACGGCCAGCCCCAGCCCCGGCACGAGCTCCGGCGGCAGCGGGCAGGACGTCAGCGCCCGCAAGCTGGCCGCCGCGCCGGCCGCGGCCGCCTCATCCTCGCCCAGCACGTCTGCCTCGGCCAGGGCCGCCAGCTCACCGTCGCCGTCAGCGTCCGCCTCGAGTCCCGCCGTCACCCCCACCGCCGGGGATGCCAGCCTGGTGAACAAGCCCACGATGGCGCTGTTCAACAAGCTGAACTGCGCGGACAAGAACTGGCAGCAGCGGATCTACGGCACTAACTCCAGCGCCTGGGACAACACCAAGTCGCAGATCGTGGCCTGTGACAATAACGGCATCAAGTACGTGCTGGACACCGCGCCGGTGACCGGCACCCAGCTCACCTCGGCCACCGCGGCGCTGAACTCGTCCAACCAGTGGGTCGTCAACTTCAACCTGAACAGCCAGGGCGGCAAGGCCTTCGCCACCCTGACGACCCAGATGTACAACAAGTACTCCAACTCCGGGGTCCCGACCTCGGTGCTGGACCAGTTCGCGATCGTGCTGGACGGCAAGGTCGTCTCGGCGCCCTCGATCCAGCAGCCGATCACCGGCTCGCAGGGTCAGATTACCGGCGGCGGCAGCGGGTTCAGCCAGGGCTCGGCGACGCAGCTGGCCAACGTGCTGAAGTACGGCCACCTGCCGCTGACCTTCCAGAAGCAGTCGGTGCTGTCGGTCTCCCCGGAGCTCGGGTCGGCGCAGCTGGAGGCGGCCCTGATTGCTGCGGCCGTCGGCCTCGGGCTGGTGATCGTCTACTCGTTCCTGTACTACCGCGGCCTGGGCATCGTGTCGGTGTCCAGCCTGTTCATGGCGGCGATCATCTCGTATGTGTCGGTCGTGCTGCTGAGCAAGTACGAGGGCCTGACCCTGGACCTGGCCGGCGTCGCCGGACTGATCGTGGCCATCGGCATCACCGCCGACTCGTTCGTGGTCTACTTCGAGCGGCTGCGAGACGAGGTCCGGGAGGGCCGGTCGCTGCGCGCCGCCGTGGAGCGCGGCTGGAACCGGGCCCGGCGGACGATCCTGGTCGCTGACACGGTCTCCTTCCTGGCCGCCCTGCTGCTGTACATCCTCGCCATCGGCGACGTGAAGGGCTTCGCGTTCACCCTCGGCCTGACCACCCTGGTCGATGTCGTGGTCGTGTTCCTGTTCACCAAGCCCATGGTCTCGCTGCTGGCCAGGACCAAGTTCTTCGGCCAGGGCCATCGCCTGTCCGGCCTGGACCCGGCCCGGCTCGGGGCCCGCTCCCCGTGGCGGGGCTCGCGCCGCACGCCGGCCCGGCCGGCGGCCGGCGGTACCGCCCGGACCTCGGCCGGCGGCTCGGCCCGGACCACCGCGAAGGAGTTCTGATGTCCAGGCTCGGGAATGTCGGTGGCCGGCTGTACCGCGGCGAGGTCTCGGTCGACTTCGTCGGCCGGCGGAAGATCTTCTACGCCGTCTCGGGGCTCATCCTGGTCGTCAGCATCGTGGCGCTGCTGGTGCGCGGGCTGGACTACAGCGTGGAGTTCAAGGGCGGCTCGGTCTTCCAGTTCTCCGCCGCCGGGACCACCACGACCCAGGTCGATTCCGTCATCACCGCGGCCGACCCCAGCGCCGACCCGACCGCGACCGTGACCCACCCGCCCGGCAAGCCGCCGTTGTGGTCGGTGCAGACCGAGCAGACCACCTTCGCCCAGGGCTCCAAGGTCCAGGACGCGATCGCCAAGACCTACAACATCCCCGCCAGCCAGGTCAGCCGCAGCTTCGTCGGCCCGACCTGGGGCGGGCAGATCTCCGAGAAGGCGCTGCAGGCCCTGATCGCGTTCCTGATCGTGATCGTCATCTACCTGTCGATCGCGTTCGAGTGGAAGATGGCCAGCGCCGCGCTGATCGCGCTCGCCCACGACATCGTGATCACCGTCGGCGTCTACGCCCTGACTGGCTTCCAGGTCAGCCCGGCGACCGTCATCGGGCTGCTGACCATCCTGGGTTACTCGCTGTATGACACGGTGGTGGTCTTCGACAAGGTCAGAGAGAACACTGCGGGCCTCACCGGGACCCGCAAGTCGACCTACTCCGACGCCGCCAACCTGGCCCTGAATCAGACCCTGGTGCGATCGATCAACACCTCGCTGATCGCGCTGCTGCCGGTCGCCGCGATCCTGGCCGTCAGCGTGGGCCTGCTCGGCAACGGCGACCTGAAGGACCTGTCGCTGGTGCTGTTCGTCGGCATGCTGTCGGGCACTTACTCCTCGATCTGCATCGCCACCCCGGTGCTGACCGACCTCAAGGAGCGCGAGCCCCAGTACAAGCAGCTCGCCCGGCAGGTCGCCCTCAAGGCGGCCGGCGGCCGGGCCGCCCAGCGCAAGGCCAAGGCGGCCGCGGCCAGGGGCGGCAGCTCCGGGCCGGCGGGCGCGGCGGCCGGCACGGTCGTGCTGGAGGACCAGGACGAGGCAGGGGACCAGGATCTGGCCGCCGGCCAGGATGCTGGCGGCGACGCGGGCAGCGCCAGCGAGCCGGTGCCGGCCGGCCGGGCCGCGCCCGGCACGGGCGGGGCCCGCAGCCCGAACTCGCGGCCATCGGCCCGGCAGCAGCCCCGGCGCACCAGTGCCGCCAAGCGCCGGCCGGCGGGCAAGAAGAAGCGGCGGTAGCGCCGCGTGACCAGCGAGCTGGACGGCGATCTGGTCGGCCTGATCACGGCGCGCATCCGTGACATTCCCGACTACCCGCAGCCGGGCGTGCTGTTCAAGGACATCACGCCGCTGCTGGCCGACGGCCCCGCGTTCTGCGCGGTCGTCGACGGCCTGGCCGCGGGCTATGCCGGGGTGGACAAGGTGGCCGGGATCGAGGCCCGCGGCTTCATCCTGGCCGCGCCGGTCGCCTGCCGGCTCGGCGCCGGGTTTGTCCCGGTCCGCAAGCAGGGCAAGCTGCCCGCCCCGGCGCACGCGGAGACCTACAACCTGGAGTACGGCACAGCCACCATCGAGGTGCACCAGGACGCTTTCGGGCCGGGGGACCGGGTGCTGCTGGTCGATGACGTGCTGGCCACCGGCGGGACGGCCGCGGCCAGCGTCGAGCTGGTCCGGCGCTGCGGCGCGAGGGTCGAGGCGGTCGTCGTGCTGCTGGAGCTGGGCTTCCTGGGCGGGCGGGCCCGGCTGCCGGGCGTGCCGGTCCAGGCTCTGGTATCGGTCTGACCGCTCAGACAGCGGATCTGGCCAGGAGTTAACCGGCAAAACGCCATCCGGCACGTCCCGAATCGTCCGCCGATAGACTGAAGGCGTAGCGGACCATGGGGAGGGCATGTGGCCGGTGACGTGGCGACGGCCGGGAAGGCCGGGACCGGAGTCACCCAGCAGGCCGCGGGACAGGCCGAGACGGCCGATCAGGACCAGCTCGCGGCGGGCACTGGGGTGACCCGGCCTGCCGACGTGCCCGCAGACAGCCCGGCCCGCCCCGCGGCAGACTCCGGCGGCACGCCAGCCGGCCCGCCGGGCCCCGGGACTGACTCGCCGGGCTCCGGCTCGGGCCCGGAAAACGGCACTAAGGCCCGGCCCGGCCGCCCGGCCAAGGCCCGGCGCCCGCGGTCCGGCAAGTCCGGCAAGTCGGGCGGGTCGCGCCGGGACGGCGGCGGGCGCGGCAACTCCGGCAGCCCGGCCAGGGCCGAGGTGGCCGTGCCCGAGGGCAGCGGCGCGGAGACCCCGGCCGGCACCGCCGCGGTCCGGCGGCGGCTGGCCCGGCTGGGCACCACCCGCGGCAGCAGCATCAACCCGGTGCTGGAGCCGCTGATCAAGACCGTGCGGCTGACCCACCCCAAGGCCGACCTCCGGTCCATCGAGCGGGCGTATGAGTTCGCGGCGCGGCTGCACCGGGGCCAGGACCGCAAGAGCGGCGACCCCTACATCACCCACCCGCTGGCGGTCACCACGATCCTCGCCGAGCTGGGCATGAACACCGAGACGCTGTGCGCGGCCCTGCTGCACGACACCATCGAGGACACCGACTACACCCTCGAGGAGCTGCGCAAGGACTTCGGCGACGACATCGCCGCCCTGGTCGACGGCGTGACCAAGCTGGACAAGGTCAAGTACGGGGACGCGGCGCAGGCCGAGACCGTCCGCAAGATGGTCGTGGCGATGTCCCGCGACATCCGGGTGCTGGTGATCAAGCTCGCCGACCGGCTGCACAACATGCGCACGCTGCGCTACCTGCCGCGGCCCAAGCAGGAGCAGAAGTCCCGCGAGGTCCTGGAGATCTTTGCCCCGCTGGCGCACCGGCTGGGCATGAACACGGTCAAGTGGGAGCTGGAGGACCTGGCGTTCGCCATGCTCTACCCCAAGCGCTACGACGAGATCGCCCGGCTGGTGGCCGAGCGCGCCCCGCGCCGGGAGATGTTCCTGGCCGAGGTCAGCGACGAGGTCGTGGTGGACCTGCGGGACGCCAAGATCAAGGCCAGGGTGACCGGGCGGCCCAAGCACTACTACTCCGTCTACCAGAAGATGATCGCCCGCAATGTCGGGTTCGATGACATCTACGACCTGATGGGCATCCGGGTGCTGGTCGACTCGGTGCGCGACTGCTACGCGGCCCTGGGCATCATTCACGCGCGATGGAATCCGGTCCCTGGCCGGTTCAAGGACTACATCGCGATGCCGAAGTTCAACATGTACCAGTCGCTGCACACGACGGTGATCGGCCCCGAGGGCAAGCCGGTCGAGCTGCAGATCCGCACCTGGAGCATGCACAAGCGCGCGGAGTACGGCGTCGCGGCGCACTGGAAGTACAAGGAGGAGATGGCCTCCGGCGGCGCCTCCGACATGGCCTGGCTGCGCCAGCTGGTCGACTGGCAGCGGGAGACCGCCGACCCGGCCGAGTTCCTCGACTCGCTGCGCTTCGACCTGGGCGCCGCCGAGGTCTACGTGTTCACCCCGCGCGGCGAGGTCATCGCGCTGCCGCAGGGCGCCACCCCGGTGGACTTCGCCTACGCGATCCACACCGAGGTCGGGCACCGGACCATCGGCGCGCGGGTCAACGGCCGCCTGGTCGCGCTGGAGAGCGCGCTGGACAACGGCGACACGGTGGAGATCTTCACCTCCAAGGCCACCGACTCCGGGCCGAGCCGGGACTGGCTGGGCTTCGTGCAGAGCCCGCGGGCCCGCAACAAGATCCGGCACTGGTTCTCCAAGGAGCGCCGCGAGGCTGCCGCCGAGAACGGCAAGGCGGCGATCGCCCGGGCGATGCGCAAGCAGGGCCTGCCGCTGCAGCGGCTGGCCACCGCCGACGCGCTCAACGTGATCGCCCGGGAGCTGCGCTACGCCGACCTGACCGCGCTGTACACCGCCATCGGCGAGGGCCACGTCAGCGCCCAGTCGGTGATCGGCAAGCTGATCAAGTCCGCGGGCGGGATGGCCGGCGCCGAGGAGGACCTGGCCGAGACGACGCTGCCGGCCAAGGCGCCGCGGCCGCTGCCGTCCACGGGCGACTCCGGCGTGGTGGTCGAGGACGCGGCCGATGTCTGGGCGCGGCTGTCGAAGTGCTGCACGCCGGTCCCCGGCGACCAGATCACCGGGTTCGTCACCCGCGGCAACGGGGTCTCGGTGCACCGGACCAACTGCGTGAACCTGCAGCACCTGCTGCAGTCCCAGGCCGAGCGGCAGGTCAGCGTGCGCTGGTCGCCGCGCGAGGGCTCGCAGTTCCTGGTCGCCATCCAGGTCGAGGCGCTGGACCGTACCGGCCTGCTGTCCGACGTGACCCGGACGCTCTCCGACCAGCACGTGAACATCCTGTCCGCGACGGTCGCGACAACCAGGGACCGGGTCGCGTTCAGCAAGTTCACCTTCGAGATGGGCGACCCCAAGCACCTGGGCCACGTGCTGCGCGCCGTCCGCTCGGTCGACGGCGTCTACGACGTCTACCGCGTCACCAGCTGAGTTTCTCCCCGGCGAGCCTGCTGATAGCAGCAAGAGGCTGGCGCCGACGGCCCGTTTGGTGAGCTTCCTCGCCCGCCACTCCAGCCCCGAGCCTTTGCCGTTGAGATCCGGACGCCCGCAGGGTGGCCGGATCTCAACGGCCCACCAGGGGGTCCGGGGGCGGGACGCCTCCGGTCTGGGGGTTCCAGGGGGTGATCCCCCTGGGCTAACACTCCACCTCAGCAGACGCTGCCGTGCGCTGCTTAGCTTGTGAACTCGGCGAGGGTGCGCTCGGCTTCGGCTAGCCAGGAGCGGCGGGCCGACAGGGCTTCCTCCGCGCGCTGGCGGGCCTGGGCGTCACCGGACGCCTCGGCGCGGGCCAGCTGGCCCTCCAGCTGCGTGATGGCCGACCTGAGCTGGTCCACCGTGCTGCGGGCCCGCGACAGCGCCTCGGGGTTGGACTTGCGCCAGTGCGTGTCCTCGGCCTTGCGCAGCGCCTCCTCGACCCGGCGCAGCCCGCCCTCCAGCCGGTCCTGCTGGTCGCGGGGCACCGCGCCGGCGCGCTCCCAGCGCTCCTGGATGCCGCGCAGCGCGGACCTCGCGGCCCGCGCGTCGCTGACCGGCACCAGCTTCTCCGCCTCGGCCAGCAGCTGCTCCTTGGCCACGGCGTTCTGGGACAGCGCGGCGTCCTTTTCCGCCAGCATGGCCGCGCGCGCGGTGAAAAAGGTGTCCTGGGCGGTCTTGAACCGGGCCCACAGCTCGTCCTCGGTGGCCCGGTCCGCCCGCCCGGCGGCCTTCCAGGACCGCATCAGGTCGCGGTAGGCGGCCGCGGTCGGCCCCCAGTCGGTGGAGTCGGCCAGCGCCTCGGCCTGGGAGGCGAGCTCGTCCTTGCGGGCCCGGACCACCTCCCGCTCCTCCTCCAGGCCGGCGAAGTAGGCCTTGCGCCGCTTGGTGAAGGCGTTGCGGGCGGCCGACAGCCGCTTCCACAGCGCGGTCTCGGCCGCCCGGTCGCCGCGCGGCGCGGCCTTCCACTCCTCCAGCAGCTGGCGCATCCGCTCGCCGCTGATCTTCCAGTGAGTGGCCTCGGCGGCGATCCGCTCGGCCTCGGCGACGATCCGCTCCTTGATCTCCAGGGCCGCAGAGCGGGCCTGCTCGCGGGCGGCCCGGACCTCTTCCTTGCGGCGGCTCGCGACGTCGGTCAGCTTCTCCAGCCGGCCCAGCAGCCCGGCGAGGTCGCCGACCGCGTGCGCGTCGGTGACCGCGGCGATCAGCCGGTCGATCGTGGCCCTGGCCTGGACGGGGGACAGGTCGGTGCTGGTCAGGCGCTGCTCCAGCAGGCTGACCTCGGTCTCCAGCGTGTCGAACTTGCGCTTGAAGAAGGCCAGGGCCTCATCCGGGCTGCCCGCCTGCCAGGACCCCACCTGGCGTTCACCGTCGGAGGTACGCACGTAGACCGTGCCGTCCTCGGCCACCCGGCCCCACGGATCGCTTGCGGTACTCACCGCGTACCTCCCGGTCGTTACCTCACTGGCGGCTGCGCCGGTCAGGTCTTCTTGATAGTGACGCTCTCGATTTCGACCTTGTCCTTCGGGTGGCCGTCGCCCGGCGAGTTGGAGTTGTCGCTGCCCGCCTTAGCCACTTTCTGGATGATATTTAGTCCGCTCACTATCGTGCCAAACGGCGTGTAGTTGGACGGCAGGCTGAGGCTGTTCTTGTAGACGAGGAAGAACTGGCTTCCGTTCGTTCCCGGCCCGGAGTTGGCCATCGCGACAGTCCCCGCTGTGTACTTGGCCCCGGTGAGGTTCTCGTCGGCGAACTTATACCCCGGCCCGCCCGAGCCCGTGCCCGTGGGATCCCCGCACTGCAGCACGAAGATGCCGCTGGTGGTGAGCCGGTGGCAGCTGGTGCTGCTGAAGTACTTCTTCGACGCCAGGTAGACAAACGAGTTCACGGTGCACGTGGCCTTGCTGTTCAGCAGGTTAATGGCGATATTGCCGCGATTGGTGTGAATTGTGGCCCGGTATGTCGCTTTGTAGTCGGGCCTGACCGGGGGCGTGCCGACCTTGCGCGACGCTGGCGGGCTCGAGGTGTAGGCGCACCGGTGCGCAGGCTCGGTGACCGTCGCGGCTGAGGGCGTCGCTGACGGGCTGCCGGTCGGCGTCACCGGTGCGGACGCCGAGGCGCTGGCACTGGCCGCGGACTTGGCGCTGGCGGTGCCGCCGGTCGAGCGGAACAGGAAGAAGGAGCCGACAGCCACCACGACCACGGCCAGCGCGGCGCTGAGGCTGATGGCCCACTTGCGGGTGCGCTGATCATGAGCCACCCGCCGGGCCATGCGGCGCTCGTAGCGCTCGCGCTCCAGCCGGCGCTGGCGATCCTTCTTCCCTGCCACTCTCGCGGTCCTCCTGGTTACCCGCCGTACCCGGCCTGCCGGGTGCGTGTTCCCCGCCTGTCTTTGCCAGTGTCCTGCGAAACTTCGCGAATCGTACCGGGCTCAACCACTATGACGGTGTGGCCGTTATCGGTTCGACGCACCAACTGCTGCACAGCCGTGTCCTCGCCCGCAGCCGCTCGTCCGCGACACCCGCTAGCCGGCGCGCCCGGCGGTCCCAGCCCGGTTCCCGGGCTGGTCCGCGCCCTGCTCACGCCAGTGCCTCCTAGTCTTGCGGTCCTGGCCGCTCGCGGCCAGTACCAGCACGCGGCCGGGCAGCAGCCTCGGTAGCCTGGTCCACGCTGGGTCACCCCCGTTTCGTATCCCGCTTTGCATCTGAGGAGGGCACGTGCTCATCGCCGGGTTCCCGGCCGGAGCCTTCGCGGCGAACTGCTACCTCGTGGCGCCGGCGCCGGGCGAGGAGTGCCTGATCATCGACCCCGGCCAGGACGCCGAGGCGGGGATCGCCGAGCTCACCGCCCGCTACCGGCTGCGCCCGGCCGCGGTGCTGCTGACCCACGGGCACATCGATCATGTGTGGTCGGTGGCGCCGGTGTGCGGGGCGCGCGGCATCCCGGCCTACATCCACCCGGCCGACCGGGCGCTGCTCAGCGACCCGGCGAAGGGGCTGCCGCTGGGCGCGGGCCAGCAGCTGTTCGGCGGGCTGACTTTCACCGAGCCCGACGACGTGGTGGAGCTGGCGGACGGGATGACGCTGGACCTGGCCGGGGTGGCGCTGACGGTGGATCACGCGCCGGGGCACACGCCGGGCTCGCTGACGTTCCGGCTGCCGTCCGGGGCGGCCGAGCCGGGCACGCTGTTCAGCGGCGACCTGCTGTTCGCCGGATCCATCGGGCGGGTGGACCTGCCCGGCGGGCACTATGCCACGATCCTGGAGAGCCTGGCGCGGGTGTGCCTGCCGCTGCCCGAGGAGACCGTCGTGCTGTCCGGGCACGGGCCGCAGACGACCATCGGGACCGAGCGGGCCGGCAACCCGTACCTGGCCGGGCTTACCCCGTCCGCAGGGCCCGGCCGCGGGCTGTGAACCACGGCGCGAGCCCGGCCGGCTGCCGCGCCGCGGCCCGCACCGCCGGGCCCGCTGGCGCCCGGACCGGGCCGGCACCACGTACTGACCATGACACTGAACTGAGAAAGAGGGGCTGGGAGCGATGATCCGCACCCACGATGCAGGCACGCTGCGTGCCGACGCGGCAGGCCAGCAGGTCACCCTGGCCGGCTGGGTGGCCCGCCGCCGCGACCACGGCGGCGTGGTCTTCATTGACCTGCGCGACGCCAGCGGCATCGTCCAGGTGGTGCTGCGCTCCGAGGACGCCGCCCATGACCTGCGCGCGGAGTACTGCGTGCTGGTCACCGGGACGGTGCAGGCCCGGCCGGCCGGGAACGAGAACCCTGAGCTGCCCACCGGCGACATCGAGGTGGCTGCCACCACCGTGGAGGTGCTGGCCGAGGCCGACCCGCTGCCGTTCCCGATCGAGGGCGGCGGCGAGCTGAGCGAGGAAGTGCGGCTGAAGTACCGCTACCTCGACATCCGGCGCTCCGACATGGCCGCCGCGCTGCGCGCCCGGTCGAAGGCGGCCTACCTGGTCAGCGACGTGATGCGCGAGCACGACTTCGTGAACGTGGAGACGCCGTTCCTGACCCGGTCGACGCCCGAGGGCGCGCGCGACTTCCTGGTCCCGGTGCGGCTGCGGCCCGGCCACTGGTACGCGCTGCCGCAGTCCCCGCAGCTGTTCAAGCAGCTGCTGATGGTGTCCGGCCTGGAGCGCTACTACCAGCTGGTGCGGTGCTTCCGGGACGAGGACTTCCGGGCCGACCGGCAGCCGGAGTTCACCCAGATCGACATCGAGATGTCGTTCGTCACCCGGCAGGACGTGGTGACGGTGGCCGAGACGCTGGTGCAGCGGCTGTGGTCGGAGATCGCCGGCTACCAGGTGCAGCTGCCGATCCCGCAGATGACCTACGCCGACGCGATGGCGAAGTACGGCTCGGACAAGCCGGACCTGCGGTTCGGGCAGGAGCTCACCGACCTGACCGAGTTCTTCGGGCAGACCGAGTTCCGGGTGTTCCAGGCCCCGTATGTCGGCGGGGTGGTCATGCCCGGCGGTGCCGGGCAGTCCCGCAGGGAGCTGGACGGCTGGCAGGAATGGGCGAAGTCGCGCGGGGCGCGCGGGCTGGGCTACGTGCTGATCGACGCCGGGGGCGCGGTCGCCGACGCGGGCCCGGTGGCCAGGAACCTGTCCGCCGGCGAGCGCGCCGGGCTGCCGGCCGCGGTGGGCGCGGGCCCTGGTGACGCGGTGTTCTTCGCGGCCGGCCCGGCCAGCCAGGCGCGGGCGCTGCTGGGCGCGGCCCGGCTGGAGATCGGCTACCGCTGCGAGCTGATCGACCCGCAGGCGTGGGCGTTCACCTGGGTGGTGGACGCGCCGATGTTCGAGGAGGACGAGGCGGGCGGCTGGACCGCCGTGCACCACCCGTTCACCTCGCCGCTGCCGGAGTGGGCGGACAAGTTCGACGGCGAGCCCGGCGCGGCGCTGGCCGACGCGTACGACATCGTCTGCAACGGGACCGAGATCGGCGGCGGCTCAATCCGGATCCACCGCCCGGACATGCAGCAGCGGGTGTTCGACGTGATCGGGCTGAGCCGCGAGGAGGCGACGTCGCAGTTCGGCTTCCTGCTGGACGCGCTGCGCTTCGGGCCGCCGCCGCACGGCGGGATCGCGTTCGGCTGGGACCGGCTGCTGATGCTGCTGACCGGCCGGGAGTCGATCCGCGACGTCATCGCCTTCCCCAAGGCGGCCTCCGGCCACGACCCGCTGACCGGCGCCCCGACACCGATCACGGCCGAGCAGCGCAAGGAAGCCGGCATCGACGCCGCCCCCGCCGCCCCGCCTGCCTCGGCCGGCCCGGCTGGCTCGGGCGCGCCCGCCAGCCCGGCCTCTTAGCGCTCGGCAGTCGGCCTCCTGGCCGGCCACCCCGGCCTCCTGGTCGGCTGGCCCTGATTTCTGACTGGCTGGCCCGGCCTCCCGGCTGCCTCGGCCACCCTGGGCCTCCCGGCCACAGCTCCGCCCCGCCCGGCGCGCCCCAGCCGCCTCAGCCGCGGCGCCGCGCGGGCGGGGCTGGCCTACCCGGGAGGATCCGGCGTTGCTCAGGCGCGGAATCCTCCCGTTCGCGCAGATCCTCCCGCTGACCGGGCCGCACGGCCGCCGACTGGCTAGCTGGACGGCGACGACTGGCTAGCTGGTCCCGCGACCGCTGCCGCCGGACTGGCGGCAGCCGCCAGAAAGATTGGCGGTGATGCCTGCGGAGCGGATGTCAGAGAGGGCGGGCATCCTCTCGTGCAGGCCGCGGTGAACCAGGAACCCCGGCCTGCGAGGGCCGGAATCCCCGCCCGTCAGGCGGGGAGTAGCCAAACGGGTACTGTCAAGGCGTGTTCCCAGCACCGGGTGGCGAGCCCGCAAGTCTTTTCGACGCGGCCGGGCAGGATGCCGAGCTGGCCGCTGCGCCCCTGGCGGTCCGGCTGCGGCCGCGCAGCCTTGATGAGGTCATCGGCCAGCGGCACCTGACCCGGCCCGGTTCCCCGCTGCGCAAGCTGGCCGACAACGACGCTGGCCTGTCAGTCATCCTCTGGGGCCCGCCCGGCACCGGCAAGACGACCCTGGCCTACGTCGTCAGCCAGGTCACCCGGCGCAAGTTCACCGAGCTGTCGGCCGTCTCGGCCGGCGTCAAGGACGTGCGGGCCGCCGTCCAGGCCGCCCGGCACGACATGGGCCTGACCGGCGTGCAGACCGTGCTGTTCATCGATGAGGTGCACCGGTTCTCCAAGACCCAGCAGGATGCCCTGCTGCCCGCCGTGGAGAACCGCTGGGTCTCCTTCATCGGCGCCACCACCGAGAACCCGTCCTTCTCCGTCGTCGGCCCTCTCCTGTCCCGGTCCCTGCTGCTGACCCTGCAGCCGCTCAGCGACTCCGACCTCACCGCCGTTGTCAGCCGTGCGCTGACCGATGAACGCGGCCTGGGCGGCTCCGTCACCCTGGCCGACGGCGTGACCGAGCATCTCGTCCGGCTGGCCGGCGGCGATGCCCGGCGGGCGCTGACCTACCTCGAGGCCGCCGCGCTCGGCCTGCCGCCCGGCGGCGTGATCGACATTGAGACCCTCGAGCGCGCCGTCGACAAGGCGATGGTGCGCTACGACCGGGCCGGTGACCAGCACTACGACGTCATCAGTGCGTTCATCAAGAGCATCCGGGGCAGCGACCCCGACGCCGCGCTGCACTACCTGGCCCGGATGATCGAGGCGGGGGAGGACCCGCGGTTCATCGCCCGGCGGCTGATCGTGCACGCCAGCGAGGACATCGGCCTGGCCGACCCGACCGCACTGCAGGCCGCCGTCGCCGCCGGGCACGCCGTCGAGTTCGTCGGCCTGCCCGAGGCCCGGCTGAACCTCGCCCAGGCCACCATCCACCTGTGCCTGGCACCCAAGTCCAACGCCGTCATCATGGCCTTCGAGGCCGCCGCCGCTGACGTGCGGGCTGGCCTGGCCGGCCCCGTCCCGGCGCACCTGCGCGACGCCCACTACGCCGGCGCGCAGCGGCTGGGCCACGGGCGCGGCTACGTGTACCCGCACGACGACCCGGCCGGTGTCGTCCGCCAGCAGTACGCCCCCGACTCCATCGCCGCCCGCACCTACTACCAGCCCTCCCGGCACGGCACCGAGGCCAGGTACGCCGAGCGGGCCGAGCGCATCCGGCAGATCCTCGGACGACCAGGGATACCCGGTAACGACACGGCCAGCCAGCCCGGATCCGCCCCAGTATCCAGGCCCGCCGCCCGGGACACCCCTCCCGGGCCCGGCCCCGGTCCCGCCGCAGGCTCAGCATCGGGCAGCGCCAGCGACCGGCCCGCAGCTGAGCCCGCCGCGGCCAGCCCAGCCCCCGGTGCCGCGAGCGGCCACCCCGCCGCAGCCAGCCCTGCCCCGGACAGCCCGAACGACCCGCCCGCCGCAGCCGAGCCCGCCGCGGCTGACGCGACTACGGACAGCGCCGCGGCGACGACTGAGGCTGATGTGCCCGGTGAGGCTGATGTGGCTCAGGGCGAGGCCCGGGGCGGCGAGTCTGGTGACGGCGAGACCGGTGACGGCGAGACCGGGACGCCACCCCGCCCGGACTCCGGCTGAAACTTGTCCAGGCCGGTCATTCCGGTCAGCTCGCCAGCTGCTCACCCGATGGCGATAGGGTCGGCGGACGAGGCCGACATCCCCGCACGACCCGGCCCTGCATGACCGAGCCCGAGCGCGAAGCCGCAGCACGAAGGAGCGAGCGCCGATGACCGCCGGACAGCTTGCCGCGCTGATCGCGGCGGGGTTCTTTGCCCTGCTGGCCTGCGTCACCTGCTTTGTGCTGCTGCGGTTCGCCCGGCTGCTTGGCGTCACGACCACGCTGATGACCGGCTACACCGAGCGCGCCGACGCGCTGCTGGACCAGGCCCAGTCCGTTGTCGACCGGGCCAGCGAGCAGCTGACCAGGACCGACAGCATCACCGCCAGCATGGATGAGGTCACCGCCAACGTTGCCGAGCTGTCCGGCCACGTCTCCGCGATGACTGGCATGGCCAGGGCCCTGACCTCGGCCGTCGGCGCCCCGGTGACCGGCATCTCGGCTGTCGCCTACGGCGTCCGGCGGGCGGTGGCCCTGCGCCGTGAGGCGCCCGGGCAAGCACCGCGCCGCGCGGCGCCCGGCGCGGTCCAGCAGGCCGAGGCCGGTCGCCCGGTGCCCGGGGTCCCGCAGCTGCGCGATGCCCGGGTCACCCCGGAGCGCTCCGCGCTGCCCGCGGCTGAGGCCGCGCCGCGCACCGCCGCCCGCGCCCGCCCAGGCCGCCCCGCCGCCGCCCGGCGTGGCCGGGCGTCCCGTGCTGCCGCGTCCCGTGCTGCCGAAGCCCGTGCTGCCGAAGCCCGTGCTGCCGCGTCCCGGGCCGGTGCCCCGGACGCAGCCGGCCCGGATGTCGCGGCCCGGAACGGAGCCCGGCGGTGATCCGGCGCGGGTTCTGGCTGGTGGCCGGGGCCGTGCTGGGCGTGACCGGGTACCGCAAGGCCAGCCAGCTCGCCCGGGCCGTCCCGGCCAGCCGTCCCGCCAGGACCGGGGTCCTGACCCTGGCCCCACGGCCGCTGCGGGCCCGCCGCCCGCTGCTGAGCGGCCGCCAGGTGCTGCGCGGCGCCGCCCGTGCCGGGCGCTCGGCCGCGCAAGGGGCGGCATTCGCGCGCGACGTCCGGGACGGCATGGCAGAGTATCTGGATCGTCACGGGCCGGCCGCAGGCCGTACTCTCGAAAGTCAGCGGGGACGGCAGGCGCCAGCGGGCCAGCGCGGCCGCCCGGCACGCTGACAAGTCCCACCCAAGTCCCGGTGTCGTTCCGGGCTACAACCACGCAAAGGACGGCGTTCATGGAGTCGGCGGAGATTGCCCGGCGTTTCCTCAGCTTCTTCGAGCAGCGAGGACACACCGTGGTGCCCTCGGCCAGCCTGATCGCCGAGGATCCCACCCTGCTGCTGGTGAACGCCGGCATGGTCCCGTTCAAGCCGTACTTCCTGGGCCAGCGGCAGCCGCCGTTCCGGCGCGCCACCACCGCGCAGAAGTGCGTGCGCACCCCGGACATCGAGGAAGTCGGCAAGACCACCAGGCACGCGACGTTCTTCCAGATGATGGGGAACTTCTCGTTCGGGGACTACTTCAAGGAAGGCGCGATCCCGTTCGCCTGGGAGCTGCTGACCAGCCCGGAGTCCGCGGGCGGGTTCGGCTTCCCGGAGGACCGGCTGTGGGCGACCGTCCTGCACAGCGATGACGAGGCGTTCGCCATCTGGCGTGATGTCGTCGGCGTCCCGGAGAGCCGGATCCAGCGCCGCGGCCTGGCCGACAACTACTGGCACATGGGCGTCCCCGGTCCCGGCGGGCCCTGCTCGGAGATCTACTACGACCGCGGCCCCGACTACGGCCGCGAGGGCGGGCCCGAGGCGGACGAGGACCGCTACCTGGAGGTCTGGAACCTCGTCTTCATGCAGGAGACGCTCAGCGCGGTCCGCTCCAAGGTGGACTTCGACGTCGCCGGGCCGCTGCCGTCGCGCAACATCGACACCGGCCTGGGCCTGGAGCGGATGGCGGCGCTGCTGCAGGGCGTCGACAACATCTACGAGATCGACACCATGTGGAAGGTGCTCGACCGCGCGGCCGAGCTGACCGAGCAGAAGTACGGCCGCGATCATCGGGCGGACGTGGCGCTGCGGGTCGTCGCCGACCACACGCGCACCGCGGTGATGCTGGTCGCCGACGGCGTGACCCCGACCAACGAGGGCCGCGGCTACGTGCTGCGGCGGATCCTGCGCCGCACCATCCGCAATATGCGGCTGCTGTCCGGCGCACAGCGCGGCGGCGGGGGCGGCAGCGTGAGCCGGGGCGGCGCGGACGAGCGCTACCTGCACGAGCTGGCGTCGGTGGCGATCAGCGCGCTCGGCGAGCAGTACACCGAGCTGGTCCGGGACGCGCCGAACATCCACACGGTCATCGACTCGGAGGAGTCGGCCTTCCTGGGCACGCTGCGCACCGGGACCGCCATCTTCGACGCGGCAGTCGAGGAGACCCGCCGCGGCGGCGGCGACATCCTGCGCGGCGCGCAGGCGTTCCAGCTGCACGACACCTACGGCTTCCCCATCGACCTGACCCTGGAGATGGCGGCGGAGCAGGGCCTGACGGTCGACGAGGCGGAGTTCCGCCGGCTGATGACCGAGCAGCGGGAGCGGGCGAAGGCCGACGCGGCGGGCAAGAAGACCGGCAACGCTGACATCTCGGCCTTCGCGCAGATCCTGGACTCCTCCGGCCCGGTCGACTTCACCGGGTACGACGAGATCGAGGGCGACGCGACGGTCACCGGCCTGATCGTCGGCGGCGTCTCGGTGCCGGCGGCGGGCGCGGGTACCGAGGTGGACGTGGTGCTGGACCGGACCCCGTTCTATGCCGAGGGCGGCGGCCAGCTGGCCGACAATGGCGTGCTCACCGCGGCCGGCAGCGGCGCGGGCGACGGCGCGCTGCTGACCGTGCTTGACGTCCAGTCGCCGGTCAAGGGCCTGATCGTGCACCGCAGCCGGGTCACCGAGGGCGAGATCGTGGTCGGCGCGCCGGTGCGCGCGCAGATCGACATTGAGCGGCGCCGCGCGGTGTCCCGCTCGCACACCGCGACGCACCTGGTGCACCGCGCGTTCCGCGGCGCGCTGGGCGAGTCGGCGGCGCAGGCGGGCTCGGAGAACGCGCCGGGCCGGTTCCGGTTCGACTTCACCGCACTCGGCGCGGTGCCGCCCGCGGTGCTCAAGGACTCCGAGGACGAGGTCAACCAGGTGCTGATCAACGACCTGGAGGTCCGCGCCTTCCACACCTCGCTGGACGAGGCGCGCTCGATGGGCGCCCTGGCGCTGTTCGGGGAGAAGTACGGGGACCGGGTCCGCGTGGTCGAGGTGGGTGACTACTCACGCGAGCTGTGCGGCGGGACCCACGTGGCCCGCTCCGGCAACCTCGGCCTGATCAAGATCCTCGGCGAGTCCTCGATCGGGTCGGGGGTGCGCCGCGTCGAGGCGCTGGTGGGCATCGACGCGTTCCGCTTCCTGGCCCGGGAGAGCGCGCTGGTCGGCCAGCTCAGCGAGCAGCTCAAGGCGCGCCGCGAGGAACTGCCCGAGCGGATCGCCGCCATCGTGACCCGGCTGCGCGACGCGGAGCGCGACCTGCAGCGGGCGCAGTCCGCGCAGCTGCTGGGCAACGCCGCAGACCTGGTGCAGGGCGCGGCCGACATCGGCGGGGCGGCGTACGCGTCCTTCCGGGTGCCCGACGGCACCCCGGCGGACGGGATCCGCACCGTGGCGCTGGATGTCCGCGGTCGGCTGGCGGCGGACCGGCCGGGCGTGGTCGTGGCGGCGGGCCTGCCCGCGGACCGGCCCGTGGTCGTCGTGGCAGTCAATGAGGCGGCGCGGGCGCGCGGCATCACGGCCGGCTCGCTGGTGCGGACGGCCACCGGAGTGCTCGGCGGCCGGGGCGGCGGCAAGGACGACGTCGCGCAGGGCGGCGGTGCCCCCCTCGGTGACCAGGCAGAGCAGACGATTGCCGAGTCGTTTCGGGCGGTGGGTGCGACTATTAAGGACATAATGGAAACCGGTGGCGTACTGTGAGACCGTGCCGCTGCCGGATCGTGTCCAGGATGAGATGTGCATGCCTGGGAGCCTCCCCTTGAGGTCAGGCGTGCGCATCGGCGTTGACGTGGGCCTGGCGCGGATCGGCGTGGCCGGATGCGATCCGGCCGGGCTGCTCGCCAGCCCGCTGACGACGGTGCGGCGCGGTCGCGGCGATCTTGCCGAGCTAGTCCGGGTGGCCGCTGACCGCGACGCCATGGAGGTGATCGTGGGGCTGCCCCGTGGCCTGTCAGGTCAGGAAGGCACGTCAGCAGCCGACGCCCGCTCGTTCGCGGGCGCGCTGGCGGGCCGGCTGGCGCCGGTCCCGGTGCGGCTGGTGGACGAGCGGTTCACCACGGTCATCGCGCATGACGCGCTGCGCCAGGGCGGCCGCGACGGCCGGGCCCGGCGCGCCGTTGTCGACAAGGCCGCTGCCGCGCTGCTGCTGCAGGGCGCGCTGGACGCCGAGCGGTCGACCGGCCAGCCGCCGGGCGAGCTGGTGGCGGCCGCGACCGGGGACGGCCGGTGAGCCGCCGCGACGAGAAGACCGGCTGGGCATCACGCCGCGGGCCGGTTATCGGTGACGAGCAGGCTCCGGCCGACAGTCAGCGGCGCGGGCGGCGCGGCCGCCACGGCGCGCCGGACAGCCAGGGCTACGGCCCGCCGCCGGACTCCGCGCCGCAGGCCCGGCTGCCGCGGCATGACCCCTACGGGCCCGCCGACCCGTACCAGTCCGGCGACGGCTACCGCCCGGCCAGCCCGTACGGCCCGCCGGACCCGGGTGGCTCGCCTGATCCCTACGGGCCGCCTGGTTCCTACGGGCCGCCTGGTTCCTACGGGCCGGCCGACCCTTACGGCCCGCCCAGCCAGCCCGGCGGGTACGGCGCCGCGGACCCCTACGGTGCCGGCGCGCCCGGCACCTCGCCGGGTGGTCCCGATACCCGCGGGAGCGGCGGCCGGGCCGGCCGCCGCCGGCGGCATGCCGCCCCCGAGGCTGACGGTGCCGGAACGGGCGAGGGCGGCTACGGCGGCAGCGGTTACAGCGGCGCCGGGTATGACGGCGCTGGCCGCGGTGGCGCCGGCTACGGGACCAGCCCGCAGGCCGCTAGCGGTTACCCAGCCGGCCCGTACGGGCCGCCCGGCCCCTATGGCCGCCCGGGTCCGCAGGACCTGGCCGGCCCGGCTGACCTGCCGGACACCGGCTGGCGCCCGGCAGCCGGCCCGTATGGCCCGCCGGACCCCTACGGCCCTGCTGAGCACCCGAGCTTCCCCGGCGTGTACGGGGCACCGCGGGCGGTCGGCCCCGGCTCCGGGCCGCACAGCGGGCCGCAGTCCTTTACCGGCCCGCAGGACTGGGCCGCCGGCGCGTTCGGATCGGCCGATCCCTACAGCCCCGGCCAGGCCGGCGGCGGGCGGCCCGGTCCCTACGGGCCGCCGGACCCCTACGGTCCGCAGGAGCCGGGCAGCCGGGGCGATGCGGCTGGCCCGGCGCGGGCGATGCCGCGCACGCCCTACGACACCGATTCCGCGCCTGGCTGGAGCGCCTTCGGCCCGGCCGATGCGGACAGCCAGGCCGACCTGCCGGGCCTGCCGGCCGCCGACGCCGGCACCCAGCCCGGGCGCGGCGGCGCCGGCAGCCGCGGCTTCCGGTGGCAGCCGCCCGCGGGTGCCAGCGCCCCTGACTACCCCTCGGGCGTGCAGGACTTCCGGTCCGGGCCGGCCCGGGACTACCCGTCCGGCGTGCAGGACTACCCGTCGCAGGAGTTCCCGTCCCGCGAGTTCCCGGCGGCCCGTGACTACCCGTCAGGCGTGCAGGACTTCCCGTCCCGGGAGTTCCCGTCGCAGGAGTTCCCGTCCGGGGCGATGCAGGGCCTGGCGGCCGGCCAGGGCGGCGCGCCCGCCGGGCGCGGGCCCGGTACCGGGCCGCAGCGAGACCCCCGCGGGCCTGCCCGCCGCGGGCAGCAGCCGCCGCCCGGCCGCCGGACCGCCGCGGCTGAGGCCGCCCGGGCCGGCGAGCCGGAATGGGCCGGCGAGGAACAGCACGCTGGCTTCTTCTCGGGATTCGGCCAGGATGAGAGCGTGGACCCGCCCCGGCGGAAGCGGGGCCGGCTGGCCGCGCCGCTGGTCTCGATCGTGGTCATCCTCGCCCTGGTGGGCTCGGCCGGCTTCTGGGTGGTGCAGAAGTACCGGGCCGCGCACGCTGACTACTCGGGCTCAGGCCAGGGCACCGTCACGTTCGTGGTGAAGTCCGGGGCAACCTCCTTCGACGTGGCGCCCGGCCTGGTCAAGGCCGGGGTCATCGCGGCCACCGGGCCGTTTATCTCTGCGGCTAAGGCCACCCCCAATCCCGGCCTCACCCCCGGCACCTTCCACCTGCACAAGCACATGAACGCCAAGCTGGCCTGGGCGCTCCTGACCGACCCCAAGTCGCGGGTGCAGACGACGGTGACCATCACCGACGGCCAGCGCAACACCGTCGACGGCGTGCTGGCCTCGCTGTCCCGGCAGACCGGCAAGCCGGTAGCCATGTTCAAGGCGGCGCTCAGGAACACCAAGGCGCTCGGCCTGCCGTCCTACGCCCACGGCAACCCCGAGGGCTACCTGTTCCCGGCGACCTACAACTTCCCGCCCGGCACCACTCCGCTGAAGATGCTGCAGACCATGGTGAAGGCCTTCCGGCAGCAGGCCACCGCCATGGGCCTGGCCGCCGCGGCGAAGGCGGGCCATCTCACGCCGGCCGAGGTCGTCATCCAGGCCAGCCTCGTGGAGGCCGAGGTGGACCCGCGGGACTACGCCAAGGCGGCCAGGGTCATCGACAACCGCATCAACAACGGGATGCCGCTCGGCCTCGATAGCACGGTCCTGTTCGCGCTGCACAAGACCGGCTTCGCCCTCACGACCAAGGAACTGGCGGTGAAGTCGCCCTACAACACGTTCCTGCACAAGGGCCTGCCGCCGGGCCCCATCGACTCGCCGGGCGTCGCGGCCATCAAGGCGGTGCTGCACCCGGACAGCAGCGCAGCCGCGCGTACCTGGCTGTGGTTTGTGACCATCGACCCCAAGACCGGCCGGACGGGGTTCACCGCCAGCGAGTCTCAGTTCGAGAAGTGGGTCAAGGAATCCAACCAGAACATCAAGAACGGGACCTGAGCATCGCCGCCCGCCGCGCGGCCGTGCTCGGCTCCCCGGTTGCCCATTCGCTGTCCCCGGTGCTGCACACGGCCGCTTACCGGGCCCTGGGCCTGGACGACTGGGCCTACGAGGCGATCGAGTGCGACCAGGAGCGGCTGCCGGGCCTGCTGGACTCACTGGGCCCGGAGTGGGCGGGCCTGTCGCTGACCATGCCGCTCAAGCGCGCGGTCATCCCGCTGCTGACCCAGGTTGAGCCGCTGGTCACGCAAGTCGGCGCGGCGAACACGGTGATCTTCGGCGAGTCGGGCCGGGCCGGCTACAACACTGACGTGCCCGGCATGATCACGGCCCTGGCGGAGGCCGGGCTGACGTCAGCGCCCGACTCGGTGCTGGTGCTGGGCGCCGGCGCGACGGCCTGCTCGGCGCTGGCGGCGCTGCGCCGCCTGGGCGTGAAGCAGGCCACGGTGGCCGTCCGCAGCCAGGCCAGCGCCTTCCAGTTGCTGGCGGTGGCCGGGCAGGTGGGCGTGCCCGTCCGGCTGACGGAGTTCGGGGCCAGGTCCGGCGGCGCCGCCGGGTCCGGCGCCGGCGGCTGGCAGCTGCTGATCTCCACCGTCCCGGCCGGCGCGGCCGATCATTACGCGGGGCTGCTCGACGACGGTGACCTGACGGCCGAGGTCGTCCTGGACGTGAGCTATCACCCGTGGCCGACCCGGCTGGCCGACGCGGCCGGGCGGGCGGGAGCCGTCGTGGCGGGCGGGTTCGAGCTGCTGCTGCACCAGGCCGCCCGCCAGGCGGAGCTGATGACGGGCCGGGACGCGCCGGTGGAAGCCATGCGCCAGGCCGGCCGCGCAGCGCTCTCCGCCCGCTAGGCGCCCGCCCGGGTCCCGCCGCCCCTGGCATCCACCGCGCGGGTCCCCGCGCCACGCCCGGGCCCCAGCCGCCCGGGACCCGGCGCCCGGGGCGTCCAACGCGCGGGACCCCGGCGTCCGGCACCCGGCGCGGCGGGACCTCGCCACCCCAGGCGCCACCCATCCAGCTGATAACAGCAACTGGCGGCCGCGCGGCCCTGAGCAGGGGCGGCCGGGCGGAACAAGACCGGCCCGGCAAAAGAGGATTTTCCCCCGGATAGGCTGGTTAGGGCCTGGCGCGGGAATACCCATGGGGGTGGCCATGCGTTAGGGTGTGACGACAACCATGCTCGGCATGGGGTGCCCTGGCATCCCGTCCCGCGCAGGCAAGCGGAGGACCACCTCGGCCGCCTCCCACCTAGCTGGCAGACGTCAGCGGGTTCACCTGTCATCCGGCCTCGCGGCCGGATGGCAGCCGGCTAAGCCTCCGGGCTTTCCCGGCCAGGCCGGGCGCACGGCCGCTGGCTCGCATCGCCGACCGGCAGGCGGACTAGCGGTGTGCGTCGCGGGTACCAAGCCCTGGGTATACGGGGCGGGGTAGCCGCATCTGGTGGCCCCGCAAGCACGTGTGCGGGGCCTTCTGCTTTGTGCGGCAGGAGGCGCCTGGCAGGGCTGAGCGCCGGGAAAGTCCCGGTCCAGCAGCAGGTGACACTGGAGGTCACATCAGCACCGAACCACGTATTAACGAGCGCATCCGCGTACCTGAGGTGCGGCTCGTCGGGCCCGCCGGCGAGCAGATCGGAATTGTCGCGATCAACGATGCACTCCGGCTGGCCCAGGAGGCCGATCTCGACCTGGTCGAGGTCGCGCCGACCGCCCGGCCGCCGGTCTGCAAGCTGATGGACTACGGCAAGTTCAAGTACGAGTCCGCGCTCAAGGCCCGCGAGTCGCGTAAGAACCAGGCCCAGACGGTCATCAAGGAGATCAAGCTCCGGCCCAAGATCGACCCGCACGACTATGGCACTAAGAAGGGCCACGTCGAGCGGTTCCTCAAGGCGGGGGACAAGGTCAAGGTGACCATCATGTTCCGGGGACGTGAGCAGTCCCGTCCCGAGCTCGGCTTCAAGCTGCTGCAGCGGCTGGCTGGCGATGTCGACGAACTCGGCTTCGTGGAGGCCCAGCCCAAGCAGGACGGCCGGAACATGATCATGGTGATCGGGCCCCACAAGCGGAAGGCCGAGGCCAAGGCTGAGCGCTCCGACGGCCGCGCAGAGCACAACGCTGCCCGCGCCGAGCGGACGGCGGCACGGACCGCGGCGAGCGCGGCGGCCAGGCCCGCCGGCGGGGAGAGCTCCGTACCGCGGATCGCCACGCCCGCCCCGGCGCGGCCGAGCCCGGCGAGCCCGAGCGCGAATCCGGCCGGCCCGGGATCGGCATCGCGCCCGGCCAGCTCAGGTCCGGCCGGCACCGGCCCGGCGTCGCGCCCGGCCAGCACGGGATCGGCGTCGCGCCCGGCCAGCACCGGCTCGGCATCGCGCCCGGCCGGCTCGGGCTCGGCATCGCGCCCGGCTGCGTCGCGGCCTGCGCCCGGCAGCTCGGCCAGCGCGGCCCGTCCGGCCCCGCGGCCTGCTCCGCCCGGCGGCCCGCGCCCGGCTCCGCCCGCGGCACGGCCACCGCGCCCGGCGGGCACGGGCAGCAGCCAGGCTGGCAGTCCGAATGCGGCTGCGCCGCGGCCCAGCGCGCCGGCAGGCGGCCCGCGGCCGAGTGCGCCGCGCCCGGCTGCGCCCCGGCCCGGTGCCCCGCGGCCGGCTCCGCCCCGGCCCACGGCCCCGCGGCCGCGGCCGGTGAGCCCGGTGCCGGCGCAGCGCGGCGACGCCAGCGACAAGCCGGCCAAGCCCGCTGACCAGGCGGATTCGGAGTAAAGAGCTAGTCCGGGGAGCGATCCCCGGAACCGTGCGGTCGCCCTGGCGGGCGGCCGCGGGTCAAGGTGGCGACGCGACCGGGCGGACCGGGAGCGCGCTGTCCTGACTAGCATGTCCGGCGGGCGGTGCCAGCCGGGTGTGCGGCGAGCCACGGGCTCGCCTGGCCGCCTGCGGGCGGGAGAGTGACGACGCGCCAGCGGCGCGCCGAGGAGCGAACGTGCCCCCAGGCACGCGGACGAGCGATGCCACGGGCACGCAGGAACGGAGACACGGCGACATGCCGAAGATGAAGACGCACAGCGGAGCCAATAAGCGCTTCCGGCTGACGGGCACGGGCAAGATCATGCGCCGCCGGGCCAACCGGGCCCACTACCTCGAGCACAAGCCGAGCACGCGGACCCGCCGGCTGGCCGGCGAGGTCGTGCTCTCGCCGGCTGACGCGAAGAAGATGAAGAGACTGCTGGGAAAGTGACCCGGCCCGCCACAAGGGAGTCGAACTAATGGCACGCGTGAAGCGGGCGGTCAATGCCCACAAGAAGCGCCGGGTTGTCCTGGAGCGGGCGAGCGGCTACCGGGGCCAGCGGTCCCGGCTGTACCGCAAGGCCAAGGAGCAGAGCCTCCACTCCATGACCTACGCCTACCGCGACCGCAAGGACCGCAAGGGCGCGTTCCGGCGGCTGTGGATCCAGCGGATCAACGCAGCCGCGCGGGCGGAAGGCATGACCTACAACCGGTTTATCCAGGGCCTGAAGATCGCCGGCGTTGACGTCGACCGGCGGATGCTGGCCGAGCTGGCCGTGGCCGACCCGCAGGCGTTCGCCGCGCTGGTCGGCGTCGCACGGGAAGCGCTGCCCGCTGACCTGGGCACCGCAGCTGCCTGACCGGGCAGCAGCTGACCGGACCGGATCCCGGCGGGAGACGCCGCGGGGATCCGGCCCGCAGCGGCCGGGCCTGCCCGGCGAGATCACCAGCATCCGCTCGCCGCGCGTCAAGGCCGCCCGGCAGCTCGCCAAGCGGGCCTTCCGGGACCGCTCCCGCACCTTCCTGGCCGAGGGACCGCAGGCGGTCCGGGAGGCGCTGGAGCTGCCGGGCACCCTCCTGGAGCTGTTCGTCACCGGCGCCGCGCGGGACCGGCACGCCGGCCTGGTCGGGCGTGCTGCCGCGCTGAGCGTCCCGGTCCACGCCGTGAGCGGCGAGGTCATGGCGGAACTGGCCCAGACGGTCACCCCGCAGGGCCTGCTGGCCGTCTGCCGGTTCCTGGACGTATCGCTTGATGAGCTGCTGGCGGCCCGGCCGCGGCTGGTCGCCGTGCTGGCCAGCGTCCGGGACCCGGGCAACGCCGGAACGGTGCTGCGCACCGCCGACGCGGCCGGGGCGCAGGGCGTGATCTTCACCGCGGCTTCTGTCGATCCTTATAACAGCAAGTGCGTCCGGTCCTCGGCGGGCAGCCTGTTCCACCTGCCCGTAGTGACCGGCGCCGAGCCCGGCGCGACCGCCGCCGCGCTGCGCGATGCCGGATTGCAACTGCTGGCCGCCGACGGCAGCGCGACCACGGCCGCCGGCGGGCGCGTGCTGGACGCGGCGGGCACCGGGCCGTGGCTGGCCAGGCCCACCGCCTGGCTGTTCGGCAACGAGGCATGGGGCCTGCCGCCCGAGGTGCTGTCGCTGGCCGACGCCCCGGTGGCGGTGCCGATCTACGGGCGGGCGGAGAGCCTCAACCTGGCCGCCGCCGCGGCCGTCTGCCTGTACGCCTCCGCGGCCGCCCAGCGCGCCGGCTAGCCACAGAGCGAGCCGGCGGCGGGCCGGCGCCGCCTGGACTGAGGAGCCTGCGACGAGGGAAGGCGGCGCCTCCCAGGCGCGACGCCGGGGAGCGGGCAGACAGAGCGGGGGAGAGATCTCCGCCGCCGGGAGGAATCCTGCAACCATCTGCTTACGTGCGGCCAGCCGGGGGTGCCGGGCACCAATCCCGACGCGCTAGAGTCTGATCACGTTGCGTCATGAACGGCTCTAGCTTGGGTCACGGACCCGCCGGCTGGCCGCGACGCGGCAGGGGCCGTCCCGCGGGTATTCCCCCCGGACCCGCGGGTCGGCGCAGGGTCATGCCGGGGGACAGGTAAGTCGGCCCCCGGAGGCGGCGGATCAGTGGACGGGATCGTGTCGGGCCCGGCGAGTGCCCATGCGGGCGCGCTCGCGGCGACTACCGACTTCAGCGGCGGGCTGGTCCTCGCCGATGACCTTCCCGACGGCCTGGTCATCGCCGACCACGCGGGCCGCGTCTCCGTCTTCAACAAGGCCGCCGCGCGGCTGACCGGGATCAGCCCGGCGCAGGCGCTCGGCGGCGACATCCGCCAGGTGCTGCCGCTGCAGGACGCTGACCAGCGGTCCTGGTGGACCGCGGCGCAGCCCTACTCCGGGCTCAGCATCCGGTCCCGGCACCCGGAGTGCTGCCTGTACCTGCCCGACGGCACCGAGCTGCTGGTCAGCGTCGGCTATGTGCGCTGCCCGCGCGGCACGGGCCCGCGGGAGGGCTGGCACCGCGAGCCGGGCTCGGTCCGGCGGATCCTGATCACCCTGCGCGGCTCTGAGCAGCGGACCCGCCTGGAGCGCAGCCGCGCCGACCTGGTCTCGACCGTTGCCCATGAGCTGCGCTCCCCGCTGACCAGCGTGAAGGGCTTCACCGCGACGCTGCTGGCCAAGTGGACCCGGTTCACCGATGACCAGAAGCGGGTGATGCTGGAGACCGTCAACGCCGACGCCGACCGGGTGACCCGGCTGATCACCGAGCTGCTGGACGTGTCCCGGATCGAGTCGGGCCGCATTGAGGTGCACCGCCAACTGGTGGACATCCCGGAGCGGGCCCGCAAGCTGATCAGCGGCCGGGTCGCGGCGGGCGAGGCCGAGGACCGGTTCCGGCTCGAGGCCGCCGACGGGCTGCCCGAGACCTGGCTGGATGCCGACAAGATCGACCAGGTCCTGGCCAACCTCATTGAGAACGCCCTCCGGCACGGGGCTGGTACCGTTACCACTGTGGTGCAGCCGACGATGCTGGCAGGCGGCCCCGGGGTAGCGGTCTCAGTCCGCGACCAGGGCGATGGCATCGCGCCCGAGCTCGCCTCGAGGGTCTTCCGCCAGTTCTGGCGGGCCAAGCGGCGCGGCGGGGCGGGTCTGGGCCTGTTCATCGTCAAGGGGCTGGTCGAGGCCCACGGCGGCACGATCGCCGTGCACCCGGCACCCGGCGGCGGGGCTGAGTTCCGATTTACCGTGCCCGCCGGCGCGCCTGACTTCGGCTGACCGGCGGGCTCACGGGCCTGGCGGCCCGGACCCTTTCTTCGCTGGCACCGGCCCGCGCGCAGCGCGGGCGCAGTCAGCACGGACAGGCTGGCCCTGACGGCCGGCCGGGCGGATCCGGCGGCTTCCCGTCTCCGGCGGCGCAGTAGCTGGCGAACCCGGCCAGCGGGCGCGCAGCTCGTTCGGGATGATAGTCGCCGGATGCACCAATGACATGTCGCTGATCGCAGGAGAGCAAAACCGCGATGTCTGCACCTAACAAGACTTACGACCCGGTGGAGGTGACAGCGCTGTCGCCCGAGGAGGTTCAGCGGGTTACCGACGAGGCGCTGGCCGCCATCGCCGCCGCGGCCACGCTAGAGGAACTGAAGGCAGCGCGGCTGGCGCACGCGGGTGACCGCGCGCCGATCGCGCTGGCCAACGCCGAGATCGGGGCGCTGCCGCCGGCCGCGCGGGCCCAGGCGGGCAAGCGGGTCGGCACGGCCAGGGCCGCGATCCGGGCCGCGCTGGCCGACCGCCAGGCCGCGCTGGAGGCCGAGCGGGACCAGCGCGTGCTGATCGAGGAGAGCGTCGATGTGACGCTGCCCTGGGACCGCGAGCCGGCCGGGGCCCGGCACCCGGTCACCACGGTGGCTGAGCAGCTGGTCGACGTGTTCGTCGGGATGGGCTACGAGGTTGCCGAGGGCCCCGAGGTCGAGGCCGAGTGGTACAACTTCGACGCGCTGAACTTCCCGCCCGACCACCCCGCACGGGACAGCTACGACACGATGTTCGCGGCCGCGCCGGACGGCAGCAGCAAGTCGGGCGTGGTGCTGCGCACGCACACCTCGCCAGTGCAGATCCGGGCCATGCTGACCCGGCCGCTGCCGCTGTATGTGGTGAGCCCGGGCAAGTGCTTCCGCACCGACACGCTGGACGCCACGCACAGCCCGGTGTTCAACCAGATCGAGTGCCTGGCCGTGGACGAGGGCCTGACCATGGCCGACCTGCGCGGCGCGATCCGCGCGTTCGTGGACGCGATGTTCGGCGAGGGGCTGCGCACCCGGCTGCGGCCGGACTTCTTCCCGTTCACCGAGCCGTCGGCGGACGTGTCGATGGAGTGCCACATCTGCCGGGGCGCCTCGACCAAGCCGGGCGGCGCGCCGTGCCGGGTGTGCCGGTCGCAGGGCTGGATCGAGATCGCCGGCTGCGGCATGGTCAACCCGCGGGTGCTGGTGGCCTGCGGGATCGACCCGGACCGGTACTCGGGCTTCGCGTTCGGGCTGGGCATTGAGCGCACGCTGATGGTCCGCAACGGGCTGGCGGACATCCGGGACACGCTGGAGGGCGACGTGCGGTTCAGCCGGGCGTTCGGATGGGAGATGTCATGAGGGTCCCGCTGTCGTGGCTGCTGGAGTACGCGGCCATCGGCGCGGCCGGCGAGGACACCGAGGAGGTGGCCCGGCGGCTGACGGCCTGCGGCCTGGAGATCGAGACGATCGAGCGGGTCGGCCAGGACATCACCGGCATCGTGGTGGCCCAGGTGCTGGACGTGGAGGAGCTGACCGGGTTCCGCAAGCCGGTCCGGTACTGCCAGGTGTCCACCGGGGACGGCCAGGAGCGGCACGTCATCTGCGGCGCGACCAACTTCGCGGCCGGTGACCGGGTGCCGCTGGCGACGCCGGGCGCCACGCTGCCGGGCGGCTTCGAGATCGGCGCGCGCAAGACCTACGGCAAGATGTCGGAGGGGATGATCTGCTCGGCGTCCGAGCTGGGCATCGGCGACGACCACTCGGGGATCATGGTGCTGCCGCCGGACGCGCCGCTGGGCACCGACTTCGTGGAGTACGCACGGCTGCGCGACACGGTGCTGGACGTGAACGTGACGCCGGATAAGGGGTTCGCGTTCTCGGTCCGCGGCATCGCGCGGGAGCTGGCGATCTCCTACGGCGCCCCGTACACCGACCCGGCTAGCGCGGGCCTGCCCGGCGACGCCGGCCTGCTGGCCGACCCGGCCACGCTGGCCGACGCCGGGCTCACCTCCGATGCCAGCCGGCAGTCCGACGAGGTGTGGCCGGCCAGCATCGCCGACCCGACGGCGTGCGACCGGTTCGTGCTGCGCGAGGTGCGCGGGATCGACCCGGACCGGCCGACCCCGCTGTGGATGCGGGTCCGGCTGGCCCGGGCCGGGCAGCGCAGCGTGTCGCTGGCCGTGGACGTGACCAACTACCTGATGCTGGAGACCGGCCAGCCGCTGCACGCCTTCGACCGGGCCCGGCTCAGCGGGCCGATCGTGGTCCGGCGGGCACTGCCGGGCGAGCAGCTGGAGACGCTGGACCACGTGGTCCGCACGCTGGACCCCGAGGACATCCTGATCACCGACTCCTCCGGCCCGATCTCGCTGGCCGGGACGATGGGCGGGCTGGCGACCGAGGTCACGCCGCAGTCGCGGGACCTGGTCATCGAGGCGGCGCACTTCTCGGCCCGCGGCACGGCGCGGATGAGCCGGCGGCACCGGCTGAGCTCGGAGGCCTCGGCCCGGTTCGAGCGCGGCGTCGACTACGAGCTGCAGCTGCGCGCCTCGGCGCGGGCGGTGGCGATGCTGGCCGAGCTGGCCGACGGGACGGTCGTGCCGGGCTGCAGCTACGCCAGCGAGCCGGTTGAGCCGGTGACGATCACGCTGGCGGCCGACTATCCGGACCAGGTGGCCGGGATGACCTACGGCCGGGACACCGTGGTCGAGCGGCTGCGCCAGGTGGGCTGCCAGGTGACGGTGGTGGCCGAGCCGGGCGCGGGCAGCGGCGACGGGAATAGCGGGCCGGGCGAGCCGGCGGCGGGCGCGCCCGGTGCGGGACCGCACGGCGCGGGCGGGCCCGGCGCGCATGCCCGGCGCGACCACGGCCGGCACGACCGGTCCGGGCCGATGCTGTCGGTGGTCCCGCCGTCCTGGCGGCCCGACCTGACCGACCCGGCCGACCTGGCTGAGGAGGTCATCCGGCTGGAGGGCTACGAGCAGATCCCGGTGCGCGAGCCGCGCGCCACGGCCGGCCGGGGGCTGACCCGCCGGCAGCGGCTGCGCCGGACCACCGGCCGGGTGCTGGCCGCCTCCGGGCTGGTGGAAGTGTCCAGCAACTCGTTCGCGACGGCGGCCGACTTCGACCGGCTGCTGCTGCCAGCTGACGACGACCGGCGCAATGCGCTGACGGTGGCCAACCCGATCAGCGAGGACGAGCCGCTGCTGCGCACTACGCTGCTGCCCGGCCTGCTGAAAGTGCTCGTGCGCAACATCGGCCGCGGCTTCACCGACGTGGCCCTGTTCGAGACCGGGCTGGTGTTCCGGCCGGGGCCGGGCGGGCCGCGGGTCGCGCCGATCCTGCCGGTGGACCGCGCCCCGACTGAGGCCGAGCTGAGCGAGCTGACGTCCGCGCTGCCGGACCAGCCGCTGCGCATCGCCATCGCCATGACCGGCCACCGGGAGCTGCCCGGCTGGTGGGGCGGCGGTCGGGCGGCCGGCTGGCAGGACGCGATGGAGGCGGCCCGGCAGGTGCTGCGCGTCAGCGGGGTCAGCTTCGAGGTGCGCGCGGACCAGCACGAGCCCTGGCACCCGGGACGCTGCGCGGCGCTGTTCGTGACCGGCGAGAACGGCCGGGAGTGGCTGGCCGGGCACGCCGGCGAACTGCACCCGCGGGTCACGGCCGCGTTCGGGCTGCCGCCGCGCACGGCCGCCGCGGAGCTGGACATGTCGGTCATCGAGACGGCCGCCGACCAGCTCGGCCTGGTGCAGGCGCCGGTGATCTCGGGCTACCCGGTGGCGACCCAGGACGTCGCGCTGATCGTGGCCGACACGGTGCCGGCCGCCGAGGTGGAGCGGGCGCTGGCGGCCGGCGCGGCCGGGGCCGGTGACGTGCTGCTGGAGGACCTGCGGCTGTTCGATGTCTACACCGGCGACCAGGCCGGCGAGGGGTGCAAGTCGCTGGCCTACACGCTGCGGTTCCGCGCCCCGGACCGGACGCTGACGGCCGAGGAGGCGAGCGCGGCCCGCGAGGCGGCCGTCGCCGAGGCGGGCCGCCGGACGGGCGCTGTGCTGCGCGGCGCCTCGTAAGCCGCGCCCGCGGCTGCCGCCGGGCGGGGGCCGGGGCTGGTCAGGACTTCTTGGGCGGGGGGAGGACGGCGAGGATCTGCGTGCCGCCGCGCACGCAGTGCGACGCCCAGCCGGTGGCCAGCACCTTCTCGGTCGGGTAGCCCTGGCACTTCCAGCCGCTGACCATGACCGGCCCGCCGCCGCCGTTACCCGGCGCCTTGCCCTCGGCGATGGCCCTGGCGTAGTCGCGCTCGATGGTCAGCGCCTTGGAGCAGGCCACCTTGCCGCGGGTGACCTCGATCCGGACCGGCACGTTGGCCACGGTCCTGGCCGTGCCGCAGCGGGCGACGATGTGCACCGGCGTCGTCCCGGTCCTGGCTGTCCTGGCCGCCGGCGCCGCCGGGGCGGAGTGGCCGCAGCCGACCGCAGCCAGCATGGTGACAGCGCCGAGCGCCGTCAGCCCGAGCCAGGTGCGCCGGGCCCGCACGGTGCGCAACGTGGACTGGCCACCGCTCGGGTGCATATGCGCTCTCCCTTCCGGGCCATCATCATGCCGCCTTCACCGGGGCGACCCCAAGCCAGGGCACGTAACAGTCCGGCCAACTCCGGGCACCATTCTCGTCCGCCGGGCCGCCCGGCGGCAGGCCGCGCACGCGCCGGCCGGGCGAGCAGGAGCACACCAGTGTTGCATATCCACTCAGCAGAAAGCATAATTATGCACAGCCCGGCGCGGCAGGTGATGCATGCCGGTGCGGCGCCCCGCGCATCCGGTGCTGGGCCTGTTGACGGTCAGGAGGCCTGATGGGAGCGCGGGTTGCGGTGGCCGGCGCGAGCGGGTACGCGGGCGGTGAGCTGCTGCGGCTGCTGGCTGGTCACCCGGACCTGGAGATTGGCGCGATCACGGCCGGCGGCAGCGCGGGCAAGACGGTCGGCGAGGTGCACCCGCACCTGGCCGGGGTGGCCGGGCTGGCGGGACGGGTGTTCGAGGCACATGGCGCGGCCAGCGTGGCGGGCTGCGACCTGGTGTTCCTGGCGCTGCCCGCGGGTGAGTCGGCGCCGCTGGCCGCGAGCCTCCCGGCCGCGGTCAAGGTCGTGGACCTGGGCCCGGACTTCCGCCTGTCGGACCCGGAGGCCTGGGCACGGCACTACAGCGGTGCGCATCCGGGACGGTGGGTCACCGGCCTGCCGGAATTGCCCGGGCTGCGGGAGCAGGTCAGCGCGGCCAGCCGGGTAGCGGCGCCGGGCTGCTACGCGACCGCGGCCATCCTGGCGCTGGTGCCGCTGATAGCGGCCGGGCTGGTGACAGCCCGGGACGTGGTGGTCGTGGCTGCCTCCGGAACGTCCGGCGCGGGCCGGTCGCTGCGCGCGGACCTGCTGGGCAGCGAGGTGATGGGGTCGGTGTCGGCCTACCAGGCCGGCGGCACGCACCGGCACACGGCCGAGATCGAGCAGGCGCTGCGCGAGTTCGGCGACCCGGGCGGCGCCGCCGGCGGCGGCGGAGCCAGCACGGGTGCGAGCGTGTCGTTCACGCCGGTGCTGGCGCCGATGCCACGCGGCATCCTCGCCACCTGCACCGCGCGGCTGAGCTCGGCCTGCACTGGCACCGAGGACCTGCGCGCAGCGCTGGCCGCCGCCTACGGCGACGCGGGGTTCGCCTGCGTGCTGCCCGCGGGCCGGTGGCCGGCGACCGGGCCGGTGGCCGGCTCCAACGGGGCGCACCTGCAGGCCGCGGCCGACCCGCGCGCCGGGCGGGCGGTGGTCGTCGCCGCGATCGACAACCTCGGCAAGGGAGCGGCCGGCCAGGCCATCCAGAACGCCAACCTGATGCTGGGCCTGCCCGAGGCAGCCGGCCTGACCGCGAGCGGAGTCGCGCCATGAGTGTCACTGATCCGCGGGGCTTTCGCGCCGCGGGGGTAGCGGCGGGGATCAAGGAGTCCGGCAGCCCCGATGTCGCCGTCGTGCTCAACGACGGACCGGCCATCGCCGCCGCCGGCGTGTTCACCAGCAACCGGGTGAAGGCGGCGCCGGTCCTGTGGAGCCAGCAGGTCCTGGCGGCCGGCCGGGTCCGTGCCGTGGTGCTGAACTCCGGCGGGGCCAACGCGTGCACCGGGCCGGCCGGGTTCGCCGACACCCACCGCACGGCCGAGCACCTGGCCGCGGCCCTGTCGGCTGCTGCCGCGGCTGATGAGGCGGGCGAGTCGGGCCCCGGCGCGGCCGGCGAGGTGGGCGCCGGGGAGATCGCGGTCTGCTCGACCGGCCTGATCGGCGACCGGCTGCCCGTCGACAAGCTGCTGGCCGGCGTGGATGCTGCCGTCGCCCGCGCCAGTGCCGACGGCGGGCCCGCCGCGGCCGATGCCATCCGGACCACCGACACAGTGCCCAAGACCTGCTCGCTCGCGGGCTCCGGGTACGTGGTCGGCGGGATGGGCAAGGGCGCGGCGATGCTGGCCCCCGCGCTGGCCACGATGCTGGTGGTGCTCACCACTGACGCCGAGCTGAGCGCGGCGGAGCTGGACAGCGCGCTGCGCGGCGCGGTCGGCCAGACGTTTGACCGGCTGGACACCGACGGGTGCATGTCCACCAACGACACGGTGCTGCTGCTGGCCAGCGGCGCCTCGGGCGTACGGCCCGACCCGGCCGAGTTCGCCGGCCTGGTGACCCGGGCCTGCGCGGACCTGGCTCAGCAGATGCAGCGCGACGCCGAGGGCGCGACCAAGGCGATCGCGATCGAGGTGACCGGCGCGGCCAGCGAGGCCGACGCGGTACTGGTCGGCCGGGCCATCGCGCGGTGCACCCTGCTGAAGTGCGCGATCGGCGGCGCGGACCCGAACTGGGGCCGCGTGCTGGCCGCCATCGGCACGACCGCCGCCGTGTTCGAGCCGGACCAGCTCAGCGTGGCCATCAACGGCGTCTGGGTGTGCAAGGACGGGACCGGCGCGGCCGACCGCGGCACGGTGGACCTGTCCGGGCGCGACGTCACGATCACGGCGGACCTGGCGGCGGGCGGGCACGCCGCGACGATCTGGACGACCGACCTGACCGAGCAGTACGTCTACGAGAACTCGGCGTACTCGACATGATGACGACTCCCCGGGCGAACGGGGCCGCGCCGGCCGGGGCGCTGGCCAAGGCGGCCACGCTGATCGAGGCGCTGCCCTGGCTGGAGCGCTTCCACGGGCAGACCGTCGTCATCAAGTACGGCGGCAATGCCATGACCGACGACGCGCTGCGGGCCGGCTTCGCGCAGGACGTGGTGTTCCTGCGGTACGCGGGGCTGCTGCCGGTCATCGTGCACGGCGGCGGGCCGCAGATCAGCGCCCAGCTCGACCGGCTCGGCATCCCCAGCACGTTCCAGGCCGGGCTGCGGGTGACCACGCCCGAGGCGATGGACGTGGTGCGGATGGTGCTCACCGGCCAGGTGAACCGCGAGGTGGTCGGGCTGATCAACCAGCACGGCCCGTTCGCGGTCGGGATGTCAGGCGAGGACGCGCACCTGCTGACGGCGCGCCGGCTGCTGGCCACCGTGGACGGCGAGCGGGTCGACCTGGGCCAGGTCGGCGAGGTGGAGACGGTGAATCCCGGCGCGGTCAGCGCGCTGCTGGCCGACGGCCGGATCCCGGTGATCTCCAGCGTGGCCCGCGGCCGCGACGGCGAGGTGCTCAACGTGAACGCCGACACCGCGGCCGCGGCGGTCGCCGTCGCGCTGGGCGCGGCCAAGCTGGTCGTGCTCACCGACGTGGCGGGCCTGTACGCGAGCTGGCCGGGCGGTGCAGTTGCCGGCAATGGCGCTGCCGGCCAGGCCACGAGCAGCCAGGCTGTCCCCGGCCAGCAGGCTGCCACTCAGGCCGCCGGCACCCGGGCCGCCGACGGTCAGCCCGCCGGTGCCCGGACCGCCAGCCAGGCAGTCGCCGGCCCCGCCGCAGACAGTGCCGTCGCGGACAGCCGCCCCGCCGAGGTGATCAGCCAGCTCACCGCCACGGCGCTGGCGGACCTGCTGCCCGGCCTGAGCGGCGGAATGATCCCGAAGATGCAGGCCTGCCTGACCGCCGTGCAAGGCGGCGTCCCGCAGGCGCATGTCCTGGACGGCCGGCTGCCGCACGCAGTGCTGCTGGAGATCTTCACCGACTCCGGCATCGGGACGATGGTGGTCCCGTGACCAGGGCGTCCGTGCTCCTATCTGATAACAGCAAGAGGCGGTGCGCGCGCTCTGACCGGGCGCGGGGCACCCGGTCCCCGGCGGCCCGGACAGCCCGGCCGCCGCTCAGCCCCCGCAACACCACCAGGAAGGACAGCCGATGACCGCGACCGAGCTGCTGCAGGACCGCTACGGCGCGGCCATCATGCTCACCTACGGCGTGCCCCCCGTTGCCCTCGACCACGGGCGCGGCTGCGTCGTGTGGGACGTTGACGGCAACTCCTATCTCGACCTGATCGGCGGCATCGCGGTCAGCGCGCTCGGCCACGGCCATCCCGCGCTGGTGGCTGCCGTAGCCGAGCAGGCGGGCCGGCTAGCGCACATCTCCAACCTGTTCCTGCACGAGCGGCAGGTCGAGCTGGCGCAGCGGCTGCTGGGCCTGCTGGGCACCGACGGGCGGGTGTTCTTCGCCAACTCCGGGACCGAGGCCAACGAGGCGGCGCTCAAGCTGGTCCGCCGCCGCCAGGGCGATCAGCGGCCGGTGATCGTGGCCGCCGAGGGCGGGTTCCACGGCCGGACGATGGGCTCGCTCAGCCTGACCGGCAAGAGCTCGATCAGGGTTCCGTTTGCGCCCTTCGGGGTGGACGTTCGCTTTGTCCCCTACGGTGACCCGGCGGCGCTCGCCGAGGCGGTCGGCCCGGACTGCGCGGCGGTGTTCCTGGAGCCGTGCCTGGGAGAGGGCGGCGTAGTGCCCGCGCCGGCCGGCTACCTCAAGGCGGCCCGGGCGGCCTGCGACGGGGCCGGGGCGCTGCTGGTGCTCGATGAGGTCCAGAGCGGGATCGGCCGGACCGGCGAGTGGTTCGCCTTCCAGCGCGAGGGCATCGTGCCGGACGTGCTGACGCTGGCCAAGGGGCTGGGCGGCGGGCTGCCCATCGGCGCCTGCATCGGCCTGGGCGCCAGCGGCGCGGGCCTGGGCAAGGGCGACCACGGCAGCACCTTCGGCGGCAACCCGGTGGCCTGCGCGGCGGCCCTGGCGGTGCTGGACACCATCGAGCGCGACGGGCTGCTGGACCATGTCACCAAGGTGGGCGCGCAGCTCACGGCCGGGATCGAGGGCCTCGGGCACGCGCTGGTCAGCGGGGTGCGCGGCACCGGCCTGTGGCTGGCCATCGTCCTCGCCGCGCCGGTCGCGGCGGCGGTGGAGGCCGCGGCGCGGCGGGCCGGGTTCCTGGTGAACGCGGTGCAGCCGGATGCCATCCGGCTGGCGCCGCCCCTTATCCTCAGCGCAGACGAGGCAGCGTCCTTCCTCGCGGCGCTGCCCGCGATCCTCGACGCGGCCAGCGTGCTGGCCGGGCAGGAGGGCTGATGAGCGAGTCCGGGACGGGCGGGGCGGCCGGGGTGGCCGGGACGCCCGGCGCGCCGCGCCACTTCCTGCGCGACGACGACCTGTCGCCTGCCGAGCAGGCCGAGGTGCTGGCACTGGCCGCGGAGCTCAAGGCGGACCGGTTCGGCCGCCAGCCGCTGGCCGGGCCGCGCAGCGTCGCCGTGATCTTCGACAAGCCGTCCCTGCGCACCCGGGTGTCGTTCTCGGTGGGCATCGCCGAGCTGGGCGGCTACCCGCTGGTCATCGACAGCCAGGCCACCCACGCCGGGCGCGGTGAGCTGCCCGCCGACATGGCCCGGGTGCTGTCCCGCCAGGTGGCGGCCGTCGCCTGGCGGACCTTCAGCCAGGCCGTGCTGACCGAGTTCGCGGCGGCCAGCACGGTGCCGGTCATCAACGCGCTGACCGATGAGTTCCACCCCTGCCAGGTGCTCGCCGACCTGCAGACCATGCAGGAGTCGGCCGGGCAGCTGGGCGGGGTCACGCTGACGTTCCTGGGCGACGGGGGGTCGAACATGGCGCACTCTTACCTGCTCGGCGGGGCGACCGCCGGGATGCACGTGCGGATCTGCGGGCCGGCCGGGTACGCGCCGGCACCCGCGGTGCTGGCGCAGGCGCAGGCCATCGCGGCCCGCACCGGCGGCTCGGCGGCCTTCGGCGCCGACCCCGAGGAGGGCTGCAAGGGCGCGGGCTTCCTGGCCACCGACGTGTGGACGTCGATGGGCCAGGAGGGGCAGGAAGCCGACCGGGAGGCCGCCATGATCCCGTTCCGGCTCGATGAGGCCAAGCTCGGCCTGGCCGCGCCGGGCGCCGGGGTGCTGCACTGCCTGCCCGCGCACCGCGGCCAGGAGATCACCGGGGCGGTGCTGGACGGCCCGGCCAGCCTGGCCTGGGACCAGGCCGAGAACCGGCTGCACGCGCAGAAGGCGCTGCTGGCCTGGCTGACCGGCAGGCCCGGGTGACCGCCCGGCGCGGCGGCCCGCCGCGTGCCTCGGGCCAGGACCAGGAGCAGGGCCGGGCCGGCGAGCAGGGCCGGGACCCGGGCCAGCGCCAGGGCCAGGGCGGCACGGCCAGCCCGGTGACCAAGGCCGCCCGGCACGCCCAGATCACCGGGATCCTGGCCGCGCCCGGCACGCCGGTCCGGTCCCAGGAGGACCTGGCCGACCGGCTGGCGCAGCTCGGCGTGCATGTCACCCAGGCCACCCTGTCCCGCGACCTGGTCGAGCTCGGCGCGGTGCGGCTGCGCGGCCCGGACGGCGGCCTGGTCTACGCGCTGACCGGCGAGCCCGGCCTGGGCGGCCTGGTGCAGGACCCGGCCGCGCGGCTCGCCCGGGTGGCCGGCGAGCTGCTGGTCACCGCCGAGGCCAGCGGCAACCTCATCGTGCTGCGCACCCCCGCGGGCGCGGCGCAGCTGCTCGCCTCGGCGCTGGACCATGCCGGCTGGCCGTCGGTGCTGGGTACCGTCGGGGGCGACGACACCGTGCTGGTCATCTCCCGTGACCCCGGCGGCGGCGCCGCGCTGGCCCGGGCGCTGCTGGACCTGGCCGAGGGCCGGCGGCCAGCCCGGTGATCTGCCTGCCCGCTAAGATCGCGGGCGGCACGGGGCAGCGGCACGGGGACGCAGGTCGCTGATAAAGCAAGAGGCGGGGCCTCAGGCGGCCGGGCGGCGCACGCAGGAGAACGCAGCGCGTCAGAACGTAGCGCAGGCAGGAGAACTCGGCGTGACAGAAGAGCAGGACAGCGCAGGGCCGGCCGACGGGCACGCAGCCGCCGGGCCGGGTTCCGCCGACCCCGGGTCAGCTGGTCCCGGATCAGCCGGCCCCGCGGCCGCCGGGCCGGAACACGGGCCGGGGGAGCGGCCGGGGCTGCGGCTGTGGGGCGGCCGGTTCGAGTCCGGGCCGGCCGAGGCGCTGGCCCGGCTGTCGGTCAGCGTCCAGTTCGACTGGCGCCTGGCGCCGTATGACCTGCTCGCCTCGGCCGCGCACGCGCGAGTGCTGCACCGCGCAGGGCTGCTCGATGACCGCGAGCTGAGCCGGATGACCGGCGCGCTGGAGGACCTGCAGCGCGCCTGCCGGGACGGCAGCTTCCGGCCCGACGCCGGCGATGAGGACGTGCACACCGCGCTCGAGCGCGGCCTGCTGGAGCGCCTGGGCTCGCTGGGCGGCAAGCTGCGCGCCGGGCGCAGCCGCAACGACCAGATCGCCACCGACCTGCGCCTGTACCTGCGCGATCAGGTCCGGCTGATCACCGCGCGGCTGACCGAGCTGGAGAGCGCGCTGGCCGGCCAGGCCGAGCGGCACCTGGCTACCCCGGCGCCCGGCATGACCCACCTGCAGCACGCCCAGCCCGTCCTGCTGGCCCACCAGCTGCTGGCGCACGTCCAGGCCTTCGCCCGCGACGTCAGCCGGCTGCGGGACTGGGACAAGCGCGCCGCCGTCAGCCCGCTCGGCTCCGGCGCGCTGGCCGGGTCATCGCTCCCGCTGGACCCCGAGGCGGTGGCCGCCGAGCTGGGCTTCGACTCCGCCGCCGACAACTCCATGGACGCGGTCAGCGACCGGGACTTCGCGGCCGAGTTCTGCTTCATCGCCGCGCTGCTGGGCGTGCACCTGTCCCGGCTGGGCGAGGAGGTCGTGCTGTGGTCGACGCACGAGTTCGGCTGGGTCGAGATCGACGACGCCTACGCCACCGGGTCCTCGATCATGCCGCAGAAAAAGAACCCCGACGTCGCCGAGCTGGCCCGCGGCAAGGCCGGGCGGCTCATCGGCGGCCTGACCGGCATGCTGACGATGCTCAAGGGCCTGCCGCTGACCTACGACCGGGATCTGCAGGAGGACAAGGAACCCGTCTTCGATGCGGTGGACACCCTGCTGACCGTCCTGCCGGCGATGGCCGGGCTGATCAGCACCCTGAGATTTCACACCGAGCGCCTGGCGGCGACGGCGGCGGCCGGGCATGCGCTGGCCACCGACCTGGCTGAGCTCCTCGTCCGTCGCGGGTCACCGTTCCGGCAGGCGCACGAGGTGGTCGGGCACCTGGTGGTGTGGTGCCAGGTCCACGACTGCGAGCTGGCCGACGTCAGCGATGCCGACCTGGCCAGGATCTCGCCGCTGCTCACCCCGGACGTGCGCGAGGTGCTCACCGTCGAGGGCGCGCTAGCCGCGCGCAGCATGCACGGCGGCACGGCACCGGCCCGGGTGGCCGAGCAGCTGGAGCGGGTGCGGGCCAGCATTGACCAGCAGGCCGCCTGGGCGGCGCAGTGAGGCGCCGTGACCCGGCCCGCGCGGCATCGCCCGCGCGTCGCGGCTCGCCGGGCGGGCTGAGGCGCCGGTGACAGAGCCGCAGGCGCCGCGAGCGGATCAGCTGTGGCCGGGCCGGATCCTGGACCGCGGGTTCTTCGACCGGCCGGGCCTGGAGGTCGCGCCGGAACTGCTGGGCCTCGTGCTGTGGCACGACAGCCCGGCGGGGCTGGTCGCGGCCGTGCTGACCGAGGTCGAGGCCTACGCCGGGCTGGCCGACCCGGCCTCGCACGCCTACCGGGGCAAGTCGGCGCGCAACGCGGTGATGTTCGGGCCGCCGGGCCATGCGTATGTCTACTTCACCTACGGCATGCACTTCTGCATGAACCTGGTCTGCGAGCAGGCCGGGCAGGCCTCGGCCGTGCTGCTGCGCGCTGGGCGGGTGGTGACAGGCACGGACCTGGCCGCCGGGCGCCGCCAGCCGCGAGCCCGGCGCGCGGCGCCGGCTGGGGACACCGGGGCCCCGGAGAGTGCCGGGGTCGCGGGAGCCACCGGAGGCGCTGACGGCGCCGCGCCCGTGGAGGGCGCTGGGTCCGTGGAGGGCGCGGAGGCCGCGGAGCCGGGCCGGGAGGTGCTGCCGGCCAGGGCGGCCAGCCCGGGCCGGGCGCGCCGGGTGCTAGCCGAGCGGGACCTGGCGCGCGGCCCGGCCCGGCTGTGCCAGGCGCTGGGCGTTGACCGGTCGCTGGACGGCGCCGACGTGTGCGGGACCGGGACACCGCTGGGCATCGGCGCGCCGCCGGGGTGGGCGCCGGCGGCGGCGAGCGAGATCAGCACCGGGCCGCGCGTGGGAGTCAGCCAGGCGGCCGAGGTGCCGTGGCGCTTCTGGCTGACCCGGGAACCGACCGTTTCGGTATATCGCCGGTCTGTCCCGCGGCGCCGGGCGCGATAGCCGCGGCCGGGCCGGCCGGGCCGCCGGCCCGGGTGCATGGCTCAGTGTCAGGCCCGGTGCGCTGGTTACCGGTTGCGGCGCCGGTGATGGCACCATGCACAGGTGACCGACATCATCGATGACCTGACCTGGCGCGGCCTGATCGCCGTCAGCACCGACCTGGATGACCTGCGCAAGGCGCTGGACGCCGGCCAGGTCACCCTGTACGGGGGCTTCGACCCCACCGCGCCGGGCCTGCACATCGGCAACCTGGTCCTGCTGCTCACCATGCGGCGGTTCCAGCTGGCCGGGCACCGGCCGATCGGCCTGGTGGGCGGCGCGACCGGGCTCATCGGCGACCCGAGCGGGAAGTCGGCCGAGCGGGTGCTGAACCCGCGCGAGGTGGTCGCGGGCTGGGTGGAGCGGATCCGCGGCGAGGTCAGCCAGTTCCTGGACTTCTCGCCGGGGCCGGCCAGCGCGCTGATGGTCAGCAACCTGGACTGGACCGCCGAGCTGACGGCGCTGGACTTCCTGCGCGACGTCGGCAAGCACTTCCCGGTCAACCAGATGCTGTCCCGCGAGGTGGTCCGGGCCCGGCTGGAGGCCGGCGGCATCACCTACACCGAGTTCAGCTACCAGATCCTGCAGGCCAACGACTTCCTGGAACTGCACCGGCGGCACGCCTGCACGCTGCAGCTGGGCGGCAGCGACCAGTGGGGCAACCTGGTGTCCGGGGTGGACCTGATCCGGCGGGTCACCGGGGACACGGTGCACGCGCTGGCGACCCCGCTGATCACCAAGCCGGACGGGACGAAATACGGCAAGACCGAGGGCGGCGCGATCTGGCTCAGCCCGGAGCTGATGAGCCCGTACGCCTTCTACCAGTTCTGGCTGAACCGGTCCGACGCCGAGGTTCCCGGCCTGCTGAAGGTGTTCACCTTCCGGGACCGGGAGGAGATCACCGGGCTGGAGCAGGAGCTCGCCGAGCGGCCCGCCGCCCGGCGCGGCCAGCGCGTGCTGGCCGAGGACCTGACCACGCTGGTGCACGGCGGCGCGGAGCTGGCCCGGGTCCAGGCGGCCAGCCGGGCGCTGTTCGGCCAGGGCGAGCTGCGCGAGCTGGACGAGGGGACGCTGGCCGCGGCGGTCGCGGAGGTGCCGCACACGACGGTCACCACGCCGCCGGGCGAGCTGCCGCCGGTCACCGACCTGCTGGCCGGTACCGGGATCGTGGCGAGCAAGTCGGCGGCCCGGCGGGCCATCACCGAGGGCGGCGCGTACCTGAACAACGTGAAGGTGACGCAGGAGGATGCGGTGCCGTCGGGCGAGGACCTGCTGCACGGCCGGTTCCTGATCCTGCGCCGCGGCAAGCGCACGGTGGGCGCGGTGGAGGTACAGCGCTAGGGCGGGCTCGCTTCACCAGGCGACCGGGAAGACCGGGTCGTCGGCCGCGCCGATCTTCGGCAGTTGCCGGGCCCGGCCGGTGCTCAGCCGGATCCGCCAGGGGTGCGTGCCGATGGAGGGGATCAGCAGGTAGCCGCCCGAGGATGCCATGCTGAGGGTGCAGGAGCCCTCGTCGATGTTCCGCCAGGTATGCAGGACGGCTAGCTCGTGGCCGGTCGAGGCGCTGTAGGCGAGCAGGACATCAGTGCTCTGGACTTCCCGGCAGGCCAGCAGGATCCGGCCGTGATCAGCAAGGGCGATGCCGTCGCCGGCGTCCACGCCGCTGCTAGCCGGCAGCGCAATCCTGGCCCGGCTGGGGACCGGGCCGGCGGGTGCGCCCGCGGGCAGCGCCCGGATGGTGCCGTCGCCGCCGTAGTTCCCGGAGTAGTTGAAGTACAGCGTCCGGCCGTCGGGCGTGAGGGTCAGGTCGAACACGCCGCCCGACCGAAGCGGCCAGCGCCGTGTCTGCCCGGTGCCCGGCCGGATGACCCCGACCCAGCCCTGGCTGTTGCCGCAGTGGCTGGCCGCGTACGCGATGACCCGGCCGCCGGAACTGGCCGCCAGCGCGAGGCTGGGAGACATCAGCATTCCGCCGATCCGCCCGCCGGGCAGCGGAGCCAGCCGGCCCAGCCCGCCCTGCCTGGTCAGCGTGAGCCGGTACAGCCGGGTGACCGAGCAGGTCACCGACGTGGGTACAGCCGCGACCACAAAGTGACCGGGGGCAGCGGCCGCGACGGAGATGTAGTGCATCTTGCGGGACGGCGGCGCGATGGTGCCTAGGCGCCGCCCGGTCGCCGCGTTATAGACGGTCAGGCCGGCATGGGACAGGCCGACGAGGTAGCGCGGCGCGGGGGGTGCGGGTGCCCGGAGGGCACTCAGCGCGCCGGGCTGCGGGCCGCCGGAGTTGCCGGCCACGGTTGCGGCTACGGCGATCGCAGTGACTGCTGCTGCCGCCGCGATCGCGGCCACGACGGTCCGGGAGCACACCCTGCTGCCCGGCTGCCCCGCTGGCCGTGCGGCCCGAAGCCGCCTGGTCCGAAGTCGGCCGATCCGAAGACGGCCGGCCTCAGGCCGGGCTGGCGCGGGGCGGATAGAGCCGGGCTGGATCGTCTCGGCATCGGCGCGGAACGCGTCACGCAGCCGGTCCTCTGTGCTCGTCACAGTTCCTCCTTCAGCGCGCGCCCGAGCGCGGCCACCGCGCGCGACGCGGTCGACGACACGGTGCCGCGGCTCACCCCGAGGGCGGCGGCGATCTCGGTGTCGGACAGTTCCAGGTAGTAGCGCAGCACCAGCACCTCGCGGGACCGGCGCGGCAGCCGGGCAACGGCGTCGAACACGACCCGGCGGTCCTCGCTGAGCAGCACCGCGGCCTCCGCCGACGATCCGGGCGGGTCATGCTCGACCCGGAGCTGCGCGGCCCGGCGCTGACCGCGCAGCGCCGAGCGGCAGCCGTTGATGACGATGGTGCGCAGGTAAGGCAGCACCTGGTCGTGGTCGTGCAGCCGGGGCAGCGCGCGGTACAGCCGCACGAAGGCGTCCTGGACGATGTCCTCGGCGCTCTCGCGGTCCCGGACCAGCATGTGCGCGAGCCGGACCAGCGCGAGCGCATGCGCCCGGTACAGGTCCTGGACGATGGCATCAACCGCCGCCGGGCCCTGCTCCGGGGGCGACTGGCCAGCTTGCGGCAGTCCGCCCGCAGGCGTTACTGATGTCGCCCGGTGCGGTGCGGCGCGATCGTCCATCCAGATCCTCGGCATATGACTAACACGCCGGGAGCCGCCTGTTGCTGAGTCCGCTCAAAGGAGCCAGCGCTCACCTCATCCCCAGCCCCCCGCCTTCACTCCCGCCACTCGCGATAACAGCAAGAAGCACGGGCTCGCGCGGCGGCCTGGCGCTGCGCCGGGGGCGATGCTCAGGTGGCCGCGCGGGCGACGGAGGCCCAGCGCCCGGCGTTCCGGGCGATGGCCACGGGGTAATCGAAACAGGTGCTGACCAGCTCGGTGGTGAGCACCCCGGCGGCCGGCCCGGCGGCCAGGGCGCGGCCGTCGCGCAGCAGCAGCGCGTGGCTGATGCTCGGCGGCAGCTCTTCCAGGTGGTGGGTGACCAGCACCGTGGCCAGGTCCGGCTGGCTGTCGCGCAGGCTGGCCAGGCTCTCCAGGAGCTGCTCCCGGCCGCCGATGTCCAGGCCGGCGGCCGGCTCGTCCAGCAGCAGGATCCGCGGCCGGGCCATCAGCGCGCGGGCGATCAGCGTCCGGCCGCGCTCGCCCTGGGACAGCACCGGCCAGCGCTGGTCCGCCACCCGCTTCAGGCCCAGCAGCCGGGCGAGCTGGTCCGCGCGGGCGAGCTCGTCCGGGCTGGGCGCCCAGCGGGCGGCGATCTCGATGGTGCCGGTGGCACCGGTGAGGATGACCTCGGTGACGGTGCGCGCCGAGGTCAGCGGGTGGTGCGGGGTGACGTAGCCGATCTGCGGCCGCAGCTCGAAGACATTGACCCGGCCGAGGCGCCGCCCCAGGATGTCGACCTGCCCGCGGGTCGGGTGCGCGTAGCTGGCCAGGATCCGCAGCAGCGTGCTCTTGCCCGCGCCGTTAGGCCCCAGCAGCGCCCACTGCTCGCCGGCCCGCACGGTGACGGTGATGCCGCTGAGCAGGGTCCGGTCGTTGCGGACCAGGTCCACATCCCGCGCGGCCAGGACGGGCGGGCGGGTGTCGGAGGGGGCGCTGTCCACGCGCCGAATCTAGTGCATGGCAGGGCGGTCACCAGGCCGCCGATGCCGGGAGGACGGCGTCCGGGCCGGGCACCCGGACCTCGCGCGCGGTAGCCGGGCCGGCAGCCGGGCGCAGCCGTCCCAGCCGCTCAGCAGCGGGTACCGGGCCGAGCCGCCAGCGGCGAGCGCGGGTCTTCGATGGTGACCTCCGCGCACCGATGAGGCCGGCCGTGGGCCGCTGCCGAGCCCGCGTCAGGGGCATCTCAGGACGGGCTTGCTGCCGGCGGAGCGGGCCGGGCCTGCGGGGCGCGCCCGGACGGCGGCCGGGCCGGGGCCTGCGGCCGGGCCGGGGCCTCCGGCTGGCAGTGCGGGCACCAGTAGGTCACGCGCTCCTCGGTGACCGGGCCGAGATCGCCCACCCGGACGGGCGTGCCGCAGCGACGGCACGGCTCCCGGCGCCGGCCGTACACCCAGGTCTTCTCGCCGCGGGCGTCGCTGCCGGTGAGCACCCGGTCGATCCGGTTCTTGTTCTCCTCCAGCATCCGGCGCGCCAGCTCGACCAGCCCCGGCAGGTCACCCACCTCGCCGATGGGCCGCCACGGGTGGATGCCGCGCAGGAACAGGATCTCGGACTTGTACACATTGCCGATGCCGGCCAGGTTGCGCTGGTCCAGCAGCGCCTCCGCAGCGGTGCGCGCCGGGTCGGCCGCCAGCCGGCGGACGGCCTCGCCGGCGTCCCAGTCGGGGCCGAGCAGGTCCGGGCCGAGGTGCCCGACCACGCGATGCTCGGACCTGGTCGCCAGCACCTCGACGATGCCCAGCCGGTAGCCGACCGCCTGCCAGCGCTGGTTGGCCAGGATCAGCCGGATCCGGTGATCGCGCGGCGAGTACGCCGAGCCGCTGGCCGGGCGGATCCGCCAGATGCCGTCCATCTTCAGGTGGGTGTGCACGGTGACGCCGCCGTCCACCCGGATCAGCAGGTGCTTGCCGCGCGGCACCGCCTCGTGCACGACGCGCCCGGCCAGGTCGGTAGTGGCATACCGGGGAACGCGGAAGTCGCTGCGAGTCAGCACCTGCCCGGCTAGCGCGCCGTGCAACTGCCGCGCAGCGCGCCAGACGGTATCCCCCTCGGGCATGCCCCCCAGCATGCCACCGGCGCGGCCCGGCCCGCCGGGACCTTCTGGCCGCCAGCGAGCCGGAGCCTGCTGAGTCCGGCCCGCCCGGCGCGGCCTACATCAGCTTGCGCAGCCGCAGCAGGTCCAGGATGCTGCCCTCGACCTTCAGCCGCCCGGCCAGCCAGGCGCGCGCGAAGCTGCCCGGGTCGGCCGCGATTCCCACGACGTCATCACTTTTGGCGATGAACCGGATCTGCGCCCTGGCCGCCGGGTCGGGCGGCTCGGTGACCGGGTCGGCTCCGTCGGGGCCCAGCCGGGTCCAGAAGGTCACCCCCAGGTCGGGCACGCGGCAGCTCATGGTCCGGTCGGCCAGGTGCGCGGCACGGTCGGCTGTGCTCATGTGTGAGATCCGCGCGGTCAGGCTCTCCAGAGCCACCCGGCACTCCTGCGCTGTTGCCATCAGCTCCCTCGCTTTCCCGATCATTGTCAGCGGTCCGCGGCCATGCTCGGGCCGCCCGGCAGCCATGCCGCCGTGGCGGCCGGCGCACCGGCCAGCGCCGGAGCACCGGGCCAGCGCCGGCCCCGCCAGCCGGGCCAGCGTCGCGTCCCGCCGGCGCCGCGGCCCGCGCCGCGCAGCCGCCGGATGCAGCGAGGGGCGTCCCCGGACGGTAGCGTTCCTGACGGGGGCGCGCAGCCGTGCTCCCGCCGGCTCGCCGGCCGGCCCGAGGAGAGGGACTGATGCAGGACGAGAACGGCGCCCGCGAGCCTGGCTGGCCCGGCGCCCGCGAGTCAGAGGAACAGCCGCCGCAGCCGGAGGCGGAGGCGGAGGAGTCAGGCAGCGCGCCCGAGCGCCCGCCTGGCGTCCCGCGACCCGAAACGGGGGAGTCCAGGGTCGATGCGGCTCTCAGCCTGCTCGACGATCTGACCGAGATGCCCGTGACCGAGCACCCCGCCGTGTTCGAGCAGGTGCATGCCCAGCTCAGCGAGGTCCTGAGCGAGCTCAGATCCGGTCCGGCAGGCGGGCCGGGCGGGCGGGATGGCAGCTGAGCGAGCTGAGTGCGGTCCTGATGAGCAGGAAGCTGCGGCTTGATGCCGAACTCGTCCGCCGGGGGCTGGCCCGGTCGCGGGAGCAGGCCGCGGAGCTGATCGCGGCCGGCCGCGTCGAGGTGGGCGGCACCCCGGCGGCTAAGGCCGCCACGCAGGTCGGCGGGGACGCCCCGATCGCCGTGCGGGCGGCGGACGCCGGCCCGGAGTACGTGTCGCGGGGCGGCCACAAGCTGGCGGGCGCGCTCGCGGCCTTCACCGCGCTGTCGGTCGCCGGGCGCCGCTGCCTGGACGCCGGCGCGTCCACGGGCGGATTCACCGACGTGCTGCTGGCCGCCGGCGCCGCGCACGTGGTCGCCGCGGACGTGGGTTACGGGCAGCTGGCCTGGTCGCTGCGCACCGACCCGCGGGTCACCGTCCTGGACCGGGTGAACGTGCGGGGCCTGGAGCCCGGGCAGGTCGCGCCGGCGCCGGGCGTGGTCACCGCCGATCTGTCGTTCATCTCGCTGACCCTGGTACTCCCGGCGCTGGCCGCCTGCGCGGCACCGGGCGCCGATTTCGTGCTGCTGGTGAAGCCGCAGTTCGAGGTGGGCAAGGGCAAGGTCGGCAAGGGCGGCGTGGTGCGCGACCCGCAGCTGCGCGCTTCCGCGGTCCAGGCCGTCGCGCAGGCCGCGGCAGGCCTGGGGCTGGGCGTGCGCGGGATCACGGCCAGCCCGCTGCCCGGGCCGTCCGGGAACGTGGAGTACTTCCTGTGGCTGCGCCGGGATGCCCCGCCGCTGGACGAGGCGGAGCTGGCCAGCGCCGTCGAGGCGGGCCCGCAGTGACCGCCGAGCGGACCATGCTGCTGGTCGCGCATACCGGCCGGCCGGCCGCCCGGCGCATCGCCCGCGTCGTCATCGACCGGCTGACCGCGGCCGGCGTCGCCGTGCGCATCCTGGATCCGGAGGCGGCCGAGCTGCGCTGCCCGCCCGCCGAGGTGGTGCCGGTCTCGGCCGCCGCCGCGGCGGCCGCCGAGATGGTCTGGGCGATCGGCGGCGACGGGACGCTGCTGCGCGCGGCCGAGCTGGCCCGCGGCGCCGGCGTGCCGCTGCTCGGGGTCAACCTCGGCCATGTCGGGTTCCTGGCCGAGGCCGAGCCCGAGGACCTGCCCGAGGCGGTCGACCGGGTGCTGGCCGGGAAGTACACGGTTGAGCAGCGGATGACCGTGGACGTGTCGGTGCGGACCAACGGCGAGGCGATCGCCGAGACCTGGGCGCTGAACGAGGCGACCGTGGAGAAGGCCGCGCGGGAGCGGATGCTCGAGCTGGTCATCGAGGTCGATGGCCGGCCGCTGTCGCGCTACGGCTGCGACGGCGTCGTGTTCGCCACCCCGACCGGGTCCACGGCGTACGCGTTCTCCGCGGGCGGGCCGGTGGTGTGGCCCGAGGTCGAGGCGCTGCTGATGGTGCCGATCTGCGCGCATGCCCTGTTCGCCGGACCCATGGTGGTGTCGCCGCGGTCGGTCGTCGCGACCGAGCTGCTCGGGCACGGCGCGGCCACCCCGGCCAGCGCCCAGCCGGGCGCCGGGCCGGCGCGCCCGGCCGGCGGCCAATCTGTGACGTCCGGTGCTGTTCTGTGGTGCGATGGGCGACGTAAGGTCGATCTGCCACCCGGCGCGCGCGTCGAGGTCCGGCGGGGCACCCGGCCGGTCCTGCTGGCCCGGCTGGACGCCGCGGCGGGCGCCGGTGGCGCTGAGGTCGGCGCGCCGTTCACCGACCGGCTCGTGGAGAAGTTCGGGCTGCCGGTGACGGGCTGGCGCGGCCGCGGTGCCGTCGGCCGGCACGACGCTGAGAGCACGGGGCGCCAGGAAGACGAGGAGCCGGGCGGCGATGCTTGAGGAAGTACGGATCACCAGGCTCGGCGTGATCGACGACGCCGTTCTTGAGTTCTCGGGCGGCTTCAACGTGGTCACCGGTGAGACCGGCGCCGGCAAGACGATGGTCGTGACCGGCCTGGGCCTGCTGTTCGGCGGCCGGGCTGACCCGTCACGGGTCCGGCCAGGTGCCGACCGCGCGGCGGTGGAGGGCCGGCTCCGCGTCGACCCGGACGGGGCGGTGGCCCGGCAGGTCAACGACGCCGGCGGCGACCTGGACGACCAGGGCAGCACCCTGCTGCTGGGCCGCTCGGTGAGCGCCGAGGGCCGGTCGCGCGCCACGGCGGGCGGCCGCTCGGTGCCGGTGTCGCTGCTGACCTACCTGTCGGAGGACCTGGTCGCCGTGCACGGCCAGTCTGACCAGCAGCAGCTGCTGCGGCCCGGCCGCCAGCGCGAGGCACTGGACCGGTTCGCCGGACCGGAGTTCACCGACCTGCTGGGCGCCTACCAGCGCGCCTACCGCCAGCACCAGGAGGTCCGGGCCGAGCTGACCGAGCTGACCACCCAGGCCCGCGAGCGGGCCCGCGAGGCCGAGGACCTGCGCCGCGGCCTGGAGGAGGTGGAGCGGGTCAGCCCGGCCGAGGGCGAGGACATCGAGCTGCGCGAGGAGGACGACCGGCTGGCCAACGCCGATGCGCTGCACTCGGCCGCCACCAGCGCGCACGAGGCGCTGCTCGGCGACCCCTCCAGCGGCTCGTACGAGGCGGCCGACGCCGTGACCCTGCTGGGCACGGCCCGGCAGGCCCTGGAAGCCGCGGCGCACCACGACCCGAAGCTGGCCGCGCTCGGCACCCGGGTATCGGAAGCCGCCTACCTGGTATCGGACGTCGCGACCGAGCTGGCCTCCTACGCGCAGTCCGTGGAGGCGGACCCGGCCCGGCTGGCCGCCGTCCAGGAGCGCCGGGCCGAGCTGGCCCGGCTGATCCGGGCCTACGGGCCCGGCGCCCTGGTGGCCGGCGAGGTGGTGGCCCCGGTCGCGCTCGCCGGCGCCCCGGACCCGTCCGGCGCCGCGGACCCCGCCGGCGCCCCTTCCGGCGCCCCGGCCCCGCCCGCCGACACGCCGGCCCCCGCGGGCCAGGACGGCGGTGACCCAGCCGGCCGCAGCGCAGCCGACGGCAGCGCATCCGAGGATCAGCCCGCCGAGGGCCAGCCCGCCCCGCGCCCGGCCGGCGAGCTGGCCGCCGTCCTGGCCTGGGCCAGGGCCGCAGCGGCCCGCCTGGGCGAGCTGGACAGCGACGACGACAAGATCGCGGCGCTCGAGGCGCAGGAGGCCGACCTGGCCGCCACCGTCGCCGAGCTGGCCGGCCAGCTGACCGAGGCCCGGACCCAGACCGCCGGCCGGTTCGCCGCTGAGGTCACCGCCGAGCTGGCGGCCCTGGCCATGCCGCACGCCACCTTGTCCGTTTCGATCACCCCGGCCGCCGATTTCGGCCCGCACGGCGCCGACGAGGTCGAGGTCCGGCTCGCCGCCCACCCTGGCTCGCCGGCCCTGCCGCTGACCAAGGGCGCCTCCGGCGGTGAGCTGTCGCGAGTCATGCTGGCCATCGAGGTCGTGTTCGCCGGTGCCGACCCGGTGCCGACCTTCGTGTTCGACGAGGTCGACGCCGGGGTCGGCGGCAAGGCCGCGGTGGAGATCGGGCGCCGGCTGGCCCGGCTGGCCCGGCTGGCTCAGGTCATCGTGGTCACGCACCTGCCGCAGGTGGCCGCATTCGCCGATACCCACCTGGTCGTGGAGAAATCCGACACCGGCGCGGTGGTCAGCAGCGGCATTACCCGGCTGGATGACCAGGGCCGGGTCCGCGAGCTGTCCCGGATGCTGGCCGGCCTGGAGGACTCCGAATTCGGCCGTGCGCACGCCGGTGAGCTGCTCGCGGCGGCCGCCGCCGAGCGGGAGGCAGCGGCCGCCCGGCCATGATCAGCCGCCACGGCCTGGCCGTGATCAGCGCCCGCCCGGGTGCCACCCCACAGTGGCCCGGCCGAGATCTCGCGGGCGCGACAACCCCGGAACCGTCAGCGTCTGGCAAACTTGCTAACCAATGAGGGTGCCTAAACGCAGTCTTCCGCGAGTACGCCGGGCCAGGTCAGCGGACCAGGCGGGGGTGTGCGGACCGGCTCGTCTGGACCACCGGACCAAGAACCTGACCCGGCGCCTGGAGCCGGGCGAGGTCGCCATCATCGACCACGCTGACCTGGACCGGGTCAGCGCTGAGACGCTGATCAGCCGGCAGGTGGCCGCCGTGGTGAACGCGGTGCCGAGCATCAGCGGCCGCTATCCCAACCTCGGCCCGCAGCTGCTGGTCGAGGCGGGCATCCCGCTGGTCGATGATGTCGGCCCCGAGGTGTTCGACGAGGTCCGCGAGGGCCAGGCGGTGCGGCTGGACGGCGACACCCTGTATGTCGGCGAGTCGATCGTGGCCAAGGGCAACCTGCAGACGGTGCAGTCGGTGGCCACCGACATGGCCAGCGCCAAGGAGGGCCTGGCCGACCAGCTCAAGGCCTTTGTCGCCAACACGATGGAGTACATCGACAAGGACTCCGAGCTGCTCATCGACGGGATCACCCTCCCGGAGCTCAGCACGAGGCTGCGGGACCGGCACGCCCTGGTCGTGGCGCGCGGCTACCGGCACCGCGAGGACCTGCAGGCCCTGCGCCCCTACATCCGCGAGTTCAAGCCCGTCCTGATCGGCGTGGACGGCGGCGCGGACGCGCTGCTGGACGCCGGGTACCGGCCGGACATGATCGTCGGTGACATGGACTCGGTCTCCGACCGGGCCCTGCACAGCGGCGCGGAGATCGTGGTGCACGCCTACCGGAACGGGTACGCGCCCGGCCTGCCCCGGGTGCAGGACCTGGGCCTGGAGTCGGTGACCTGTCCGGCCACCGGCACCAGCGAGGACGTCGCCGTGCTGCTGTCCGATGAGGGCGGCGCGAGCCTGATCGTCACGGTCGGCATGCGATTCACGCTGGTAGAGTTCCTCGACAAGGGCCGGTCGGGCATGGCCAGCGCTGTCCTGACGCGGATCCGGGTGGGCGACAAGATCGTCGACGCCAAAGGGGTCAGCCGCCTGTACCAGAGCCGGATTTCCGGCCGGGCGCTTGTCCTGCTGGCGCTGGCTGCCGCAGTGACCATCCTGGTCGCCGTGCTGTCGCTGCCCGTTGGCCCGACCTACCTGAAATACCTCAGCGTGGCGCTGGACCAGCTGCGGTACTGGCTAACTGGACTTTTTTAGTGATCGATTTTCGGTACCACCTGGTCTCGATTATCGCCGTCTTCCTGGCCCTGGCCATCGGCATCGTGATCGGCGCGAACGAGCTGCAGCCGACCACCGAGCAGTTCCTGCGCAAGGCCGCGCAGACGGTGACCCAGCAGAACAAGAGCCTGAGCCAGCAGAACAAGCACCTGCAGCAGCAGGTCACGGCCGACCAGGCGTTCGCCCAGGCGGGCGCCGGGCGGCTGATCGGCCACCTGCTGGAGGGCCAGTCCGTGGTGCTGGTCGAGGCTCCCGACGCCAGCAGCGACGCCGTCAGCGGGCTGACCACCGTCCTGCACCAGGCCGGGGCCCGGCTCACCGGCGAGGTGCTGCTGCAGCAGGAGTTCTTCGACACCGGCGACAGCAACGAGACCCGGCTCACCCAGCTCGCCCAGTCCCTGGCTCCCCAGGCCGGGGTCACGCTCTCGTCCGGGCAGGCCGCTGACAACGTCAGCGGGCAGGCCCTGGCCGCGCAGGTCATCGCCGCCGCCATCACCACCAGTGACGGCCCCGGCCTGCCCGGCGCGCAGGGCCGCGCGGTCCTGGGCGGCTTCGGCCAGAACGGCTACCTGCAGATCAGCGGCCCCGGCGGCGGCAGCCTGAAGTCGCTGAGCCCGGCCACCATGGCCGTGGTCATCGAGCCGTCCTCGCCGCCCAACGACAACGATTCCAGCCCCGCCAACCTGGCCCTGGCCGCGCTCGCCGAGCAGCTGACCAGGAGCAGTCACGGCGCGGTGCTGACCGGGTCGCAGCCGGGCTCGGGGCCGGGCAGCACCATCGACCAGATCGCCGGCGCGGGCAAGGTCAGCACGGTCGATAACGTCGACCAGCCGGTCGGCCAGATCGTGACCGTCCAGGCCCTTAAGGAACTGCTCTCCGGCCGCCCGCCAACCAGCTACGGTGTGGGACCGGGCACGGCTCCCAGTCCGGCCCCCACGCCGTCGGGCAGCCCGGCGACAACGGCCTCTCAGCATGCGGGAAAGACGGGAAGCAAATGAGCCGGTTCTCGATCCGGTCCGCGGCGCGGGCGGCGGCAGTCGCGCGCTCCAGCTACGCCGGCCTGCAGCAGCGGCCGCCGGGCGGCACGGACACCTGGTCACGCACCAACCACCGCGGTGAGCCCGTCACCCTGCTGGAAGGCCCGGCTGTCGCCATCGGCGCGGTGGCCGGCGCGCTCACGGCACCGGGCCTGAGCCGCCGCGCCCGGGCCGCCCTGGTCGTCGCCGGCGCAGGCGCCGCCGCCCTGGGCTGCTATGACGACCTGGCCGGCAGCGGGTCCAGCCGCGGCTTCCGCGGCCACCTCGGCGCCCTGCGCCGCGGCGAGCTGACCACCGGCGCGGTGAAGATCGCCGGCATCGGGGCGACCGGCCTGGCCGCCAGCGTCGCGCTCGGCGCGGCCGGTGCCGGGGCCGGCGGACATGGCGATCGCGGCCGGGCCGACTCGGCCGCCCTGGCGGCGGCGGACCTGGCCATCAACGCCGGCCTGATCGCCGGCGGCGCGAACCTGCTCAACCTGTTCGACCTGCGCCCCGGCCGCGCCATCAAGGTGGCGCTGGGCACCGGTGCCCTGCTGGCCGTCTCCCGGACCGGCCGGGCCGCCGCTGCCGCCCCGCTCGGCGCCGCCGCGGCCCTGCTCGGCGAGGACCTGGGGGAGCGGGCCATGCTCGGCGACGGCGGCGCCAACGCCCTGGGCGCCATGCTCGGCACCGCGGCCGCCGCGTCGCTGCCGCGCAAGGCCCGCGTCGCCACCCTCGCGGCCATCGTCGGGCTGACCGCCGCCAGCGAGGTCGTCAGCTTCACCAAGGTCATCCAGAAGACCCCGCCGCTGAACTGGCTCGACATGCTCGGCCGCCGCCCGCCCGCGCCCGCCGGGAGCACGGCCGGGCCGGGCCCGGCAGCATCCGGCTCCCCGGCAGCCGGCGAGCAGGTGAGCCAGAACGAGCCTGCCGGAAGCGGCTCCGCCTCCGCCGCGACCGCGGCCCCGGGCACGACCGGAACCAGCCCGGCGCCGGGCGGCGCAGCCCCCGGTACCGCGCCGGCGGCCGGCGTCTCAGCCGCCAGCGGCGCGGAGCAGGAGCCGGCGGCGCCGGCATCCTCTGCGCCCCGGTGAACAGGCCGGCGGCCCGGGCGGCTCAGCACGGGCCGGAGCCCGGCGCCGGCCAGCCGCCCGCGCCCGGGCCCGCCGCCAGCCCGGCGTCCGCAGCGAGCTCCGCTTCGGCGGCCAGTTCCGCGTCCGCGGCCAGCCGCGGGCCGGCGCCCGGCCCCGGGTCCGGTGCCGGAGGAGACGGCGCCGGGCGAGACTTTGCGGCCCCGCCAGATACAGCAGACGCTGAACTGACTGCGGCCGCCGGCATCACAGCGGACGCTGCCGCCACGCCAGCTGCGGGCGGGGGACCGCCTCTCGGGTCCGGCATCGGCCGGGCCGCGGCGCTGATCGCGGTGCTCACGGTCGCCGCCCGGCTGCTCGGCCTGGTGCGCCAGGTCGTCTTCGCGCACACTGTCGGGTCGGCCTGCCTGGGGACCGCCTACGTCACCGCCAACCAGGTGCCCAACATCATCTACGACATCGTCCTGGGCGGTGCCCTGACCGCGGTCATGGTGCCGGTCCTGGCCCGGCCCGCCCAGCAGTCCGCCGGTGACCGGGCCGCGGCGGGTGAGGTGTCGGCCACCTCCTCGGCGCTGCTCACCTGGACGATCATCATCCTGGTCCCGGTGAGCGTGGCCATCGCGCTGGCCGCGGGCCCGATCGCCAGCCTGCTCAACCCGGTCAACCCGGCGGTGAACTGCGCGCACTCCAGCCTGGTGTCGGTGGCCGGGCAGATGCTGGCGGTGTTCGCCCCGCAGGTGCCGCTGTACGGGCTGGCCGTGGTGCTGTACGGGATCCTGCAGGCACACCGGCGGTTCACCGCCCCGGCCATCGCCCCGGTGCTGTCCAGCCTCGTGGTCATCGCCGCCTACCTGCTGTTCGTGCCGTTCGGCCGGGACTACCGGCAGCAGCTAACCGCGCTGCCCGCCACGGCCGAGCTGATCCTGTCCGTCGGCACCACCGCCGGGGTGGCGGCCCTGGCCGTGACCGCGCTGGTGCCGGTGCTGCGGTTGCGGCTCCGGCTGCGCCCGGCGCTGCACTTCCCGGTCGGCATCGCGCGCCGGGCCCTGGGCCTGGCCGGCTACGGGATCGCCGCGCTGGTCGCCCAGGACGTCGCCCTGCTGGTGGTCATCCGGCTGGCCAACGGCAGCGCGGCGGACGGCGCGATCGTGCTCTACAACTACGGCTGGCAGGTCTTCGTCTCGGTCTACGCGGTGCTGGCCATCCCGATCGCCGTCAGCGCCTTCCCGGTCCTGTCGGCGCGCGAGGGCGCGGAGTTCGACGAGACTGCCGCCGGGTCGACCCGGGCCGTGCTGCTGCTGTCGTGCCTGGGGGCCGCCCTGATGGCCGCGGTCGCCGACCCCGCCGCCCGGGTCTTCGTCAGCGGCGGCAAGGTGCACGAGCTGGCGCTGGGCTTCGCCGCGTTCGCGCCGGGGGTGATCGGCTACGGCGTCACCGCCTGCCTGTCCCGGGTGCTGCTGGCCGCCCGGCGCACCGCCACCGCGGCCGTGCTCGTGTCCGGCGGCTGGCTGGTGACCATCGTCGCCGACGTGGTGGCGGTGCAGCTGGCCCCGTCCCGGTGGGTGGTCGGCGCGCTGGGCCTGGGCAACACGCTGGGCATGACGGTGACGGGCGCGGCCATGGTGATCGCCGTCCACCGCGCCCGCGGCACCGGTGCGCTGCGCGGCACCGGGCGGGCCGCCGTGGCGGGCGTGATCGCGGCGGCCGCCGGGGCGGCCGCCGGGGCCGGCGCGGCGCAGCTGCTGCCCTCGCCCGCGGTGGCCGTGGCCGTCGGGGCCGGCGTGCTCGCCGCGGTCTGCGCGGCAGCGGTGTCGGGTGCGATCGCCTACCTGCTGGATGGCGGCGAGCTGAAGGCCGCCCTGGCCCGGATCCGCCGGACGGCGCCCCGATGACCGGCTCGGGGACAGTCGGCGGCCCAGCTCCCGGCCCGGCGCCTGGTGGCGCGGCTGCTGGCGGCCCAGCGGGTGCTGGCGCGGCTCCCGGCGGCCCAGCGCTGGGTGGCGCGGCTCCCGGCGGCGGCGCGGCGTCCGGCGGCGCGGCTGCTGGCGGTGCAGCCCCGGGCGGCGGCGAGGTACCAGGGATGGCGGGCTGCGCCGCCGCGGGAGCGGGTGGAGGGACATCGGTGCCGGAGCTGCGGGTGGCGGTGGTGCTGAGCACGGCGACTGGCGGGACGGCTCTGCATGCCGGGATGCTGGCCGAGGGCTGCCGCCGGGCCGGACTGGCTGTCCTGGCCCTCGGCCCGTCCGGCACCCGTGATGCCGTCACCCGCGCTGCGGCCAGGGTGCCGGCCGCGGAGCCGCGGGCGGCCGGGCCGGGCACCGGTGCGGAGGCTGGCGCCGCGGAGTCCGGTAGCCCCGGCTCCAGCTCACTGATAACAGCAAGAAGCGGAGCTGGCGAGGCGGGACAGCGGGCCGGGCGGGTGGCGGGCTCGCGGGACGAGGCGCGAGGCGGCGAGGGTATCCCGTTCCATGTTGTCGATATTTCTGACCGGCCGCGGCCGGCCCGTGATGCGCAGGCCGTGCTGCGCCTGCGGCGGCTGCTGCGGCGCGCCCGGCCGGACGTGGTGCACGCGCACGGGCTGCGGGCCGGGGCGCTCGCGGCGGCGGCGCTGGCCGCATGGCGCAGCGGACGGCGGCCGGGCCTGGTCGTGACGGTGCACAACGCGCCGCCGCAGGGGCGGGCGGCCGGGCTGGTGTACGGGCTGCTGGAGCGGACCTGCGCGGCGCGGGCCGGTGCGGTGCTGTGCGCGTCCGCCGACCTGGCGGCGCGGATGCGGCAGCGCGGCGCGCGGGAGGTCAGCGAGTTTGACGTGCCGGCCCCGGTCGCGCCGCCGCCGGACGCCGGAGCGATCCGGCGGGCCCGCGCGGACCTGGGCCCGGCCGGGCGCCCGGTCCTCCTCACCGTGGCCCGGCTGGCCGGGCAGAAGGGCCTGGACGTGCTGCTGGCCGCGGCCGGCCAGTGGCAGCAGCGGGTGCCCGTGCCGTTGCTGGCGATCGCGGGGGAGGGGCCGCTGGCGGGCGAGCTGGCCGCCACGGCCCGGCGTGCCGGGGTGGAGCTGACCCTGCTGGGCCAGCGCGAGGACATCCCCGCGCTGCTGGCGGCGGCTGACGTGGTGGTGGTGCCGAGCCGGTGGGAGGCGCGGGCCCTGGTCGTGCAGGAGGCGATGCGCGCCGGGCGGCCGGTAGTGGCCAGCCGGGTGGGCGGCATCCCGGACCTGACGGGACCGGACGCGGCCCTGCTGGTGCCGCCGGAGGACGCCGCGGAACTGGCCGCGGCGGTGTCGTCGGTGCTGGACGATGCCGGGCTGGCGACGCGGCTGGCCACCGCCGCGCGGGCCCGGGCGGCCGCGCTGCCCACGCTGGCCGATGCCGTGGCGGCAGTGCTGGCGCTCTACCAGGACCAGGGCCCGGCCGGGAGGATCTCGCGCCGCCCGGGTGCGGATTCCTCCGGTTCCTCCCGTTAGCGACGCCCGGTACGGCGGGCGCGCGGGCGCGGCACGGCGGGCGGCCGCGCGGCCGGCGTGTCCGGTTTCGCCCTGCTAGCCGGGATCCGCTAGGGTTTCCCCGACGCAATATGCAGCCATCAAGCTGCATAGAACGACTCTTAGCGCGACACTCAGTAAGTTTCTGGCAGTAATCGGCTGTTTCTGCTGAGCAGAATGCAGCTGATGTGATGAGCTAGCCCGGCTGGGGTCGAGCGTCTTTCGTGCTGGCGACCCTCGGGGGTATCCCATGAGCAAGACGGCCGGTTCTGTGCCGCCTGGCGCGGGCGGTTCTGTTCGTGACGCGCGCCCGGATTCCGCGGGCCGCGCGCCGGCCGGGGCTGCCCGCGGTGCTCGCCCTGGCTCCGCGGCCGCCGGCACTTCCGGCCCGCCCCGGGGCCCGGTGGTGGCACCGGACTCCAGCCCGGCCGGTCATCCCGGCGGCGGTTACCGGCTCCCGGACCGCCCCGCCGTGACCGACAATCCCTCCTGGCCGCGGGTCATCGCCACCACCGTGCACCTGTGGCTGGCGCGCCGGGTCGGCCGCGAGCCGGCCATCACCGGCGGCAGCCACCCGGACGGCCAGCGTCAGGAACCCGCCGGCGGATCGCAACCCGCCGCCCGCCGCCCGAAGCGCCGGCGCCGGGCCGTCGTGTTCGGCGTGGCCATCATCGTGGTCGCGGCAGGCGCGCTCACCATCGCCGTGGCCCAGCGCGCCGGCCACAGGTCGGCCCGGGGCAGTGCGGCGGCCGGCCAGCTCAGCCCGTCCGGCCCGGCGCAGGCGGCGGCCATCCGGCGCAAGGCGGCTAACTGGATCGCGGCCCAGGTCAGGCACAGCGCCATCGTGGCCTGCGACCCGGTGATGTGCGCGGCGCTGCAGGCGCACGGCTTCCCGGCCGGCAACCTGCTCCCGCTGTCCTCCGATGCGCCAGACCCGATGGGCTCGCAGCTAGTGGTCGCGACCGCGGCCGTGCGCAGCCAGTTCGGCAGCCGGCTGGCGGGCGTCTACGCCCCGGCGGTCATCGCCAGCTTCGGCACCGGCGCGGCCCGGGTCGACCTGCGCGTCGAGGCGCCCGACGGCAGCCAGGCCTACCTGGTCGCGCAGCGCGCCGACCAGCTGGCCCGGCAGGCGGCCGGCCGCCACCTGCTGCGCAGCCGGGCCCTCCACGTGGCCGGGGCGTCGCGGCTGGACCTGGCGACCGGGCGAGTCGACTCGCGGCTGCTGCTGACCCTGGCCGCGCTCACCGCCCGGCAGCACAAGGTCTACATCTCGACATTCGGCGAGGCCGGCCCGCATGCCGCGCCGGGCGTGCCGCTGCGGATGGTGCGGATCGCCGCGCTGGCGTCCGGGCACGGCCCGCATCACGGCGCCTACCTGCACGCGGTGCTCAGGTTCCTGCGCGCGCAGCGGGCGCCGTTCAGGGGCAGCGTCACGGTGGTGCACGCCGGCGCCCGGATACTCATCCAGCTCCGGTTCCCCGCGCCCGCGCCGCTGGGCCTGCTCGGCGCGCACGCGAAGCCATGACCGCCGCCCCGGGCTCACCCGGCCCGGACGGGGGTGCACGCCGGCTGCTCTCGTGCCTGCCGGCTGCGCCAGGCCCAGGCCGCCCGGCACGGCCGCCCTGCGCGGCTGCCGGTGACCCCGCCGGCCCGGACCCGGTCAGTCCCCGCCCAGTGTTCGCACCTGGCCGTTAAACGGGCTTCCCGGCTCGCGCGGTGCACGGGCCCGCGCCGGGCGCGCAGTTTTCGCCTGATTACCTGCGGCGGCGCATTCGACCCGGTCACCGGCCATATCTGAGCAATACGATCGGCTGCGCGGCGGTGGCGCCCTGACTCCGGGCCGCTGCGAGTTCTATCATTGCCCGCATGATCCGGATTCGCCCGGCCGGGGCTGCTGATGGCCCGGCCATCGCCAGGATCCGGGCCGAGACCTGGCAGGTGGCCTACGCGGGAGTACTCCCGGCGCCGCTGCTGGCCGACATGACCAGCCCCGAGGCCGTCGCCCGCGAGGGTGAGTGGCGCCGCGCGCACTCCCTGGACGGCGTGCTGATCGCCGAGTCCGGCGCCGCGGCGGGGCCGGGGGCGCAGCTGCGGGAGACGGAATCCGGTGACGCTGCCTCCCGCCCGGGCGAGGCCGGCGGCCCTGAGGTGGTCACAGCGGAAGGCGGCGCGGGGGCGGCCGGCGGCGAGGCCGGGACCGCAGGACCGTGCGGGCAGCCTGAGCTGGTCGGATTCGCGGCCTACGGCCCCGAGCGCGCCGAGGACGACGACCCCGCCCAGCCCGGCGGAGGCCGGGAGGACCAGGGTCCGGCCGAGCTGTACGCGATCTACGTCGTGCCTCCCGTGTGGTCCACCGGAGCAGGCCGCGCGCTGCTGGACGGCGTGCTCTCTTTAGCGTCCAGCGACGGCTACACCGACATCAGCCTGTGGGTCCTGGAAGCAAACACGCGGGCCCGGCGCTTCTACGAGCGGGCGGGCTTCGAGCCGACCGGGGAGGCCGCGGTGCTGGCCCGGCTGGACGGCGTCATGCAGGTCCGCTACCGGCGCATGCTGGAGAGCGCGCCGGATCCGGACTGACAGCGCGCATTCACCCGCGCGGCATCCGCGCACTGCGGCGGCCCTTTCGCGGAGCATCGGCCGCGCGGAGATTTCCGGGCAGAAACCTCGTGCAGACGATGTCGCTCTTCCGTGCGGCTCAATACCGTGCCGCCCGCATCCCCCGGATAACAGCAAGAAGGGTCTGGCGCGGCGCTGGTACTGTCTGAGCGTGACAACGCAGGCGGCTTTCACCGAAGAGGAGCTTGTCGGAACGGCCGGGGAACGGGAGCTGCTGGAAGGGTTCCTGGAGTATCACCGGCACGTGGTCAGCGGAAAGCTCCGGGGCCTGTCTGAGGCGGATGCCCGCCGCCAGCTGGTGCCATCGCTCACTACGCCGATCGGCCTGGTCAAGCACGCGGCCGCCGTTGAGCGCGCCTGGTTTCAGCACTACCTGGCCGGGCGGCCGCGCGAGCAGGTCACCGGGAACGCCCGGGGCGACAACGCGAGCTGGGAAGTCGGCGCGGACGAGACCATCGCGGACGTGGTCGCCGAGTACGAGGACGCCTGCGCTGAGTCGCGGCGCATCGCGGCCGGCGTCGATCTCGGGCACACGGTGCCGCATGACCGGCTGGGGCCGGTGTCGCTGCGCTGGATCTACGTGCACATGATCCGGGAGCACGCCAGGCACATCGGGCACGCTGACGTCATCCGCGAGCAGATCGACGGGGCGACCGGCGACTGAACGGCAGCCGCCGGCTCAGCCGCGGCGGCCGGGTGAACCGCGGCCGCCGCGCGAACCCGCGCCCGTCGGGCCGAGCCGCATATCGCACTGAGCTGCGGCCGCCGCTGAGCCGGGTCTGAGCTAATAGCCGGGCTGCCTGGCGAACCGGGCTAGCGCGAAGCGGCCGCCCAGCGCCCGGGCCGCGCCGGCGGTCCCGGCTGCCCGTTCTGGTGGCTCGCCAGCGGCCAGCGCGGCGAGCCACTGGCCGAGCAGCAGGCCGAACTTGAACCCGTGCCCGGAGGTGCCGCAGCCGATGACCACGCTGCCGATCCGGTCAACGATGAAGTCCTCGTCCGGGGTGTTGTCGTAGACGCAGCGCTCGAGCTCGACGGGCCGCGGGTCCAGGCCGGGCAGGTACTGCCGGGCGGTCCCGGCGATCCGCTCGGCCAGCCCGGCATCGGCGCCCTGGTCCTGCCGGTCCGGGTCGGCCGGCGGGCCGCTGGGGTGGATGCCGGTCTTGTACAGGCCCGAGCCCGGCACCGGCAGGCCGTACGGCGACGGGTCGCCGTAGCGCAGGAAGATCGGCAGCACCGGAACCCAGTCCGCTGCGCTGCTGCCGCCCGCTGCGCTGCCGCCAGCGGCGCCGGGGCCTGTCGCGCCCGCTGTGCTGCCGCCCGCCGCGCCGGGGCCTGCCGTGGCGGTGCCGTCAGCCCCGGCGCCCGCCGGGGCCAGGTAGGCGACCTGCTCCAGCGTCGGCGCGCACGGGACCCTGGCCCCGGTCCGGGCCAGCAGTCCCGCGGTCCACGGCCCGGCGCACACCACCGCCACCCGGGCCAGCACCGTCCCGCCAGTCGTGTCCAGCCGCACCTGCCGGCCATCGTCGGCCAGGCCCGTGACCCGGACACCGGAGCAGATCTCCGGCACCCCGGCCGCGATGCTGGCCAGCGCAGTGCCGGCGGCCGTCACGCACGACTCCGGCTCCAGCAGCACATCCCCGTCCGCGGCGATCCCCGGGAACCGGCCTGCCGCCTCAGCCGCCGGCAGCAGCTCACACGGCGCCCCGGCGGCCAGCATCGCCGCCTGGACCTGCGCCATCTGCGGGCCGAAGGTGAGCTGCGGGACGCTGAACAGGATCGGTGTCCCGGACTCCGCCTCGAGCTCGTGCCACAGCCCGCGCGCCTGCCGGGCCGCCGCCACGTAGGCCGGGTCCGGATAGCCGAGCCGGAAGATGCGGCAGCTGCCCTTCGAGCCCGCGCCCGGATGCCCGACGCTGGCCTGCTCCAGGAGCGTGACCTCGCGCCCGGCCCTGGCCAGCGCGCGGGCCGCGGCCAGCCCCAGCAGCCCGCCGCCGACCACCACGAAGTCCCGCTGCCGCGGCGCCCGGTCAGCGGTCTCACGCCCAGCCGACACCTGCCCAGCCGTCATCTGCCAGCCGTCATCTGCTCAGACCCGTCGCGGCCCGCCTGCCCGGCGCCATTACCAGCCGCGCGCCCGCCACTCCGGGAGGTGCGGTCGCTCGGCGCCCAGCGTGGTGTCCTTGCCGTGCCCCGGGTACACCCACGTCACGTCGGGCAGCTCGGCGAACACCCGCTCTTCCAGGTCGGTCATGAGCTGCCCGAACCGCGCCGGGTCCTGCTGGGTGTTGCCCGGCCCGCCGGGGAACAGCGAGTCCCCGGTGAACAGGTGCGGCCCGGCCTCGTCGTCATAGCGCAGCGCGATCGAGCCGGGCGTGTGACCACGCAGATGAATAACGGACAGGCTCGCATTGCCCACGCTCACCGAGTCGCCGTGGCGCACCGTCCGGGTCACCGGGACCGGCAGCTCCCCGGCGTCCTCGGGATGCGCGACCGTCACCGCGCCGGTCACGTGCTCCACCTCGGGCAGCGCGCCCCAGTGATCCCAGTGCTGGTGGGTGGTAATGACCGTGGCCAGCGGGACATCACCGATCAGCCCGAGCAGGGTCGCCGGCTCGGCAGCGGCGTCGATCAGGGCCTGCTCGCCGGTCGCCGTGCAGCGCAGCAGGTAGGCGTTGTTGTCCATGGGACCGACCGCGACCTTGGTGATGACCAGTCCCGGCAGCTCCCGGGTGTCGGCAGGCCCGCCGACCATGACATCTCCGGTGTAGGTCATGCGCTGTTCCTCTCCAGGCTCGCCTGCCGGCTCATCGCCCCGGCCCCGCGGTGGTTGCTGGCTCCGCTCATTATGTCCCGCTGCCGAGCGTGGCTCCTGATCGGCTGCGGTCCCCCAGGCCGGCCGGCAGGCGAGCCGCGTGCGAGGGGCGGGTGGAGCGGGTGCCCGGAAACAGCGCGGAGCCTCGTTCCACGTAGTTACTATGCGTAACGAAAAACTACGGAGCGCATCCGGGGGACGGGGCATGCTGGACAGCAGGGCGGGGCAGGACGGCGGGGCCGGCGCGGCCGGGCCGGGCGGCGGCGACGAGGGCGGCCGGGGCGGCGGCGGGGTGAGCCGGCGGGCCCTGCTGCGGGCCGGGGCGCTGGGCGGCGGCACGGCGGCGGCGCTGGCCGCGGGCGGTGCAGCGGCGAGTGCCGCTAGCGCGGCTGGCAAGGCGGGCGCGGCGAGTGCGGCTAGCAAGGTGAGCGCGGCGCGGGCGGCCAGGCATCCGGCGTTCTCGCTGTTCAGCCAGGAGGACCTGAACTTCGAGACGCTGTTCACGCTGGGCGGCGCGGGTTACGGGACATCCGAGGTGGGTGAGGTTGTCACCGCGGTCAACGCGATCAACCGGGCCGGCGCGACCTACCAGAATTACTTCGACACGTTCGCGGCTACCGCGCGGCGAGTCAGCGAACTGGCCGGCCGGGAGCTGGCGGCGGGGCACCAGGCCAGCGCGCTGAGCGCGTACCTGCGCGCGGCGTCGTACTGGGACGCCTGCCTGTTCTTCGTCCTGGGCACCAGCCACCGGGCGAAGGAGGCGAGCGTCTATGCCGCCATGCAGCGCAACTGGAACAGCGCGGCGCAGCTGTTCGACCCGCCGTTCCAGCGCGTGCAGATCCCCTACGGCAGCACCTACATGCCGGGCTACTTCCTGCAGCCGGGCGGAGCCGGCATCGCCCGTCCCACGGTCATCCTGAACAACGGCAGCGACGCGCAGAACATCGACCTGTACGCGTACGGCGGCGCGGCCGCCCTGGAGCGCGGCTACAACGCGCTGATCTTCGAGGGTCCGGGCCAGGGCTCGATGCTGTTCGAGCGGGAGATCTTCTTCCGGCCGGACTGGGAGAAAGTGGTGACGCCGATCGTGGACTGGCTGACCGCCCGGCCGGAGGTGGACGCGAGCCGGATCGCGATCACCGGGTGGAGCCTGTGCGGCGAGTCCGTGATCCGGGCCGCCGCGTTCGAGCACCGGCTGGCCGCGGTGGTGGCCGACCCGGGGGTGCTGGACGCGTGGCTGGCCTACCCGGCGTTCTTGCGCAAGCTGTTCAGCAGCGGTGCCTCGAAGGCGGAGATCAACCACATCTGGAACCACGACATCGTCCCGCACCTCAATGCGCAGGACCGGTTCACCTTCGCCAAGCGCTCGGAGCTGTTCGGCCGGCAGTTCCTGCTGGCCGGCCGGGCCGGGCGGGTGTTCTCTGACCTGTATGACCTCGGCCAGATCCTGATGCGGCTGAACTGCTCGCAGAACGCGCCGGAGGTCACCTCGCCGACGCTGGTGAACTTCTACCAGGAGGACACGTTCTTCCCGGGGCCCACCCAGGCCCGCGCGGTGTACAAGCTGCTGCCGGAAAGCCTGCCCAGGGCATTCCACACGTTCACGGTGGCCGAGGGCGCGCAGTTCCACGACGCCCCGATGGCGCCGCAGACCCGCAACCAGGTGGTATTCGACTGGCTGGACGGCATCATCGGCGGAGGCTGGCCGGCTGCTCCGGGCCGGGCTGCTACCGTCGCGGGCCATGACGGGACAGTTTTACGCGGGCAAGGCTGATGCCGACGGCGCGGTGAACCGCGGCTGGCTGCTGGGCCACTTCATTCCGGACGGCGACATCCGGCACAGCGATGACGTCGAGATCAAGTGGGGCGTGCACCCGCGGGGCGAGGAGCGCGCCCAGTGGGTGACCAGCGAGGAGCGGACGTCGCTGCACGTGCTGATCAGCGGGCGGTTCCGGATCGAGGTGCCGGGCGACAGCATCCTGCTGGCCCAGCAGGGCGACTACGTGGTGCTGCACAAGATCGGGCACTCCTGGACGGCGGAGGAGGACTCGATCCTGCTGAGCGTGCGCTGGCCGTCGGTGCCGGGCTACGCGGTGCCCGAGGAGGTGCTGCGGGCGGCGCAGGGGAGCGCCGCTGAGCGGACGGCGGGTCAGCCCGCCTCGACGACGGCGATGCGGCGCTCCGCCGACGGATAGGTGAGCACGCCGCGGCAGCGGGCGATCCGGCTGCGGGCACTGCCGGGGGCAGCGCGGTCCCGGATGCTGATCAGCAGCTGGAGCGAGGACCGGGCCGCGGCCGTGCCGACCCAGCGGGCCGCGAGCCGGTCGCAGCTCAGCTCCATGGCCCGCGCGTACACCGAGAAGGCGGCGATGACCAGGGGCGCGGTCACGAGCATGACCGGCCAGGACAGCGCCACCGCGAGCCAGCAGGCCCCGCCTGTGCTGATCAGCAGCGGCCGCAGTTCGGTGTCCCGGCGGGCCAGGTGCGCCGCCTCGTGGGCCACGAAGAACCCGAGCAGGTCCGGGCGGTCCAGGAGGCTGTCCAGGATGAGGATCAGCGCGATGCCCCCGGACTGGTAGTTGCGGGCCAGGCCCCGGACCCGGTCGCCAGCCAGCACGTGCACCTCGCGCAGGCCAGCCGGGCGCAGGGCCGCCTCCAGCCCGGCGGCTGCCTGGCCGCGGGCGAGGTGGCGGTACTGCGCCGCGCCGAGCAGCATGCGCATCCGGAACCGGGTCACCGGGCGGGCGGCGGCGGTTCCGGCGAGCACGGCCAGCGGCAGCACGAAGACGACCGGGTCCGGGCCGAAGAGCAAAGCGGCCGAGACCGCCAGGCACACGGCGGCGGCACCGGCGTGCATCCCGATCCGCCGGGCCAGGCCCGGCAGCGGCGGGGGCGGCGGCAGGGCAGGCAGGCCATCGGCCCGGCATGTGCGCATATGACGGTATTACTGGGCCGGCCCGGTGGCGTCAAAGCCGGTGTCCTCAAAGCTGGTGGCGTCAAAGGTGATCGCGTCAAAGCTGGTGTCGTCACTGGATGGGCGCGAGGCCGGGCTGCCGCCGCCGGGGCCGGTGTCGTTCGGACGGGCAGGCGGAAAGGCGGGTGCCGCGGCGGCCGCCAGCGCCGCCCGATTGCCCTCGCCAGAATGTCAGTACCTCAGCCGATGATGGTGTCAGCACTTCGATAAAGGAGGCGAAATGACGTCCGTAGCTGAGGTACTCGACCTGGCGGATCTGGCGGATGCTGCCGACCTGGCGGAGGCGGCCGAGCTGGCCGGCACGGCCGAGCTGGCCGACCTGATCGACCTGGAGCACGAGGTCGCGTGGCTGGAGCACTTCCGCGGCATGCTGGCGCGCCGCCAGGCCCGGTGGTGGCAGTGGGACGCGGCCATGACGGGCACCGACCGGCAGGAGCGCGCCATCTGGGCGTGCGAGCAGGAACTGCGCCAGGCGCGGGAGCGGCTGTCGGCCGCGAGGGGAGAGATCTGAGATGGCAGGCGACACCACCATTACCGTGGTCGGCAATCTTGTTGATGACCCGCAGCTGCGCTATACCTCGGCCGGCAGCGCCGTGGCGAGTTTCCGGGTCGCCTCGACGCCGCGATTCCGGGATCAGCAGAGCGGTGAGTGGAAGGACGGCGATTCGCTGTTCCTGTCCTGCAATATCTGGCGGCAGGCAGCGGAGAATGCCGCGGAATCGCTCACCCGGGGCATGCGGGTGATTGTGCAGGGCCGGCTGCGGCAGCGCTCGTATGAGACTCGCGAGGGCGAGAAGCGCACGGTGTATGAGATCGAGGTCGACGAGGTCGGCCCGTCGCTGCGCAACGCATCAGCCAAGGTCACCAAGACGACCAGGACGGGCCCGGCTGGCGGCGGCCAGGAGCGCCGCCCGGCAGCCGGTGACCCGTGGGCCAGCGACGGCGATGCCGGCAGCCCCGACGAGCCGCCGTTCTGACCCCGGCCATTTCTCGCCGGCCGTCCTGACGGCGGATGACGTCTGGCTCTGTAGCTGGGCGCTCGTCCTCGGCGCGGTGCCCTTCGGCAATAGCAGAGAAGACGCGATTACCCCGCCCGCCGGAGGTCGCGAGCCACTGCGCCGGAGGTCTGCGCCCCGGCGCGGCCGGGCCGGCTCGCGGCAGGCGGCGTCGTCCTGGTATCGCTCAGCCCCGGCGGGAATCCGCGAGCCCTCGCCGTGGTTCTGGTAGCAGCCGGAATCCTGCCTGGCGCTCGTGGCGGGCGCTGCGCACCGGCTGGCGCCCGGCGGCGGCGGCAGCGCGGCAGTTAACGCACCGCGCGTTGTCGGACCCCCCGGATAGCATGGCCGGACGGCTTCCTGGCGCCTCGCGGCAGGGTCCTGACTCACCCCCAGAGTTACTCGTAGCAGGAGAAACGACGCAAAGTGGCAGACCGTCTTGTCGTCCGCGGTGCGCGCGAGCACAACCTGAAGGATGTCTCGCTCGACCTGCCCAGGGACGCGATGATCGTCTTCACCGGCCTGTCCGGGTCGGGGAAATCCAGCCTGGCGTTCGACACGATCTTTGCTGAGGGCCAGCGCCGGTACGTGGAGTCACTGTCGGCCTACGCGCGGCAGTTCCTGGGCCAGATGGACAAGCCCGATGTCGACTTCATCGACGGCCTGTCGCCGGCGGTGTCGATCGACCAGAAGGCCGCCAGCCGGAACCCGCGCTCCACCGTGGGCACGATCACCGAGGTCTATGACTACCTGCGGCTGCTGTTCGCGCGGGTAGGCAAGCCGCACTGCCCGGTCTGCGGCCGCCCAATCGCCCGGCAGAGTCCCCAGCAGATCGTGGACCGGGTCCTGGAGCTGGACGAGGGCTCGCGCTTCCAGGTGCTGGCGCCGGTGGTGCGCGGGCGCAAGGGCGAGTACACCGAGCTGCTCCGGGAGCTGCAGGCCAAGGGCTACTCGCGGGCCCGGGTTGACGGGACCGTGATCCGGCTGGAGACCGCGGTGTCCGGAGAGCTGCCGGCGCTGAAGAAGTACGAGAAGCATGACATCGAGGTCGTGGTCGACCGGCTGGACGTCAAGGAGTCGGCCCGGCGGCGGCTGACCGACTCGGTGGAGACGGCGCTGGCGCTGTCCGGCGGCGTGGTCATCCTGGATTTCGTCGACCTGCCCGAGGACGATCCGCAGCGGCAGCGGATGTTCTCCGAGCACCTGGCCTGCCTGTATGACGACCTGTCGTTCGACGAGCTGGAGCCGCGGTCGTTCTCGTTCAACTCACCGTGGGGCGCCTGCCCGGACTGCACGGGCCTGGGCACCCGGATGGAAGTGGACCCCGAGCTCGTCGTCGCCGACCCGGACCTGACCCTCGCCGACGGCGCCATCGGGGTGTGGTCCGGCGGGCACGTCAGCGACTACTTCATCCGGCTGATCGAGGCGCTGGGGAACTCGGTCGGGTTCACCATCGACACGCCGTGGTCGCGGCTGCCGTCGGCGGCCCGGCGCTCGCTGCTGCACGGGCACAGCGAGCAGGTACACGTCCGGTACAAGAACCGGTACGGCCGGGAGCGGTCGTACTACACCAACTTCGAGGGGGCCATCCCCTACATCGAGCGGCGGCACTCCGAGGCGGAGAGCGACTCCAGCCGGGAGCGGTTCGCCGGGTACATGCGGGAGGTCCCGTGCCCGGCCTGCCACGGCGCCCGGCTCAAGCCGGTGTCGCTGGCGGTCAAGGTCGATGACCGGTCGATCTCGGAGTACTGCGCGCTGCCGATCGGCGAGCTGGCCAAGCTGCTGCTGTCGCTCGAGCTGTCCGACCGCGACATGCAGATCGCCGGGCGGATCATGAAGGAGGTCAACGCTCGGCTGGGCTTCCTGCTCGACGTCGGGCTGGACTACCTGTCACTGGACCGGGCGTCGGCGACGCTGGCGGGCGGCGAGGCGCAGCGGATCCGGCTGGCCACCCAGATCGGCTCGGGCCTGGTGGGCGTGCTCTACGTGCTGGACGAGCCGTCGATCGGGCTGCACCAGCGCGACAACCACCGGCTGCTGGAGACGCTGCTGCGGCTGCGCGACCTGGGCAACACGCTGATCGTCGTCGAGCACGACGAGGACACCATCCGGGCGGCGGACTGGGTGGTGGACATCGGCCCGCGGGCGGGCGAGCACGGCGGCAGCGTCGTGGTGTCCGGCCCGGTGGCCGAGCTGCTGGCGAATAAGGACTCGCTGACCGGCGACTACCTGACCGGCCGCAGGGCCATCCCGGTGCCGGCGACGCGGCGCAAGCGGACCCGCGGTCGCGAGGTGGTGGTGAAGGGCGCCAGCGCGAACAACCTGCGCGGCATCGACGTGGCGTTCCCGCTGGGCCTGTTCGTGTCGGTTACCGGGGTATCCGGGTCGGGCAAGTCGACGCTGGTCAACGACATCCTGTACAGCGCGCTGGCCAGGGAGCTGAACGGGGCGCGCATCGTGCCCGGCAAGCACACCCGGGTCACCGGCATGCAGCACCTGGACAAGATCGTGCACGTCGACCAGGGCCCCATCGGCCGGACGCCGCGATCCAACCCGGCGACCTACACCGGGGTGTTCGACCATGTCCGGCGGCTGTTCGCGCAGACCACCGAGGCCAAGGTGCGCGGGTACCAGCCGGGCCGGTTCTCCTTCAACGTCAAGGGCGGCCGGTGCGAGGCCTGCTCGGGTGACGGCACGATCAAGATCGAGATGCAGTTCCTGCCGGATGTCTACGTGCCGTGCGAGGTCTGTCACGGTGCCCGGTACAACACCGACACCCTGCAGGTGCACTACAAGGGCAAGACGATCGCGGACGTGCTGCAGATGCCGATCGAGGAGGCGTCCGAGTTCTTCGAGCCGGTCCCCGCCATCCACCGGCACCTCAAGACGCTGGTGGACGTCGGCCTGGGCTACGTCCGGCTGGGCCAGCCGGCCCCGACGCTGTCGGGCGGCGAGGCGCAGCGGGTGAAGCTGGCCTCCGAGCTGCAGCGCCGGTCGACCGGCCGGACGGTCTACGTGCTGGACGAGCCGACCACCGGCCTGCACTTCGAGGACATCCGCAAGCTGCTGGGCGTGCTCGGCCGGCTGGTGGACGGCGGCAACAGCGTCATCGTGATCGAGCACAACCTGGACGTCATCAAGACCGCGGACTGGGTGATCGACCTGGGACCGGAGGGCGGCTCGCGGGGCGGCTCGGTCATCGCGGCCGGCACCCCGGAGCAGGTGGCCGCCACCGAGGAGAGCTACACCGGGCAGTTCCTGAAGAAGATGCTGGACATCTAGCCGGCGCCCGCCGGGGCGGGCGCCGGCTGCCGGCCCGCGAGCCGGGGCGCGCGGCTAGGACGATCGCGGCCCGGCCGTGTCGGCCATGCCCTCGCCCTGCCGGTACATCCGCGGCGGCTTGCTGCCCGCGGCCTGGCCGCCGTCGACCGGGATGACGGTCCCGGTGATGAACGAGGACTGGTCCGAGCACAGCCACAGCACGGTCCGGGCGACCTCGGCGACGGTGCCGGTCCGGCGCATCGGGGTGGACTGGCCCGCCATCTTCTGCGCCTCCGGGCCGGCCGCCTCCAGGTGATGGGTCAGGATCGGGCCCGGCGCCACCACGTTGACCCGGATGCCCTGGTCGGCGTAGTCGAGCGCGGCCACCTTGGTCAGGCCGATGACCCCGGCCTTGCCCGCGACGTAGGCGCTCAGGCCGGCGATCCCGGTCAGCCCGGCGTAGGACGCCATGTTGACGATCGCGCCGCCGCCGCTGGCCAGCATCGCCGGGACCTGGAACTTCATCCCCAGGAACGTGCCGCGGATGTTGGTGGCGATGCCCAGGTCGAACTCCGCCGGGTTGATGTCGGCCAGCGGCGCGGGCATCGGCCCGGCGGTCGCGTTGTTGAAGGCCGCGTCCAGCCGGCCGTAGGCCGTCAGGGCGCGGTCGACCAGGCCCCGCATCGAGTCAGCGCCGGTGACGTCGGCCTGCACGGCCAGGGCCCGCCCGCCGGCCGCCTCGATCTTCGCGGCGACGCCCTGCAGGGCGGTCAGGTCGCGGGCGCCGAGGACGACGGCCGCGCCCGCGGCGGCGAACGCCTCCGCGGTGGCGGCGCCGATGCCGCGGCTGGCGCCGGCCACCAGGGCGACCTGGCCGCTCAGGTCCGGGCCGCTCGCCGGCGGCGGGCCGGCTGCGCTGCTGCTGGTGGTGTGGTGGCTAGGGTTCGCGTTGTTGCTCATCATGACCTCCGTGAGCAACGTTAGATATCTAAGTGTTAGATGTCAAACACTTCGACAACTCAACTGAAGGTGCTAGCCTGCCGTCATGCCTGGCCCGCCGGTCTCCGACCCCCCCGTTCCCGGCCCGCCCGCGTCCTCGCGGGAGCGCGGTGCGCCCGCGCGGGGTCCTGCTCCTGCTGACCCGGGTCCGCCGGGACGGCCAGGCCCGCCGGGACCGCCGGCCCAGCCGCCGGTCGGCCTGTACCTGGCCCGGGTCGCGCGGGAGGCAAGCCGGGCTTTTGACGCCGCGCTGGCCGCGGCGGGCGGCTCGCTGCCGACCTGGCTGGTGCTGATCTCGCTGAAGAGCCAGCGGCTGGCCAGCCAGCGGGACCTGGCCAGGATGGTCGGGATCCAGGAAGCCACCCTGACCCATCACCTGAACGCGATGGAGTCCTCGGGACTGGTCACCCGCCGCCGTGACACGGCGAACCGGCGAGTGCATGTCGTCGAGCTCACCCCGGCTGGCGATGAGCTGTTTGCCCGGCTGCGGGAGGCCGCGGTGGCCTTCGACCAGCAGCTGCGGGCGGGCCTGTCGGCCGCGGAGATTACGCAGTTCGAGGCGGTGCTGCGCCGCCTGCACGACAACGTCGCCAGCGCCCGGCCGGCTGCCCCGGCCTGACCTGGCGAGCTCGCGGCAGCTAGTGCCGCGAGCCGCTCAGGCCGCTACCCGGCGCGGGCGGCCGCGGGGGCGCTTGCTGTCGATGATCTTGCCGAACATGAAGAGGCGGCCGCCCCACACGCCGTACGGCTCGCCGCGTTCCAGGGCTCCGGCCAGGCAGGCCTCCCGGACCGGGCAGATCCGGCACAGCTCCTGAGCCTGCTTGAGGTGCTCAGGCTTCTCGGCGAAGAACAGGTCGGGCGCCGACCTGCAGGGCAGCGGGGCGGCAGGGCGGGGCCGCCGGGCCACCGACCAGGGCCGCTCGCGGACCCCGCGGCTGGCGGCCGGTGCCGGGGCCGGGGCCGCCGTGACGGCCCGGAACCCGGCGGTGCCCGGCCGGACGGCGGGGCCCGGCCGGGAGCTGGCGTCCGCGGGCGCGACTTCGGCCGGCCCCGCGGCAGGCACCCGGCCCCCTGCGGGGGGCGGGGTGGTCCTGGCCGCGCGGCTGGCCCCGGGCCGGGTCGCGATGACCGTGGTGGCCCGGGTAACCGGAGCGAGCAGCTGGCCGGGCATGACTAGCCGCGATCGCTGCGCGCCGCGTGCCGCATCCGGCGTGCCGTCCGCCGGGCCAGCCTGGCCCGCCGGGACTCATCGGCCCGCCGCCGCATGTCGTTGATTCGCTGGACGGCGATGTCCTGCGAGATGAGCGGATTCATCTTTCCTCCTTGACGATGGCGGGCCCCCGAGGTCCGCCACGATTCACAGTTGTCCTAAGGCGGGCTAAGGCGCATCGGGCAGATGCCTTATCCCGGGCTCTTCGCTGGTCCTAGGACCGCCGGCGGCCGCTAAGCACCCCGGCCGCGGGTTACCGGACGGCGCGCCCGGCCGCGCGCCGGGCGGCGGCCGGCTCGTGGCGCAGCGTCCCGGACGTGCGGAACAGGAACTCGGCGTAGGTATCCGGCGCGTGCCCGGGCTCGGGCAGGTACCGGTCCGGGCTCGTCCGCAGCTCGGTGACGCGGCGCTGGGCGCGCTGGCACTCGGCCAGCACGGCCGAGATCCGGCGGGCCAGCTGCCGGCCGAGCCGCAGGGTGCGCGTGACCGCCCTGGTCAGCGCGGTGAGGCGGATGCTGGTCATGGCTGTGCCGCCAGCCTCGTCTGCTGGCTGCAGGCGGGCTGGCTGGCCGCGTGCGCTGCCCGCGCCCGCCGGCCCTCCGTCCGCCCGAACCAGGTCCAGCCCCGGCGCTGCCCGCTGCTGCGGGCGGCCCGGGACCGCTGTGCTGCCGCTGCCCGCCGGTGCATATCCCGGGCGCGCTCAGCGGCCACTCGCTGGGAGATGTACGGGTGCATCGAGTCCTCCTCGGTGCGGGCCCGCCCTGAGCCCGCACCCTTGACACTCGCCGTAAGGGCCGGCCCGCCGCATCGGGCAGACGCCTTATCTGCGCGGCGGGCGGTGTCTGAGGAGGTGAGGCGGCGGATAAGGCGGGTAAGGCGCTGCCGGAAACCGGGTGGTTCCAAGGCCGGCGTTCGGCAAGGATCGAGAGCATGCCTATTCCGCCGAAACTCAGCCCGGGCTCGCACGTGCGGGTGATCGCGCCCGCGCGCTCGCTGGCCATCATCAGTGCCGAGGTCCGCGCCGAGGCCGATCGCAAGCTGGCCGCGCTCGGCCTGCGGGTGAGCTTCGGCGAGCATGTCGAGGCCTGCGATGACTTCAGTTCCTCGCCGGTCGCCGGCCGCCTCGCTGACCTGCACGCCGCCTTCTGCGACCCGGAGGTGGACGGCATCCTGACTGTCCTGGGCGGCTTCAACTCCAACCAGCTGCTCACCGGCATCGACTACGACGCGATCGCCGGCCACCCGAAGGTGCTGTGCGGGTTCTCCGACATCACCGCCCTGGCCGGGGCGATCTACGCCCGGACCGGGCTCGTCACCTACTCCGGCCCGCACTACTCGACCTTCGGGATGAAACGGGGCTTTGACTACACCAGGGCCGGATTCCGGGCGTGCCTCATGGAGGCGGGCCCGGTCGAGCTCGCCCCGGCTCCGGCGTGGAGTGATGACCAGTGGTTCCTGGACCAGGACAACCGGCGCGAGGAGCCGGGCACGGACTGGTGGGTGCTGCAGGAGGGGTCAGCCGAGGGGACCATCGTGGGCGGCAACCTGTGCACGCTCAACCTGCTGCAGGGCACCCCGTTCATGCCCTGCCTGGATGGCACGGTCGCGTTCATCGAGGATGACGAGCGGTCCATGCCCTGGGACTTTGACCGGGACCTGGTCTCCCTGCTGTGCCAGCCGGGCTTCGCCGGGGTGCGGGCGGTGATCATCGGGCGGTTCCAGCGGGCCAGCCAGATGACCCGGGACCTGCTGACTCAGATCGTGGCCAGCAAGCCGCAGCTGGCCGGGCTGCCGGTGATCGGCAACGTGGACTTCGGGCACACCACGCCGGGGCTCACCTTCCCGATAGGCGGCAGCGTCGAGGTACACGCCGGCGCGGCCGCGCCGCGGCTGACCATCACGCGTCACTGACGCCGGGGGACCGCCGGGCCGGCGCGGCTGAGCGCCAGGTGGTCAGCGCCATCCGGACCAGGTCGGCGTTGCCGGCGACCGCCTCGCCGTAGGGGCCGGTGATGGTGTCCTCCAGGCCGATGCGCGAGGGCAGGCCCAGGGCGCCCGCATGCGCGACCAGCGGCCAGCAGGTGTCCTGCTCGCCGTGCAGCAGCCGCGGCTCGGCGGCCCCGGTGCGGTCAAGCTCGCGCAGGATCTCGTCGGCCCGCTCCGGCGCGGTGCCCGCGGGCCCGTCGGTGACCTCCACCAGGATCCGCAGCACCGGGTTGGCGGGACGGAAGGTGGCCAGGGCCCGGGCATCGGCGACCGACCACACGCCGGCCTCGGTGGCGATGCCGGCCGAGTGCAGGGCGGCGCTGAGCTCGGCCCACCCGGCCTCCGACACGTTGACCGAGGCAAAGTCCGGGCGGCCGGCATCCTCCAGGGCGGCCCAGCCCGCCACCGCGACGGCCCGGGCATGCGGGTCCCCGCTGGTGATCCACAGCCCGGTGGTCACCCCGACCGGAACGCCGGGGCAGGCCGCCCGGACGGCGGCCACCGCCGCGCCCACGTCAGCCGCCGCCAGGGACTCGGCGCCGTCCCGGTCCCGCGGGTGCAGGTGGATGGCCTCGGCCCCGGCCGCCACCGCCGGCTCCGCCGCCCGGGCCAGCTCGCCCGGCGTCAGCGGCACCCGCGGGTGCTCGGCCTGCGCCCGCTCCCCGTTCAGGCACACCTTCATCCGCTCGACGTCCCTGGTCATGGGCCCATGGTCGCACTGGGGCAGCGGATGTCGGCACCGCGGGGGAGGATAAGCCCGGGCAGTGACGGCGGCAGGAGATGACGATGGAAGACCCACGTGAGCTGTTGCGGCGGGCCGGCGAGATGACGGCCGGGGTAATCGCCGGGATCGGGCCCGGGCGCCTCGGCGACCCCACCCCGTGCACCGAGTGGGATGTGCGGGCCCTGATCAATCACCTGGTGTCGGGCAACCTCCGGTTCGCCGCCATGATCACCGGGGAGCCGGGCCCCGGCCGTGAGGACGACGTGCTGGGCGCGGACCCGCTGGCCGCTTTCCGCGGCTCGGTCGCCGCGCTCCGCGCCGCGTTCGACGCCGACGGCGTGATGGACCGGACCTTCCGCACGCCGACGGGGGAGGGGCCGGGCCGGATGCTGGCCGGCCTGCGGGTCTGCGAGCTGACGGTGCACGGCTGGGACCTGGCGGCGGCCACCGGCCAGCCGCGCGACCTGGACCCGGCGGTGGTGGAGTTCGCCTCGGGGGTCTTCCGCGGCAGGCCCCTCCCGCGTGGCGGGCCGGCTCCGTTCGCAGCCGAGCAGCAGGCGCCGGCAGGGGCCCCGGCGGCCGACCGGCTGGCCGCGTTCGCGGGGCGCCAGGTCCCGGCCCCGGCAGCGCCATGAGAGGCTAGCGGGCCAGGCCGCCTGCGGGCCCGCTGACGGCCTGCGCGGCCGGCGCCCGGTTTTCCCCGGCTCGCCCGCCGGGCCGCCGGGGCAGCCGGGCAGCGGGCCAGGAGGGGGCAGCCGTGCAGATCGAGACCAGCTACGGGCCGGCGTCCGCTGAGCTGGACCGCCCGGCCCGCCGGGCCCGGCCCCGGTTCCTGATGGCGCTGACCCACGGCGCGGGCGGGGGAGCGGATTCCGCCGACCTGCTGGCCGCGCGGGACGCGGCCGTGGCGGCAGGCGGCGCCGTGGCGCGGATCCTGCAGCCCTACCGGGTGCGGGGCGCCCGCGCGCCCGGCTCACCCGAGCGCCAGGACGCCGCCTGGCTGGACATCATGGCCGCGCTGCGGGGCCAGTTCCCGCGGCGGCCGCTGATCGCGGGCGGGCGCAGCAACGGGGCCCGGCTGGCCTGCCGGACGGCCGTCGCTGCCGGCGCGCGCGGGGTGCTGGCCCTGGCCTTCCCGCTGCACCCGCCGGGCAAGCCGGAGCGCTCGCGGGCCGATGAGCTGCGCGCTGCGGGCGACGCGAGCGTCCTGGTGATCAACGGGAGCCGGGATCCATTCGGCATACCCGACCCGGCGGACGCCGGGAAGGTCGTGATCGCGCCGGGTCAGGCCCATGCCCTCAGCGGATGCGCGGACCTGATCACGGCCGAAGTCGGAGCCTGGCTCCGGGAAGTACTGCGAGAAGAACTAGTCACTTCCGGCCGTTAGGCCGGTCCGCCGCGGGTCCGGGCGTGCTAGGCGCCCGGGGCGCGTGCTAGGCAGCCGGTGACTGGCTGCTGCCGGCCTTTTCCTGGCCGGCGGCGGATTTCAGGGGCCGGATAAACGGATCGGTCGGCCGGTGCGGCTCGATCGCGAGTCCGTCGGGGAGTAGTTCGCCGGTGTCCTCGAAGACGACAATGCCGTTGCAGAGCAGGCTCCAGCCCTGCTCGGGGTGGCTGATGATCGTCCGGGCCGCCTCTCGGTCCGGGTCCTGAGGATCCGGGCACGGTGGCGTGTGTGGGCACATTCGTGTGCCTCCTGTGAGCGTCGCGTTGTGTTCTTGATCACACACTACTGTGCCAGCCGGATTGCATTTCGCGGCATGGCCCGTTGTGACGGTTTTCGTGGCCACCCTTTGTAGCTTTCCGTGCATTCGGGCGGCCGGGGACCTGTCTACCAGCATATTCGCAGCTCGGAGGCAACAGGACGGAAAGTAAAATTTCTGCCGGCGAGTCGTCAAGGGCGGGAATCCCTCCCCGGCGGGCATACCGGGGAGAGGCTTCGCGCCACCGCGCGCAGAGCGCCATCACACGCGTGCGGCATGGCCGGGCACGGCCACGGGCCTGGCCGGCGGCCGCGGCTGGCGGCGTCCCGCGCCGGGTCGCCGGGCCGCAGGCCAGCTAGCGGGCAGCAGCCGCTCAGCCGGCCGGCAGCCGGGCGATCTCGATGCCGAGCGCCGGTGCCTCGGGCCGGGCCGGGAAGCCCGTGAGCTGATAAGTCTCGCGCAGCGTCAGCAGGCGCTCGGCCTCGTCGGTCAGGGCGTGCACCTCCGGGCGGGCCTTGGCCTTGCGGCGGTAGATCCGGTCCTCGTAACCGCGCGGGCCGATCTCCGCCCGCTGCGCCGCGTACGCGGCCCGCATCGCGGCGGTCAGCGCGCCGCTGAGCTCCTGGGCCAGCGGGTACTGCTCGGCGGCCGGCGCTCCGGTCGCCTGGGCCCGCCGGTAGGCCTGCTCCACCGTGCGTGCCGTCGCCAGCAGGCTGTCAAAGTTGGCGGCGAGCGCCACGTCTGCCAGGTAAGCGGCCTCGGATGCCGCGCTGACCTTGTCTCGACCCCTTGTCACGGCCGTCAGCTTAGCGTGCCTACCGGGCGAAGTAATGCCAGCCCAGCCATAGCCAGCCGAGCAGGACAAGCAGCCGCCCGGCGGGCCGCCGCATCAGGTACCCGAGCCACTGGCCGGCCGTCGGGATGCGGTTGCCCGGCCGCCGCCCGAGCACCTCCAGGGCGGCCAGGACGGCCAGCAGGCCCGCGAACCCGGTCATGGTGATGATCCGGGTCGTCATGACGCGCTCCGCCGTCCCGGGCTCACCGGCGGACCAGCGCCCAGCCGCCGAGCAGCCATACGCAGATGGCGGCGCTCCTGACCGGGTGCGGAGCGATGAGCGGGGTAATCAGCTCGGTCAGCGACGGGTGCCACCAGTGCGAGCCGCTGATGAACGCTGAGGCCTCCCACTCGAAGAGCGCGGCCACGGCGATCAGCCAGTACGAGAACCCGGCCACGTCCATGGTGGCGGGCGCCGGGATGCGCTCCGGCGGCCGTCCGTAGGCGATCGCGCCGAGCACCGCGCCCGGCAGCAGGACGCTGAGCAGCGACCTGGTGGTGAACGGGGCCAGGCCCCCGGCGAGCCAGGAGTACCCGGCCAGCACCGCGCCGGCGGCGGCCTTCCGGGCGATCCCGCGGGCCGGGCGGCCTGCGGCTGAGGGGTACAGATCTTCGGCGGCCATCAACTCTCCCGCCTCAGCATATGCGCCCTTACCTGCACAGATTACCGAGATGTCCGGATAGCCGGGCGGCCACCGGGTCCCCGCCGGGCGCCGCCGCCGGGCGCGCCCCGCCGGAGCCGGCAGCGTCACCGGCAGCCGCCGGCCGCCGGCCAGGCCCCGGGCTCAGGCCAGGCTGGCCTCCCAGTCCGCGTGCAGCGCCGAGTACTCCCCGCCGGTGCCGAGCAGGTCGGCCGGGCTGCCGTCCTCGGCGATCTGGCCCCCGTCGATCACCAGTACCCGGTCGGCGATGGCCACCGTGGACAGCCGGTGGGCGATGATGACCGCCGTGCGGCCGGTCAGCACCGTGTGCAGGGCGTCCTGGACCAGCCGCTCGCTCGGGATGTCCAGCAGCGAGGTGGCCTCGTCCAGGACCAGCAGGGCGGGCGCGGCCAGGAACGCGCGGGCGAAGGAGATCAGCTGCCGCTGCCCGGCCGACAGCCGCCCGCCGCGCTTGCCCACCTTCTCGTCGTAGCCGCCCGGCAGCGCCGAGATGAAGGTGTCCGCGCCGATGGCGCGCGCCGCGGCCTCGATCTCGGCCCGGCCGGCGTCCGGCTTGCCCAGCGCGATGTTGTCGGCCACGGACCCGTCGAACAGGAAGTTCTCCTGGGTGATCAGGATGACCTCGCGGCGCAGCGCGCCCTCCGGCAGCTGGCGCAGGTCCACGCCGTCCAGCAGCACCCGGCCCTCGACCGGGTCATACATCCGGGCCAGCAGCCGCGCGATGGTGGTCTTGCCGGCCCCGGTGGCGCCGACGATGGCGACCGTCTGGCCGGCCGGGATGGTCAGGTTCAGGTCCGGCAGCACGACCGCGCGGCCGTAGCTGAAGGTGACCGAGTCGAACACCGCCGTGCGGCCGCCGTGCTCGCCGCCAGGGGCCGGCGGCAGCGCGGCCGGGCTGGCCGGCTCGGGCACCGACGGCTCCTCATCCAGCACCCCGGAGATCTTCTCCAGCGCCGCGCCCGCCGACTGGAAGTTGCTGTAGAACTGCGACAGGTCGACCAGCGGGTCGAAGAAGCGCTGCAGGTAGAGCAGGAACGTGACCAGCACGCCGACCTGCATCTGGTGGTCGATGACCCGCAGGCCGCCGTACAGCAGCACCGCGCCGATGGCCAGGTTGCCGACCATCGTCACGCCGGGGAAGTAGACCGCGATCAGCCGGGCGGCGCGCAGGTTGGCCGCCGCGTTCTCGGCGTTCAGCTGGGTGAAGATCTCGGCGTTGCGGTCCTCGCGGCGGAACGCCTGCACCGCGCGGATACCGCCGAAGGTCTCCACGAAGTGCACGATGACCAGGGCGATCTTCTCCCTGGTCCGGCGGTAGGAGATGGCTGACTCGCGGCGGAACCAGGCCGACAGCCAGATCAGCGGGATGAAGCCGGCGAAGATGACCAGCGCCAGCTCCCAGTCCAGCAGCAGCATCCCGGTGCCGACCAGCAGCAGCGTGAACACCGCCGACACCAGCGTGTCCAGGCCGTCCTCGAACAGGTCCTGAATCGAGTCGATGTCCGAGACCTGCCGGGAGATGACCCGGCCCGAGGTGTAGTGCTCGTGGAAGGCCACCGGCAGCCGCTGGAAGTGCCAGAACAGCCGCCGCCGCAGCTCCAGCACCACCGACCCGCCCAGCCGGCCGATGCCGCCGATGAACGCCCGCGTCGACAGCGCCTGGACCGTCACCGCGACGGCGAACGCCGCCAGGATCAGCAGCAGCGGCCGCACGTCGCGGGTGCGGGTGAGCTGCGGGATCTGGTCCACCCCCCGGCCCACCAGCCACGGCCCGGCCAGGATCGCCAGGTTGGCCACCACGATCAGCACCAGGATCGTCAGCGCCTGCACCCGGTGCGGCAGCAGCAGGTCGCGCAGCAGCCGCCGGGACCGCCGCCGCAGGAAGATCGACATCTTGGCCGAGACCTCGTCGACATCCTCGGTCGCGATGCCCCGCCAGGCGTCCGCGGAGGACTGGCTCACCGGCGCGCTCCCGTCGTCAGGTCCGGCGCCGCGCTCATCAGGTCCCGGTACCGCGGCTCGGCGGCGAGCAGCTCGCGGTGCGTGCCGATGGCGGCGATGACACCGCCGTCCAGCAGCGCGACGCGGTCGGCCAGCTGGACCGTCGAGGGCCGGTGCGCCACGATCAGCGCCGTCGACATGGACAGCACCTCGCCCAGCGCCCTGGTCACCTTGGCCTCGGTGTGCACGTCCAGCGCCGACAGCGGGTCATCCAGCAGCAGCACCTGCGGCCGGGGCAGGATCGCGCGGGCCAGCGCGATCCGCTGCCGCTGGCCGCCGGACAGCGCCATGCCCTGCTCGCCGATCCGGGTGTCCAGGGCCCACGGCAGCCCGGCCACGAAGTCGGCCTGCGCCACCTCCAGCGCCTGGTTCACCGTGTCCTCGTCGCTGGCCGGGGCCCCGTAGCTGACGTTCTCGCGCACGCTGGCCGAGAACAGCGTCGGGTCCTCGAACGCGCAGCCCAGCCGGCCGCGCAGCACCCGCAGCGGCAGGTCGCGCACGTCGGTGCCGTCCAGCCAGATGGCCCCCGAGCTCACGTCGGCCAGCCGCGGGACCAGCTGCAGCAGCGTCGTCTTGCCCGCGCCCGTCGCCCCGACCAGCGCCACCGTCTCGCCGGGCGCCAGCTCCAGGCTGACCCCGCGCAGCACCGGGGCGGACGCGCCGGGATAACTGAAGGTCACCTTGTCGAAGACCAGGTGACCAGGCGGCCGCCCGCCGCCGTTGCCGGCCGCCGCGGCAGGCGGAGCAGCAGGAACGGGGCGGCCCGCGGCCGGGCTGGCCTGCGCGGGCACCAGCGCCCGGGCCGGCACGCCGGCGCCGATCGCGGGCCGGTCGGCGATGAGCGGCGCGGTGTCGAAGATCTCGTAGATCCGCTGCGCCGCGGTCGCCGCCTCCTGGCCGCCCGCGATGATGTAGCCCATCGCCTCGATCGGCCAGACCAGCAGCAGGGCCAGCGTGATGAACGCCACCAGCCCGCCCAGGGACAGCTCGTGGCGGCTCACCGCCAGGGCGCCGAGCAGCAGCACCAGCCCGATGACCGCGTTGGGCACCAGGTCCAGGCTGGACCAGAACGAGCCGCGCAGCCGGGCCTTGGCCACCTGGGTGCGGTAGACCCTCTCGGCCTGGCCGCGGTGCTGCGCGGCGGCCTCCTCACGGCGGCCCAGGGCCTTCAGCACCCGGATGCCGACCGCGGCCTCCTCGATGTAGGTGGCCAGGTCGCCCTGCTGGTCCTGGACCCGCCGCGACAGCACCCGGTAGCGCCGCTCGAAGGCGATGCACAGCGCGATGACCGGCAGGAACACGCCCCCGGTGAGCAGCCCCAGCCACCAGTTGAGGTGGACCAGCAGGGCGACCACGAACAGGAAGACGTAGATGTTGGTGATGAAGAACACCACGCCGAACCCGCCGAACCGGCGGATCGCTGACAGGTCGGTGGTGGCCCGCGACAGCAGCTGGCCGGACTGCCAGGAATCGTGGAAGCCAGGCTCGAGCCGCTGCAGGTGCGCGTACAGGTCATCGCGCATCTTCCGCTCCATGCCGACCACCGCCTCGGCCTGCACCCAGCGGCGGAAGAACGCGAGCCCGGCCTGGATGATGCCGAAGACGATGGCGACGATGCTGAGCTCCACCAGCAGCCCGCGGTTGACGTGCTGGATGGCGCGGTCGATCACCGACTTGGTGATCATCGGGATCAGTGTCTCGGCCGTGACGCCGAGCAGCGCGGCCGTGACCATGAGCACGAGCCGCCCGTAATACGGGCGCAGGTACTCGCGGGCGCGCCAGAGCGCCTGGGCTGGTGTCTGAGCGGTCGGCTGGGCGGCGGTGGCCAGCGTCGGGCGGGCATGCGGCAGCGAGCTGGGTGGATCTGGGGGCATTGCTCGCAGGTTAACTGGGGGGTGGGCGAATGTCACCCCCATTTTTGCCGGCGGCTGCCGCAGCTCAGCGCACCCGGGCCGGCGGGCATATGGCCACAGGGTGGCGGACAGCGGGCAACTCTGGCACTCTGGCCAGACGCGGGGGCGAGCCGGAGCCGGATCCGGCAGGGAGAGGTACCCATGGAACTTCTTGATTCCTGGGAACTGGCGGGGGCAGCGCGGCGGCCCGGCCCGATGCTGGCGGCGTACTACGACGGTGTCACCGCGATCTGCCAGCTGGCTGCCCGGTTCAGCGCAGTGGCCTGGAACGCGCCGACGCCCTGCCCGGAATGGCTGGCCCGGGACCTGGCCGGTCACCTGCGCTGCGTGGCCGATGACTATCACGAGTATCTCGACGACGCGCCGGTCAGCCGCTACGCGCGGCTGCTGGGCAGCGGGCCGCACCCGCAGACCCTGGCCCGCAAGCTGGCCCGGCAGAACGCCGCCGAGCTCGCCGTGCTGCCGGACGCGCCGGCCGGCGAGCACATCGCGGTTTTCGCCGCCACCGCCCGCGCCTACGCGCGCCGCCTGCCCTCGGTGTGGCAGCTGCCGCACCATCAGTACCTGGGCCAGGTGGTGACCGTGGCCGGGATGGCCGGCGCGGCCTGCGCCGAGTGGCACCTGCACGCCTGGGACCTGGCCCGGGCGCTGGGCGCCGGCCACCGCCCGGCCGACCCGGCGACCGTGCTGGCGGGCTGGCAGGCCGGGATGGTGCACCTGCCCGCCGGGCACGCCGTGGCCGGCCCGGGCCACCCGGCCGACCCGTGGGATCTGGTGCTGCTGGCCTCCGGCCGGCTCCCCGGCTCTCCGGTGCCGGCCTGAGGCTCCTACGCTGAGATCGACCGACTCGGGACCGATCTGGGGAGCCTCGCCGCCATGACCATCGACGTGAGCGCCATCCGTGCCGCCTACCCGGCGCTGGCTGACGGGTACGCCTACCTCGACGGCGCGGCCGGCACGCAGGTACCCGCCTCGGTGATCCAGGCCATCGGCGCGGCCTACGCGGCCGGGCTGGGCAACACCGGCGGTGTCTTCCCGGCCAGCCAGCGCTCGGACGCGATCGTGGCCGAGTGCCGCGCCGCGGTGGCCGCCCTGGTCGGCGGCGTGGCTGCGGGCGTGATCCTGGGCCCGAACATGACAACCCTCACCTACCGGCTGGCCGGCACCCTGGCCAGGGACTGGCGGCCTGGCGACGAGGTGATCGTGTCCCGGCTGGATCATGACGCCAACGTGCGGCCGTGGGTGCAGGCAGCGCAGCAGGCCGGCGCCGTGGTCCGCTGGGCCGAGGCCGACCCGGTGACCGGCGAGCTGCCGGCCGGGCAGTACGACCAGCTGCTGACGCCGCGGACCCGGCTGGTCGCCGTCACCGCGGCCAGCAACATCATCGGCACCCGGCCGGACGTGCCGGCGATCACCGCCGCCGCCCGCGCGGCCGGCGCGCTGAGCTACGTCGACGGCGTGCATGCCACCCCGCACGGGCCGGTGGACATCCGCGCGCTCGGCGCCGACTTCTACGCCACCAGTGCCTACAAGTGGTCGGGACCGCACATCGGGGCGGTCATCGCTGACCCGGCGCTGCTGGAGAGGCTGCGGCCGGACAAGCTGGCGCCGGCCCCCGACGAGGTGCCCGACCGGTTCGAGCGGGGCACCCCGCCGTTCGCCGACCTGGCCGGCGTGACCGCGGCCGTGGAGCACCTGGCCTCGCTGGGCAGCCCGTCCGGCGGCACGCTGCGCGAGCGGGTGGTGGCCTCGATGACCGCCGCCGAGCAGTACGAGCAGGACCTGTTCACCGCGCTGCTGGGCGGGCTGGAGGCCATGGGCCACGTCACCATGTACGGCAAGGCGGCCAGCCGGACGGCCACCGCCTACTTCACCGTGGCCGGCCGCACCCCGGAGCAGGTCGCCCGGCACCTGGCCGAGCGCAAGGTCAATGTCTGGAACGGCGACAACTACGCCTGGGAGCTGGCCGGGGTGCTGGGCATCCGGGACTCCGGCGCCGCCGTGCGGGCCGGGCTGGTGCACTACAACGACATCTCGGACGTCACCCGCCTGCTCGACGCGGTGGCCGAACTAGGCGGGTAGCCGCCGGGTAACCGCCGGGAGCGGGGGAATAACCCCCGGCGTCCGTGACCGTAGGGTCGTGCCGGTGGCAGCTCGCTGTCACCAGACAGGGGGGAAGTCATGGGTTTCCTCGACGACGTCCTGGGCAAGATCGGCGGCCAGCAGGGTCAGGAGGGCGGCCTGGCCTCGATCAGCAGGCTGGTCAGCGCCAACGGCGGCCTGCAGGGCATCATGGCGAAGCTGACCAGCAACGGGCAGGGCGAGCAGGTGAAGTCCTGGGTCGGCACCGGTGACAACGAGCCGGTGTCCGGCGCCGAGGTCCGGCAGGCCCTGGACGACGACTCACTCAGCAAGGCGGCCCAGCAGGCCGGGACCACGCCGGACAAGATCAGCGAGGACGTGGCCAGGGTGCTGCCGCAGGTGGTCAGCAAGGCCACCCCGCAGGGGCAGGTGCCCGCGCAGGGCGACGACCCCTTCGCCAAGGGCGTCAGCGCGATCAAGAGCATGCTCGCCCGCAGCTAGCCGGGCGGGCAGGCGGCCCCGGCGGCTCCGGCCGCCGGGGCCGTCCCGCGTCTCAGTCTGGGTCGTCCAGCGGGTAGCGGTACATCCGCGTCTCGCGGGTCTGGAAGCCCAGCTTCTCGTACAGCCGGCCGGCCGCCACCCGCGACGGCCGGGAGCTCAGGTCGACGGTCCGCGCGCCGGCCTGCCGGGCGATCCGCAGCGCCTCCAGGGTCAGCGCGCTGCCGATGCCCTGGCGGCCCGCGTCCTGGTCGACCACCACGTCCTCGATCCAGGCCCGCAGCCCGGTCGGGATGGGGAACATCACCAGCGTCAGCGTGCCGGTGATGACGCCGTCCGAGCGGGCGATCAGGACCGTGCTGGCGGGCGCCTCGACGATTCTGGCCAGCCCGTCATGGTCGAGCGGCGCGGCCGACCGGGACAGCTGGGGCAGCAGCCGGCCGAACGCCTCGACCGTCTCGTCGGTTACCTTGCTCAGTACCTCAACCTGGACGCTCACGCGGCGCACATTACCCGTCGCGCGCTGATCAGGCGACGCCGGCCATGCGCAGCAGGGCCGTGGTCACCGCCGCCGCCACGATGACCACCAGGAACGGGGCCCTGGCCAGCAGCGCGGCCACGGCCGCGCCCAGCCCGGCCAGCCGGGCCGGGTCGAGGCTGAGCGACTGGCCCGCCGTGGCGGCCTGGACCGCGACCAGCGCGGCCAGCAGCGCCACCGGCACCAGCTCGGCGAACCGCCGGATCACCGGGTTGTCCAGCACCCGCTCGGGCACCGTCAGCCCGGCCAGCTTCAGCCCGTAGCACCCGGCCGCCGTGACCAGGACCGCCACCCACAGCCCGGTCACGCCCGCCTGCCGTCCGCCGCGCCCGCAGGCCTGTCCGCCGGGCCGGCCCGGCCCGGCCCGGCCCGGACTGCCTGGCCAGCCTCGGCTGCCTCACCGGGGCCGATCGCCCGGCTAGCCGGGCCGCGTGCCGTCATCAGCGCCCCGGCCAGCGCCGCGCTGGCGGCCAGGATCACCGGTACCCCCGCGGGCAGCACCGTGGTCAGGCCCAGTGCGATGACTGTCCCGGCGGCGGCGACCGCCCGCTCGGTGCGCCCGGCCCGCAGCCGCGGCCAGATCAGCGCCAGGAACGCGGCAGGACCGACCACGTCGAGCCCCAGCGAGCGCGGCGACGCGAGCGTCCCGGCGCCCAGCGCCCCGGCCAGCGTGGCCAGGTTCCAGGTCAGGTACAGGCAGGTGAAGGTGGCCGCGAAGCCGGCCCGCCCGGACCGCGCGTCGGGCTGGGCCAGGGTGACGGCCGTCGTCTCGTCGATGACGCCCAGGGCGCCGATCAGGCGCCGGGCGCCGCGCAGCCGCAGCAGCCCGGCCAGCCGCAGGCCGTACAGGGTGTTCCGGCTGCCGAGCAGGATCGCCCCGGCGGTCGCCGCGACCAGGCTGCCGCCCACGGCCACCCCGCCGATCAGCGCGAACTGGGACGCTCCGGTGAAGGCCAGCGCGCTGAGCGCGCATGCCTGCCAGGCACTCAGCCCCGACCCGGCCGCCGCCGCGCCGAAGGCCAGCCCGGACACCCCGACGGCCAGCCCCAGCCCGATCCCGTCCCGCACCGGGCTGGCCGCCTGCCGCCGTACCCCGGGCTCGCTGGCCTCGGGCTCGGCCGGCCCAGACTCGCCTGGCCCGCCCTCCAGCGGTCCGCGGGCCTCCTGCGGCGCGGATGTCTCGTGCGGCATGTCCCGGAGACTAGGCGTCTGCCCGCCGGGCGGTCTTGAACGTTCCTGCCACCCGGTCAGACCCTGATTTCCAGCAAGATCTGGCAGTCCAAGCCCGGGATCGGGCAGTCCAGGACACGAGATCGGGCAGTCCCGGCACGACCTACCCGATCGAGCAGTCCCGGCATGAGATCGAGCAGGCACGAGATCAGGCAGTCAGGCTGCCTCGTCCTCGATAACAGCAAGATCTGGGCGGCGCAGATAATGTGGCGGATCGTGGTGGTCCTGCCCCGCGATCTCCCACATTGATGCGATCCGCAGCGTTGCTGAGCGGGATCGCGCGGTGGCCGCCGCTCGTGGTGATAGCTGCCTTACGCGGCCGGGGAGGCGCCGCGCTCGCGCTGATAGGCGCCCGGCGGCACGCCGACCACGCGCTTGAAGTGCCGGGTCAGGTGGGCCTGGTCGGCGAATCCGGTCCGCGCCGCCACGTCCGCCGGCGCCAGGCCGTCGTCGAGCAGGATGCGCGCCCGGCGGACCCGCAGCTGATTCAGGTACGCGTGCGGCGGCAGCCCGGTCTCGGACCGGAAGGCGCGCAGCAGGGCGAACGGGCTCAGCCCGGTCAGCCCGGCGAGCTCGTCCAGGCTCGGCGGCCCGGCCAGCCGCTCGGCCAGCAGGTCACGGGTCAGCGCCACCGCGGCAGGCGCACGCCGCGGGGCGGCAGTCCTACCGCCGGGCGCGGCGGCCGCGTGCGCGCTCAGCAGCCCCGCCAGCGCGGTGCGCAGCAGGCTGGAGGACGCCAGCCGGTCGCCGTGCTCGGCGGCGATATGCGCCGCGCGCAGCATCGCCGCGCTGCGCGGGTCGGCGACCACGGTCTGCGGGAAGCTGGGAGTCCCGCGCCAGCCCAGCTCGGCGGCAACCCCGGTCACGACATCGACCTCCGGGTACAGCACCCGGTAGGCCCAGCCGTCCGGTATCCCGGCCTGGCCGGTGTGCACGACCTCGGGGTTGAGCAGCGCCACGGTCCCGGCGGCGGCGCGCAGCAGGCTCCCGCCGTACTCGAACTCCTCGACGCCGGCCTCGATCAGCCCGAAGGTGTAGGTCTCGTGCGCGTGCCGGCCGTACCGGTGCGTCACGTACCGGGCCCGGAGCAGGTCGACGCCCGCGACGCCGGCATGCTGCCAGTAGCGCGCGGTCTCGGCGGCCCGGCCTGCTGTCATGCATCCTGCTTACCTGATCCGCGCGCCCGGCGGCCAGCGAGAATGCGACCTCGGGCTGGTCACGCGCCGGCCGGCGGTCCCGCCGGTGCCGCGGCCGGCTCGCGGCGGCCCCGGTTGCCGGCGCCGCGGAAATGCCCGGCCGCCCAGAGCGGAATTCCGCTATGGGGGAATTGGGAATTCTGCCGTGATAGGCGGGGAAAATGCGGCCGGGCGGCGCGGTAAAGGGAGCTGGATCTGCCTGAGTGTCGTCATTGCAGGCGCGAGAAGAACTTGCATGTTCCCAGCTCAGCTGGTCCGGGCAGGCATCTGTAACGGCAGGGGAAATTCCGGCCGCCCGCAATTGACTCAGCTACTTGCCGTCCGGATTCCGTCGCGATCGGTGTCATTCCTGTTACTGTGAGTCGGCCGCCCTCGGGGGCGGCGACTCGCTTTCTGGCGCGGACAAGGGATGTGTGATGCCTGACCTGAGTCAGTCGAGAATTGCCCGCAGGCTCGGGGCCGCGGTCGCCGGGGGCGTCAGCATCGTCGCGGCCGGCTCCGGGGTGGCCCTGGCCGACTACGGACCACCGCCGCCGGTGGTCGTGCTGCCGGGCGGCTTCTCCTGCGTCGTCACCAGCCAGATGGTCGGGCCGGCGGGCAAGACGATCTCGTTCCGGCTCGGCCGGGTAGCGGCCGGCCTCGCCATCCCGCGCGGCGCCGTCACCGCCCGGACCCAGGTCACGATCACGCAGCCGTCCGGCAGCGGGAGCTGCAGCAGCGGGCCGGGAGTCGGCACCGCGGGCTACCCGGGCTTCCACGCCCTGGTCGGCGTGGGCATCCAGGTGCAGCAGCGCGGCCGGACACTGTCCAGCCCGTTCGCCCGGCCGGCCACGCTGCGGCTGTCCGGCCCGGCCCAGATCCACGCCGGCGACCGGTTCGTGGGCTGGCACAAGACGCACTTCAGCCGGGCGCACGGCTCCTATGCCGGCCACGCCCTCACCGCCCTGGTCCGCGGCAGCACCGATGCCGCGCTGCTGGTCCGCGACGCCGCCCGGCCCGGGCGCGCCGCCGCCCGGCGGGCCGGGGTCAGCACCGCGCCGGCGTCGCTGCAGGGCGAGTTCCTGGCCGCCGCGCTGCTGCAGCGCGGCGCGCAGCCGGGCCTGGGCGTGCTGACCACGGCGCAGCTGCGCGCGACCTCGGCCCGGGCCCGGCTGCTGGCCGGATGACGGGCACCGCGCAGCCGCCCGGCCAGCTGGCCGGGCGGCGCCGCCGGGCCGCGGCCTTACTGGTGATCCTGGCCGTGGCCGGCGTGGCCGGGTGCGGCCAGCCGGGCGGCCGTCATGGCACCGGGAGTGCGGCGACCGACGTCCTGCTGCCGGAGCACATCCTGAACGCGCCGAAGAACCTGCTCGCCGCGGCGCTGCCCCGGGACGCCGGGAGCATGTGGGTGCTGGCCGGGCCGCCCAGCGCGGGCCTGTTCCGGTTCAGCCTGGCCGCCGGCCGCGCACGGGGCAGCGTCTCGGTCAGCGGGGCGGCCCGCTCGGTTGCCCAGTCGCGGGCCGGGGAGATCGGCCTGGCCGTCGGCACCCGGCGGTCGGGGGCGCTGGAGCTGCTGCGCGGCACGAAACCGCGGCTGGTCCGCACGGTGGCGCTGCCGGCGCCCGCGCGGCAGGTGGTGGCCGGCCGCGGCGCGCGGTTCTATGTCCTGACCGCGCGGCCCGGCTCGGCCAGCGTGACGATCGTCAGCGGGCGGTCCGGCGCGGTCAGCGGCAGCGTCCCGGTGCCGGAGGACGCGGTCTCGGTCGCGGTAACGCCGTCCGGCCGGCAGCCCGATATCTACGTGCTGGAGCGGACGGGACTGGTCGACGTGATCGCGGCGGTCACCGGCAAGATCACCGCGAGCTTCCGGGCGGGCACCGCGGGCCGGGCCCTGGCCATCAGCCCGGACGGGGACACGCTGTACGTGCTCAAGGGCACCGCGGCGGTGTCCAACGTCGCGGTGGTCAGCGTCGCCACCGAGAGCGTCCGCCGGGTGCTCCCGGCACCCAGCCACTGTCACGGCCTGCTGGTATCCGCCGACGGCGGCCAGCTCTACGAGGTGGTGGGCACCCGGAGCTATGGGAACATTCAGGTCTTTGCGGTCTAGCGCCCCGGCCCCGCCCCGGGTGCTGCGGGTCACGGGGGGCGGCCGGCACCGCTTCACCAGCGGCCGCATCGCCGATGTCCTCACCCCTATCCCGGCCGGCTGGCCGGCCGGGCAGCCGGCCGGCGACGCCGCGGCCCGGCCCGGCGGCCGCACCGCCGGCCGCGACGGCAGCGCCTGGGCCGGGCGGGCACTGCGGACCCTGGCCGGGGCGCTGCTGGTCACCTGGTCGTTCCGGCTGTCGGGGTACCTGACCTCCGGCCCGTGGCTGGCGCTGCCCGTCGCAGTGCTCGGCCTGGCCGGGCTGCTGGCGATCATCGTCGCGTGGCTGCCCGAGGGCCCGCGCAGCGCCCGCTGGCAGCGCCGGGCCGACTGGGCGGTGCTGGCGGCGGCGCTGGCCGGCCTGGCGCTGTGGAGTTACTTCCAGGTCTACGCCGCCCCGGACTACGGCACCGACGAGATCGCCTTCGACCAGTACGCGGCGCAGCTGGCGGTGCACGGGCTCAACCCCTACCTGCACTCGATGGCGCCGGCGTTCCCGCTGTTCCACGTCTCGCCCAACGGCTACACGTTCCTGCTCAGCGGCCATCCGGTCACCTCGCTGTCCTACCCGGCCCTGGCCTTCGAGGCCTACCTGCCGCTGCTGGCCCTGGGCGTCGCCACCCAGGCGGCGGTGGGGCTGAACGTGGCCGCCTGGGCCCTGGGCTGCATCGTGCTGTTCGCCGTGCTGCCGCGTCGGCTGGCGCCGCTGGCGGCCATCGTCGCCGGCCTGGACGTGTTCACCGGGTACGCGGTCGGCGGGGTCACCGACTTCCTGTTCGTGCCGCTGCTCGTCGGGGCCGCGGTGTGCTGGGACCGGTTCCCGGCGGCCCGCGGCCCGGCCGCCTGGCGCGGCCCGGTGCTGCTGGGCCTGGCCATGGCCGTCAAGCAGACGCCCTGGCTGGTGCTGCCGTTCGTGCTGACCGGGATCGTGCTGGAGTCCCGCCAGGAGCACGGCCTGGTCCGCGGCGCCCGCGACGGCGCCCGCTACCTGGGCATCGCCCTGGCCGCGTTCGCCGTGCCGAACCTGCCCTACCTGGCCTGGGACCCGGCCGCGTGGGCGCGCGGCGTGCTCACCCCGCTGCTGGCCGGGACGGTTCCGGCCGGCCAGGGCCTGATCAGCCTGAGCCTGTCGCTGGGCATCGGCGGCGGGTCGCTGACGGCCTACACGGTGGCCTCGGTGGTCGTCATGGCCGCCGTCCTGGCCTGCTTCGCCGCCGCCTACCCGGTGCTCAAGCCGGCCGCGTTCCTGATCCCGTCGGTCGTCTTGTTCTTCGCCAGCCGCTCGTTCGGCAGCTACCTGGTGATGCTGATCCCGGCCGCCATCGCGGCCGCGGCGACCGTGCGGCGGCCGGCCGTGCCCTGCTGGCGGCACGGCAAGTGGGTGGCCGCCGCCAGCGCCATTGCCTGCGGGGTGGCCGTGACCGTGGCGCTCACCTCGGCCAGCCCGCTGAGCATGTCGATCCTGTCGGTCCGCACGACCGGCCAGCTGGCCACGGTCGAGCGGGTGCGGCTGGCGGTCACCAACACCAGCGGCGGGAGCGTGCGGCCGGCCTTCACGATCGCTGACGGCATCACCGCCACGGCGTTCTGGCGGCGGGTCGCCGGGCCGCCGGTGCTGGCCCCGCACCAGCGCGCCCGGTACACCATCGAGGCGCCCAGCTACTTCGCCATGCCCTCGATCGGCAGCGGCTTCCAGGTCATGGCGTTCGCGCAGGCACCGGCGTCGGTCAGCCGGACCAGCGCGTACGTGGCGAGCCAGTGGCGGCTGGTGCTGTCGCCGGCCACGGTCAGCGGGCCGGTCACGACCGGCCGCGCGATCACGGTGCGGGCGGCCATCGTCGACCGGTTCAACCGGCCGATGCACGTCGCGGGGGTGCCGGTCTACCTCGGGCAGGTCATCTACGCCCAGTCCGGCACCGAGCACAGCCAGGCGGTGATCGACCGGCGGCTGCCGGGCGCGACCCCGGTCCGGGCGGTGACCGGCCGCCAGGGGGTGGCCACCTTCACCGTGCAATCGCCGGTGGGCGGCGCCCGCCCGGTCTACTTCGAGGCCAACCTGGTCAAGCCCCAGTCGGGCTACCCCTACGGCTACTCGCCGATCCTGACGGTGCGGTTCCGCCGCTGACCCGGCTGGCGGCGTGAGCCGCCGGGTCCTGCGGGACCGGGTGCGGTCGCGGCCGGCGCACGCCGCGGGCGCGCCGCACGCCGCGGGCGCGCCGCGGGGCGCCGGCGAGCCAGCGGCCGCTCTGCCGGCCGGGCTTCTGGCCGGGCTCGGCGGACCGGAACCATCGCCCGGCGGACCGGGTTATCAGGCCGGGCTCAGCGGGACCGGGCCGCGGCCTCCTCGACGGTGAGCTCGGCCGCCGGATCGGCCTCCAGCCGCGCGTCCGGGATCGGCTGGCCGCTTTGCACCGACAGCCCGTAGGTGCCCGCGGCCAGGCGCTGCTCGGCGCGGTCGATCGCGGCCAGGCGGGCCCGCAGCGACTCGGCCAGGGCGTCGTCCATGCCCTGCTCGGTCAGCGGCTGGGCGGAGTCGGCGTAGTCGGCTGCCTGCTCATCCTCGGCCGCCCGGTTCTCCTGCCCGGCCCGCTCGACCGAGTGCAGCAGGCTCTCGGCCTCGGCCCGCTGGGCCGCCAGCAGCTCCCGTGCCCGGTTATCGTCCATTTGAGCCCCTTGTCCCCTTGCCTCCCGCCAGCGCCTGGCACCGCTTTCGCAACATACCCCGCGCGGTCGATGAGATCCGGCCGCCGCCGCGTCAGATTAGGGAGGGCGGCAGGGGGAACGGGCGCGCCAGGAGCGGCGGCGCCCCGGGACGGGAGGACGCACATGCAGAAGATCACACCGTGGCTGTGGTTCGACACCCAGGCCGAGGAGGCTGCGACGTTCTACACCTCGGTTTTCCCGAACTCGCGGGTCCTGGAGGTCTCGCGGTACGGGGAGGCAGGGCCGCGGCCGGCCGGCGAGGTGATGACCGTCTCGTTCGAGCTGGACGGGGAGCAGTTCGCCGCCCTGAACGGCGGGCCGGAGTTCACCTTCAGCGAGGCGGTCTCGTTCCAGGTGGCCTGCGAGTCACAGGAGGAAGTCGACCGGTACTGGGCCGTGCTGACCGCCGACGGCGGCCAGGAGTCGCAGTGCGGGTGGCTGAAGGACAAGTTCGGGGTGTCCTGGCAGATCGTCCCCACCTCGCTGGGGGAGATCCTGGGTGACCCGGACCCGGAGCGGGCCCGGCGGGCCACCGAGGCGATGCTCAAGATGTCCCGGCTGGACATCGCGGCGCTGCGCCGCGCCGCTGACGAGGCGGACTAGCTCACGGGGACTCGCGCGGCCGCCGGGACGAGGCTGCGGCCCCGGCGGTGTCGATCCGGGCCGGTGCCGTTCGTGTAGGGGGTGAGCGCCGGCACCAGGCCGGCCCAGCCGTCAGGAGGCACCCATGCAGCAGTACCTGCTCAGCGTGTACCAGCCCGACCAGGGCACGCCCGAGCCGGCGGTCCTGGACAAGATCATGCGTGATGTCGGCGCTTGGGAGGCCGGCCTCAAGGACGCCGGCGCCTGGGTCTTCACCGCCGGGCTGTTCGGCGTGGAGTCCGCGACGGTGGTGCGGGCCGGCGAGTCCGGCATGCTGGCCACCGACGGCCCCTACGCCGAGGGCAAGGAGCACATCGGCGGCTTCACCATCGTGCAGGTCGCCGACCTGGACGCCGCGCTGCACTCGGCGCACCGCCTCAGCGAGATCACCGGGCTGCCCATCGAGGTGCGCCCGGTCCGCTCCGGGGACGGTCGCTGACCTCCGTCGAGCGTGTCTTCCGCGAGGAGCACGGCCGCGCGGTGGCCGTCCTGGCCCGCGTCTTCGGCGACCTGGACATCGCCGAGGAAGCGGTCCAGGACGCGTTCACCGCGGCCGTGGCGCGCTGGCCGCGCGACGGCGTGCCGCCCAGCCCGGCGGGCTGGATCATCACCACCGCCCGCAACCGGGCCATCGACCGGCTGCGCCGCGAGTCAGACCGCCCCGGCCGGCACGCCCAGGCCGCCCTGCTGCACGCCGGGCGCGTGCCAGAACCGGAGGGCCCGGTGCGCGACGACCAGCTGCGGCTGATCTTCACCTGCTGCCACCCGGCGCTGGCGCCGCCCGCCCGGGTGGCGCTGACGCTGCGAATGCTGGGCGGGCTGAGCACGGCCGAGATCGCCGCCGCGTTCCTGGTGCCCGAGGCCACCATGGCCCAGCGGATCGTCCGGGCCAAGGCCAAGATCCGCGACGCGCGGATCCCGTACCGGGTGCCGGCCGAGGCTGACCTGCCTGACCGGCTGGCCGCTGTGCTAGCCGTCATCTACCTGATCTTCAACGAGGGCTACGCCGCGAGCTCGGGCGCGGCCCTGGTCCGCGATGACCTGTGCGCGGAGGCCATCCGGCTGGGCCGGCTGCTGGCCGGGCTGATGCCCGACGAGCCGGAGGCATCCGGCCTGCTGGCGCTGATGCTGCTCACTCAGTCCCGCCGCGCGGCGCGCACCGCCCCGGACGGCAGCCTGGTGCTGCTGGCCGACCAGGACCGCGGCCGGTGGGACCGTGAGCTCATCGCCGAGGGGCAGGCCCTGGTCCGGGCCTGCCTGCGGCGCGGCCAGCCGGGGCCTTACCAGGTCCAGGCCGCGATCGGCGCGGTGCACGCCGATGCGGCCGCCGCCGCGGCGACCGACTGGGGCCAGATCCTGGCCCTGTATGACCAGCTGCTGGTGCTCGCGCCGGGGCCGGTGGCGGCGCTGAACCGGGCCGTGGCCGTGGCCGAGGTGCACGGCCCGCAGGCCGGCCTGGCGGAGGTGGCGCAGCTGGACCTCGACGACTTCTACCTGCTGCACGCCATCCGCGCCGACCTGCTGCGGCGGCTGGGTCGCCGCGCCGAGGCGGCGCGAGCCTACGACGCGGCCATCAGCCGCGTCCGCAACGACGCCGAGCGCGCCTTCCTGGCCCGCCGCCGTGCCGCGCTCGGCTAGCCCGTGGGGCCATCGCTGGATCCCCGTCGGGCCCGCCGCTGGAACCCCCGTCAGGCCCGCTGCCAGATAACAGCCAGATTAGGGCAGGAGGTGCCGTCTTCCGGCAGCCGGGTCGTGCTGTCCCGGACGGTGCTGGCAACGGGGCCACCCCGCATACCCTGCCGGGGCGTGCTAGCCGGCGGTCTCCTGGCGCACCAGCTGCGGATCGGCCGCGTCCCCGCCCGCGGCCTGCTGACCAGGGCTGGCGGCTGCTGCCGTGGTCAAGGCAAGCCGCCGCGACTTGCGCGGCCGCCGCGCCGAGCGTGCGGCCTGCATGGCCCGCACTGCCCGCTCGCCCGCCGCGGCCAGGTCCTCGTGGCCCGCCATGATGTCCCCCTCCCCGGCTCGCCGCCCCCGGCGTGCCCCCTGTGTCCGGCCTCGCCCCCGGCGTGCCTGATGCCTGGCCCGCCCCCCGGCGTGCCCGGTGTCCGACCGCGCCGCAGAGTAGGAGCCCGGCCGAGGGTAGCGCTGGGATTGCAGCCGGACTGCCGGGCCGGGTATTTGACCCGTTTGGGCGGCGCGGCGTTTCCGGGAGAAGGCGCCCCAGCGGGGCGAACCGGCCGGCCCGGGGGACGAGCCGTCCGTGCTGCGGGCCGGCCCTGTGCGCCGGGCTGCGTGCTCCGGGCCGGCCCTGCGTCAGGCCGGCCCGGCGTCGGCCGGGTCAGGTCAGGCCAGGCGGGATCCGGCTAGCGGTCGAAGACGTTCTCGGTGAACCACTGCCAGGTGTCCTTGATGCCCTCGGCCAGGTCCACGCTCGGCGCATAGCCGAGCACCTTGTTCGCCAGGTCGTAGGCGGCGAAGTTGCGGTCCACCTCGCCCGGCCGCGGCGGCTTGTGCTCGACCGGGTGGTCCGGCACGCCGGCCGCGTCGCTGCACAGCCGGGCCAGCTGCGCGACCGTGGTCTCGACGCCGGAGGCGATGTGCAGCACGGTGCCGCCCGGCGCGTCGCCCTCCAGGGCCAGCTGCAGCGCGGTGGAGATGTCGCTGACGTGGGTGTAGTCGCGCGAGGAGGTGCCGTCGCCGTAGATGACCAGCGGCTCGCCCGCGTGCAGCGCCCGGAAGAACAGCGTCATCGCGCCCTTCTTCATCTCGCTCCACGGGCCGTAGACATTGGCGAACCGCAGCGCCACCGTCGGCAGGCCGAAGGCCTTGGCGAAGGCGTGCGCGTAGCCCTCGCCGGCCAGCTTGCTGGCCCCGTACGGGGAAATCGGCTTGGGCAGGGACTCCTCGCTGACCGGCGGGGTGGCATCGCCGATGAGCGCGCCGCCGGTGGAGGCGAGCACCACCCGCCCGGCGCCGGCCCGCCGCGCCGCGTCCAGCACGTTGAACGTGCCGATCACGTTGGCCTGGAAGTTCATGACGGGGTCGGCGACCGACATCACCACCGACCCGGCGGCCGCCAGGTGCACCACGGACTGCATGCCCTGCAGCGCTGCATCCAGTGCCCCGGGGTCGCGGATGTCGCCTGTCACCTGCTCGCAGTCGACGCCGGCCAGGTGCGCCGCGTCGCCGGTGGAGTAGTTATCCAGAACCCTGACCCGGTGCCCGCTGGCGACCAGCCGCCGGACCAGTGTGGCCCCCACGAAACCGGCTCCGCCCGTCACCAGAACAGCTTGCGTCTTCGCCATGGCAGCCAAAGCTAGCAGCGCGTCGGCGCAGGCGCTGAGCAGGACCGCGGTGGCATGACAGTCCTTTACCTAGGTATCCATTCGCCAGCCTGGCGGCGGGCGGGGGCTTCGGGCACCCGCGCGCGCCGGCCGTCTCGTGGGACGCCGCCATCGCCGCGCTCGACCTGACCCTGCGCAACTGGCCCGGCCCGGGCGGCTTTCGAGGCCAGCCACGGCAGCCAGCCGGGTGATCCGTACCGGGGCGCCGAGGCGATCATCGCGGCCATCAGCCAGGACCAGCCGCCGCTGCGGCTGCCGCTGGGCACCAAGGCCTTCGCGGCCATCCGCGGCTACCTGGGCGGCCGGCTGGCCGAGCTGGATGCCGTGGAGCCGGCCGGCGCCGACACCGCGTTCCGCGATCCCGCGCTCCGTGCCTGACCGGCCCGGCCTGACCGGGCTGGCCGGGCCGGGATACCAGGGTGGCCGGTGACGGACCCGGCGCGGGCTGGCCTGGATACGGCCGGGGCAGCCGCACGAGGGGCGGCGATCTCGGCTACGATGCCTTCTATCATGCGGCGCTTCGTAGTCATCCTTAGCAGCCGTAGCGGGGTCTGATCAGAGCAGGCCGGCGACCCGCTACGGGGGTGAGGCGCTGGCCAAGTGCATATCGAATCCTTCGCGCGGCTGCACCGCGCCGCCCCGGCTCCGCTTTCTAGCTTTTCGCTAGCAGCATCCCCCGGTGCCGGGCATCCCGCGGAACGCGGAGGATCACCCGCGGCCCGCGCCCGGCAGCGTCCGGGGCCGGCCGCCTGATCAGCGGGGGAGCGCACCAAGCCGGAAGGCCCACGACATGTCAGACACCCACACCCCATCCCAGCCCGCGCCGGCGCACGGCGCCGACGCCGCGCCGCCCCGTGGCCCGGTCCCGGCCCCGCCGGCGCTGCTGGCCGTCCAGGCATCGCTGGACCAGCGGGACAACGGCGGCGACGGCGCTGCCGAGCTAGCCAGGTAACGCCCGTCGCAGGACCCGGGCTCCGCAGGAACAGATCAGCTCGACACGATCAGCTCGACACAGCAAAGGATCACGCGATGACCGACAGCCGGACCCAGGAGATCTCCTTCGAGCTCCGTGCCAGCGATAGTCCCGTTCCCGCCGGCGAGCGCGAGCGGATCATGGCGGCGCCCGGGTTCGGCACTGTATTCACCGATCACATGACCACCATCCGGTGGTCGCAGGAGCGCGGCTGGCACGACGCCCGGCTCGAGCCCTACGGCCCGGTCGTGCTCGACCCGGCCTCGGCGGTGCTGCACTACGGCCAGGAGATCTTCGAGGGCCTCAAGGCCTACCGCCAGGCCGACGGCTCGATCGTCGCGTTCCGTCCGTACGCCAATGCTGCCCGGTTCAACAGGTCCGCGGCCCGGATGGCCATGCCGGCGCTGCCGGAGACCGCGTTCGTCGAGGCCATCGACGTGCTGGTGCGCCAGGACCGGGCCTGGGTGCCGGCCGCCGACGGGCACAGCCTGTACCTGCGCCCGTTCATGATCGCGACGCAGCGCGGGCTCGGGGTGAACCGGCCGTCGTCCTCGTACCTGTTCACGGTGATCGCCTCCCCGGCGGCCAGCTACTTCGGCGCGGCCGACGCGGTCACGGTGTGGCTGTCGGACGACTACACCCGCGCCGCCCCCGGCGGCACCGGCGAGGCCAAGTGCGGCGGCAACTACGCGGCGGCGTTCGCGGGGCAGCTCCAGGCTCTGGAGCACGAGTGCGACCAGGTCGTCTGGCTGGACGCGGCGGAGCGGAAGTGGGTCGAGGAGATGGGCGGGATGAACCTGTTCTTCGTCTACGGCTCGGGCTCCGACGCGCGCATGATGACCCCGGCCCCGACCGGCTCGCTGCTGCACGGCATTACCCGCGACTCGCTGCTCAAGCTCGGCCCTGACCTCGGCATCCCGGCTCACGAGGGCAGGATCTCGGTGGACCAGTGGCAGCAGGGCTGCGCCTCGGGCGAGATCACCGAGGTATTCGCCTGCGGCACGGCCGCCGTGATCACGCCGGTCGGCGAGGTCCGCGCCGCGGGCCGCGAGTGGATGATCGGCGACGGCAAGCCCGGCCCGGTGTCGATGCGGCTGCGCGAGGAGCTGCTCGGCATCCAGCGCGGCACCCGCCCCGACCCCTACGGCTGGATCCACCAGCTCTGCCCGCCCGCCGCCTAGCCGGCCGGCCTGCTCGGCTCGCCTGCCGCCTGGCCGGCTGACCCTGCTCGCCTGCCGCCTGGCGGCGTGCTCGGCTCGCCCGTCTCCTCTGCGTGCCCGGCATCTGCGCGCGGCACAAGGGACGCCGGGCGCCCGGGACACCGTCCCGGACAGTTCCCGCACGCGCGGTCAGTCCGCGGACCAGGGCCGCAGCTTGTCGGGGTTGCGGACGGCCCAGATGCGGGTGATCTTGTCTCCGCTGAACTGGAACGCGAACACGGTGACGGTGACGCCGTTCTCCCGGGCGATCAGGCCGGGCTGGCCGTTGACGGCGCACTCGAGGAACGTCATGGTGTCCGCGGTGCGGGCGGTGAGGACGGACAGGACCTCCGTGATCTGCGCCAGGCCGGCGATGGGCACGGGCGAGGCGAGCGCCTGGCCGCCGCCGTCGGTGACCAGCGTGATGTCCGGGTCCAGCAGGCCGACGAGGGCCTCGATGTCCTTGGCCTCCCAGGCCTGCCGGAAGTCGCGGATGATGGCGGCCTGCCGGGCGGGCGGTGCCGCCGGGGGCTGGGCCGCGCTGATGCGCCGGCGGGCGGCGGAGGCGAGCTGGCGGCAGGCAGCGGGGGTGCGGCCGACCACCCCGGCGATATCGGCGAACGGGTAGCGGAAGACGTCGTGCAGGATGAACGCGACTCGCTCGGCCGGGCTCATGGTCTCCAGCACGACGAGGAAGGCCATGCTGACCGACTCGTCGAGAGTGACCCGGTCGGCCGGGTCGCCCGCGGCGGGGTCCGCTGGCCGTCCGCTGATCCAGTCGGTGCGCTCGGGTAGCGGCTCGGGGATCCAGTCGCCGACGTATCGCTCCCGGCGGACCCGGGCGGAGCGCAGCTGGTCGAGGCAGATGCGGCTGGCGACGGTTGTCCGCCAGGCGCCGGGGGACTCGATGTCCTCCTGCTGCTGCGGGGACATGGCATACCAGCGGGCGTAGGTCTCCTGGACGGCATCCTCGGCCTCGGCCAGCGAGCCGAGCAGCCGGTAGGCGAGGCCGGTCAGCCGCCGCCGCTCGTCGGCCAGCGCGTCCGGGCCCGGCTCGGCCGGGAAATGTCCGGGCTGAGTGTGGCCGGGCGGGGTGTTCTCGGGCTGGGGCGGGATTGTCACGGTGTCCGGGCCTCCCGTCGGTCGTCTGTCTGCCTGCTCTCTCACCCGCATGACGAGACGGCACGCCGGAATGTGAGGCGGGCCCGGCCGCCTGACATCCCGCCGGGCTGCGTCGTCACACCTGCTGAGCACAGCACATCTTCCGTCACCACGAAGCTCAGGAGGCCTCATGACGACCGCAACCGACGCCGCGCTGTTCACCGACCCGGCGCCCGAGGAGCGCCTGGCGGCGGCTGCTGCCGCGCTGACCGGGCACGGCTTCGCCGTCGAGATCCTCGACGATGCCGCCGCCGCGCGGGCCCGCGTCCGGGAGCTGATCCCCGAGGGCGCCAGCGTGCTCACGGCGTCCAGCGAGACGCTCCGGCTGTCTGGCATCGATGCCGACCTCAACGACAGCGGGCGGTATCAGGCAGTCCGGCCGCAGCTGCTGGCCCTGGACCGGGTCTCCGACGCCGAGGAGATCCGGTGGCGCCGGGCCATTCCGGAGTTCGTGGTCGGCAGCATCAACGCCGTCACCGAGACCGGCTCGCTGGTGACCGCCTCGGGCAGCGGCAGTCAGCTGCCGGCCTATTCCGGTGGCGCGGGCCACCGGATCTGGATCATCGGCGCGCAGAAGCTGGTTCCGGACCTGGCGGCCGCGCTGCGCCGGATAGAGGAGCACTGCCTGCCGCTGGAGAGCGAGCGCTCAATGTCGGTCTACGGGGTGCCCAGCGCCATCAGCCGGCTGCTGGTCATGAACCTCGAGCCGTTCCCCGGGCAGGCCACCGTCCTGCTGCTGCGCGAGGCCGTCGGGTTCTGACAGCCGGGTTCTGACAGCGCGGTTCTGAGAGCCGGGCTCGGACATCCGGGGTCCGACACCCCGGCCCCGGTCGAGGGGGCCGCCCGCGCCGCCAGATGCTGGTGCGTCCGTCCGGCGTCTCGCGGAAGATGCCGGCGTGCCCGGCATGCCGGGCAGTCTCCTCGATCGTGTGCAGCAGCACCCAGCGGGTACTGAGGCGGGCGGTCACAGGCCCGATCCTGGTACTGGCACACGTACAAGTTCTCTGTGAACGAAATGTACAATTGAGCCATGAACGTTGCTGTGACAGAACTCCGGGCTCATCTGAGCGAGTGGCTGGACCGGGTGCGCGCTGGCGATGAGGTCGTCATTACTGATCGCGGAATCCCGGTTGCCCGGCTGCTCGGCCTGAATACCACCGCCACCCTGGAGCGCCTGACTGCCGATGGGGTCATTGGCCGGCCCGCGTCCGGCCGGCGGCCCAGGGCAGCGGGTCAGTCCCGGCCGCGGCCGGCCCGTCCGGTATCCGACCTGGTCGGCGAGCAGCGGCGCTGAGCGTGGCTCTCGTCTACTTCGATTCCAGCGCTTTCGTGAAACTCCTGATCGATGAATCCGGGAGTGACCTGGCCGCCGAGTTGTGGGATGGCTGCGACGCTGCCGTGGCGAGCAGGCTGGCCTACCCCGAGGTGCGCGCGGCCCTGGCTGCGGCGGCCCGCAATCACGACCTGACCGATCAGGACGTGGCCGGGGCAGAGAAGTCCTGGGAAGGGTACTGGGCTGCTGTGCGGCCAGTAGAGCTCAGCGCCGCAGTCGAACGGCAGGCCGGTGCTCTGGCCCAGCGGCATGCACTGCGGGGAGCCGATGCGGTTCACCTGGCGAGCGCGCTGGCCATCAGCGATCCCGACCTTGTCCTGGCGGTCTGGGATCGCCGCCTGCATGAGGGGGCTCGCGCAGCCGGAGTCAGGGTGGCTCCGGGGCAGCTCGGACCGCTAGCGAGCCGCTGATCCAGCCGGGCGGGCCAGGGCGGCCAGCCGGGCCGCGGCGGCGGTGACCTGAGGGGCCAGGCGGCGGCCGGGGGAGGGGCCGAGGCGACTGGCCGGCCCAGACACGCACACGGCGCCGAGCAGCTCGCCGCCGTCTGGCCCGCCGGCCAGCACCGGCGCGCTGACGCTAGCCACCCCGGCCTCGCGCTCGGCCACGCTGGCGGCCCAGCCGCGCTTGCGCACCGCGGCCAGCTCGGCTGCCTGCCCGGCGTCGCCGGGCGGCACGGCGCCCGGTGCGGACCAGGCCATCAGCACCTTTCCGCCCGACCCGGCGTCCAGGGGGAGCACGGCGCCGACCGGCACGCTGTCCCGCAGCCCGGTGCCGGCGTCGCGGGCCGCCACGCACAGGCGGTGGTCTCCGGAGCGGACATACAGCTGGGCGGACTCGCCGGTCTCCTCGTGCAGCCAGGTCAGCACCGGCCCGGCCAGGGCGGCCAGGTCCAGTGCCGGGCCGGCGTGCACGGCCAGCTCGGCCAGCCGCGGGCCGAGCCCGAACGCGCCGGCGGCGTCCCGCTCCACCAGGCGGTGCGTTTCCAGGGCGACGAGCAGCCGGTAGGCGGTGGGCCGGGGCAGCCCGCTGGCCTCCGACAGCCAGCGCAGCGTCCGCGGTCCGTCGGCCAGCAGGTCCAGCAGGGCGACCGACCGGTCCAGCACGCCGACTCCGGTGATCCGCTTGCCGCGGTCCGCGTCCTGTCGTAGAGTGCTCATATCCTGAACAGGGTATCTCGATATTCGATACAGCGCCAGGGACCACAGCGAGCACAGCCGTCAGCAGCTGATCACAGCAGGCGGGCTGATCACAGCAAGCGGCGGCCGGCGGCGCTGACTGCCGGGGTTCCCTGAACCTGCAATGTGATGAGAGAAAGCCCGTGACCGGACGCCTGTTTGACAAGGTCTGGGACCGTCACCTCGTGGCCAGCCCCGAGGGCGAGCCCCCGCTGCTCTACATCGACCTGCACCTGGTGCATGAGGTCACCTCGCCGCAGGCCTTCGAGGGGCTCGAGCTGGCGGGCCGCAAGGTACGCCGGCCTGATCTCACCATCGCCACGATGGACCACGACGTGCCGACCATCGGCCTGGACAAGCCGATCGCCGACCCGCTGGCCGCCGAGCAGATCGCCCGGCTGCGCCGCAACTGCGCCGAGCACGGCATCACCCTGCACGCGCTCGGCAGCGCCAACCAGGGCATCGTGCACGTCATCGGCCCGCAGCTGGGCCTCACCCAGCCGGGCATGACGGTGGTCTGCGGCGACAGTCATACCTCGACGCACGGCGCGTTCGGCGCGCTGGCGTTCGGGATCGGCACCACGCAGGTCGAGCACGTGCTGGCCACCCAGACGCTGCGCCAGGTCAAGCCGGACGCGATGGCGGTCACGGTGGACGGCGACCTGCCGCCCGGCTGCACGGCCAAGGACCTGGTGCTGGCCATCATCCGGGCGCTGGGCACCGGCGGCGGCGTCGGCTCGGTCATCGAGTACCGCGGCGCGGCCATCCGGGCGCTGCCCATGGAAGGCCGGATGACGGTCTGCAACATGTCCATCGAGGGCGGCGCGCGGGCCGGGATGATCGCTCCGGATGACACCACGTTCGGCTACCTGGAGGGCCGGCCGCACAGCCCGCGCGGCGCCGAGTGGGAGCGGGCCCTCGACGACTGGCGGAGCCTGGCCACCGACGACGGCGCCGCGTTCGACCACGAGATCCGCATCGATGCCGGCGCGCTGCGCCCGGCGGTCACCTGGGGCACCAACCCGGCCCAGTCGGTCTCGATCGACGACGCCGTGCCCGACCCGGCCGCCTTCGGCACCGAGGCCGAGCGCCAGTCGGCGCAGCGCGCGCTGACCTACATGGGCCTGCAGCCGGGCACCGCGATCCGCGACATCGCCGTGGACACCGTGTTCATCGGCTCGTGCACCAACGGCCGGCTGGCCGACCTGCGCGCGGCCGCCGAGGTCGTCCGGGGCAAGAAGGTCGCCGCGGGGGTCCGCGCGCTGATCGTGCCGGGCTCGGCCCGGGTCAAGGCCGACGCCGAGGCCGAGGGCCTGGACCGGCAGTTCACCGAGGCCGGCTTCGAGTGGCGCTCCGCGGGCTGCTCGATGTGCCTGGGCATGAACGGGGACATCCTGTCGCCCGGCGAGCGCTCCGCCTCGACCAGCAACCGCAACTTCGAGGGCCGGCAGGGCCCCGGCGGGCGCACCCACCTGGTGTCGCCTGCCGTCGCCGCCGCCACCGCCGTGGCCGGTCACTTCGCGACCCCGGGAGATGTGTGATGTCCGGAATCAGGCAGGTAACGGGCCGGGCGGTCGCGCTGGACCGGCGTGACGTCGACACCGATCAGATCATCCCCGCGTCGTGGCTGAAGCGGGTCGAGCGCACCGGCTTCGCGCCCGGCCTGTTCGGGGCCTGGCGCACCGACCCGGACTTCGTGCTGAACCGGCCGGGCGCCGATCAGGCGAAGGTCCTGGTGGCCGGCGCCAACTTCGGCTGCGGATCGTCGCGCGAGCACGCCGTCTGGGCGCTGCAGGACTTCGGCTTCCAGGTGGTCGTGTCGCCCAGTTTCGCCGACATCTTCCGGGGCAACTGCATCAGCTCGGGCCTGGTCCCGGCGCAGGTCTCGGAGGAGGGGGCGGCCCGGCTGTTCGCCGCCCTGGCCGCCGACCCGGCGGCGGAGGTGGCCGTGGACGTGGCGGCCCGGACCGTCGCCATCGCCTCGGCGGGCCTGACCGAGCCGTTCGAGCTGGCCGAGTTCGCCCGGTGGCGGCTGCTGGAGGGACTGGACGACGTCGCCCTGACCCTGCGCCACGAGGCGGACATCGCGGCTTTCGAGGCGGCCCGGCCGTCCTGGCTGCCGGCCGCGGCGGCGAATGCGCCCGCCGCGTCCTGAACTTGCGCTATGGTAGGTACCCAGATCTGGCCTGGTAGGCCAGCCCCCGGCAATGAGGCCGGATCTGCGGGCCCGTAGCCTGGTAAGACGACAGGCCGCCGCATCAGCGGGCACAGCGGAGCAGACAAGATCCTGAGCAACGGGGCTCGATGTAATCCGAGCCCGGCAACCGGAAACCGGAGCAGACCAGTGAACCGCGTGTTCCTCGAACACCTCGTACTTATTATCACGTAGCGCGTGCCCGAACCTGGGTGCGCGCTACCACCTCTTTGCCGGCACCGGCAGGGAGGTTTTTTGTTGGACTCCCAACTATCCCGCCCTCCCGCCCCACCCGCTTGACCAGCAAGAACCTGAAGGAGTTAGCCGTGAACCTGACCGGAGCCCAGGCACTCGTGCGCAGCCTTGAACAGCAGGGCGTCGAGGTGGTCTTCGGGCTGCCCGGCGGCACGATCCTGCCGACCTACGACCCGCTGCTGTCCTCCTCGCTGCGGCACGTGCTGGTCCGGCATGAGCAGGGCGCCGGGCATGCCGCCGAGGGCTACGCCTGGGCGACCGGCCGGCCCGGCGTGTGCATGGCGACCAGCGGCCCGGGCGCGACCAACCTGGTCACGGCGCTGGCCGACGCCTACATGGACTCGGTGCCGATCGTCGCGATCACCGGCCAGGTCGGCACCGCCATGATCGGCACGGACGCCTTCCAGGAAGCCGACATCACCGGCATCACGCTGCCGGTCACCAAGCACAACGTGCTCGTGACCGACCCGGCGCAGATCCCGGCGGCGGTGGCCGAGGCGTTCCACATCGCCACCACCGGCCGCCCCGGCCCGGTTCTCATCGACGTGCCCAAGGATGTCCAGCAGGCCCCTGCGCCGTGGTCCTGGCCGCCGCAGCTGGACCTGCCCGGCTACAAGGTGCCCGGCCCGCCGAGCGCCGAGGCGATCCGCGCCGCGGCCGCGCTGCTGCGCCAGTCCCGCCGCCCGGTCCTGTACGCCGGCGGCGGCGTGATCAAGTCCGACTCGCACGAGGAGCTGTTCCGGCTGGCCGAGCTGGCCCGGGCGCCGGTCACCACCACGCTGATGGCGCGCGGCGCGTTCCCCGACGCGCACCCGCTGGCGCTGGGCATGCCGGGCATGCATGGCATGTACCCGGCGGTCGCGGCGCTGCAGGAGGCCGACCTGGTGGTCGCGCTCGGCGCCCGGTTCGATGACCGGGTGACCGGCAGCCTGCCGCACTTCGCGCCGCGGGCCAAGATCATCCACGCCGACATCGACCCGGCCGAGATCGGCAAGAACCGCCGCCCGGACGTGGCCATCATCGGCGACCTCAGGCCCGTCCTGGAGCAGCTGACCAAGGCCCTGGCGGCGGAGATCGCGCAGGCCGGGGAGCCGGACACCGGGGCCTGGCTGACCGCGCTGGACGGCTGGAAGCGGCAGTTCCCGCTGCGCTACGCCCAGGAGGACGGCGGGCCGCTGAAGCCGCAGTACGTGGTCGAGCGGCTGTCCGCGCTGACCGGCGGCGACGCGATCGTGGTGGCCGGGGTCGGCCAGCACCAGATGCACGCCGCGCAGCACTTCAGCTTCACCAGGCCGCGCTGCTGGGTCAACTCCGGCGGCGCGGGCACCATGGGCTTCGCCGTCCCGGCCGCGATGGGCGCCCAGGCCGGCCGCCCCGGCGAGACGGTGGTGGCGATCGACGGCGACGGCTGCTTCCAGATGACCTCGCAGGAGCTGGCCACCTGCGCCATCGAGGGCCTGCCGATCAAGGTGCTGATCTTCAACAACGGATTCCTGGGCATGGTCCGGCAGTGGCAGGAGCTGTTCTACGACGAGCGCTACTCCCAGGTCGAGCTGGGCCAGGCCATCCCGGACTACGTGAAGCTGGCCGAGGCCTACGGCTGCTCGGGGCTGCGCTGCGACTCCGCCGACCAGGTGGACGAGGTGCTGGAGAAGGCCCTGGCCACCACCGATGTCCCGACGGTCGTGGACTTCCGGGTGCATGACCGGGAGGGCGTGTTCCCGATGGTGCCGGCCGGGCGGCCCAACGACGAGATCGTGCTGGGCCCGGAATTCAGTCAGGACGAGCAGCGCGCCGCGACGCGCAGGGAGATGGTGACCCGTTGAGCACGCACACGCTGTCGGTGCTGGTGGAGAACAAGCCGGGCGTGCTGTCGCACGTGGCCGGGCTGTTCTCCCGGCGGGCCTTCAACATCAGCTCACTGGCCGTCGGGCCGACCGCCGACGAGCGGGTCAGCCGGATGACCATCGTGGTCGACGCCGCGTCGACCCCGGTGGGCCAGGTGATGACCCAGCTGGACAAGCTGGTGCGGGTGCTGAAGGTGGTCGAGCTGCACAAGGGCTCCGCGGTCGAGCGCGAGCTGGCGCTGATCAAGGTGCCGGCCGGCCCGGACCGCCGCGGGGAGCTGCTGGAGGTGGCCCAGGTGTTCGGCGCGACGGTGGTCGACATGACCCCCGACACGCTGGTCCTGGAGGCCGTGAGCAGCCCCGGCAAGCTGGACGCGCTGCTGGCCGTGCTGGAGCCCTACGGGATTACCGAGATCGTCCGCACCGGCCGGATCGCGCTGTCGCGCGGCAGCGCCGCCATCACCGATGAGACCGACGCCGCGGTCAGCCACTGGGCGGCCCAGCCCGCCGTGGCCGGCACCGCCGCCTGAGCAATTTCTGACCGACCAGAGCACACCGAGAGGACACCGCCGACATGGCCACCGTGTATTACGACGACGACGCCGACCTCAGCCTGATCCAGGGCCGCAAGATCGCGGTGCTGGGCTACGGCTCGCAGGGCCACGCGCACGCGCTCAGCCTGCGGGACTCGGGCTGCGAAGTGCAGGTCGGGCTGCCCGAGGGCTCCCGGTCCCGCAAGCGCGCCGAGGCCGAGGGACTGACCATCGCCACGCCCGCGGCGGCGTGCGCCTGGGCCGACGTCATCATGGTGCTGACCCCCGACACCACCCAGCGCAAGCTGTACGCCAACGACATCGCGCCCAACCTCAGGGCCGGTGACGCGCTGTTCTTCGCGCACGGGTTCAACATCCACTACGGGTACATCACCGCGCCCGACGACGTGGACGTGGCCATGGTCGCGCCGAAGGCGCCCGGCCACATCGTGCGCCGCCAGTTCGAGGCCGGCCAGGGCACCCCGGTGCTGGTGGCGGTGGAGCAGGACGCCACCGGCAAGGCCTGGGACCTGGCCCGCTCCTACGCGGCCGGGATCGGCGGCACCAAGGCCGGAGCGCTGGTCACCACCTTCAAGGAAGAGACCGAGTCGGACCTGTTCGGCGAGCAGGCGGTGCTGTGCGGCGGCGTCACGGCGCTGGTCAACGCCGGGTTCGAGACGCTCGTCGGCGCGGGCTACCAGCCCGAGGTGGCCTACTTCGAGTGCCTGCACGAGCTCAAGCTGATCGTCGACCTGATGTATGAGGGCGGCGAGACCTGGATGCGCTACTCGGTCAGCGACACCGCCGAGTACGGCGACCTGACCCGCGGCCCGCGGGTGATCAGCGACCCGACACGGCAGGCGATGGCCAAGATCCTGGCCGACATCCAGTCCGGCGACTTCGCCCGCGAGTGGGTGGCCGAGGACGACAACGCCCGGCCGAACTTCCAGCGGCTGCGCGATGCGGCCAAGACGGCGCAGATCGAGCAGACCGGCAAGCCGCTGCGCAAGATGATGAGCTGGCTCAACGCCGCGACCGACGAGATGGACGCCTGACATGACCAGTCACGTAGCCAGCAGTTATGTCGTGGCGCACGTCCCCGGCGACGGGGTCGGGCCGGAGGTCACCGAGGTCGCGCGCACCTGCGTGGACGCGGTGGCCGCCCGGCGCGGCTTTGCCGTCCAGTGGCGGCCCTACGAGCTCGGCGCCCGGCACTACCTGGCCACCGGCGAGGTGCTGCCCGACGCCGCGCTGGCCGAGCTGCGCACCACCGACGCGGTGCTGCTCGGCGCGGTCGGCAGCCCCGAGGTCCCGCCCGGCGTGCTGGAGCGCGGCCTGCTGCTGCGGCTGCGCGCCGAGCTGGACCTGTACGTCAACCTGCGGCCGTCCAAGCTGCGCGCCGGGGTGGCCAACGCGGTCTCCTCGATGAAGCTCAGCGACCTGGACCTGGTCATCGTCCGGGAGAACACCGAGGGCCTGTACGCCGGCGCGGGCGGCACGGTGCACCGCGGCACCCAGTTCGAGACGGCCACCGAGGAGTCGCTGAACACCCGGGCCGGGGTGCGCCGCTGCGTCAGGTACGCGGCGGAGCTGGCCGCCAGCCGGGCCGGGCGGCTCACCCTGGTGCACAAGACCAACGTGCTCACCCACGCCGGCGACCTGTGGCAGCGGGTCAGCGCGGAGGTGGCGGCCGAGCAGGGCGTCGAGCTCAGCTACGCGCACGTGGACGCGGCCTGCCTGTGGCTGGTCGACGACCCGTCCCGGTTCGACGTGATCGTCACCGACAACCTGTTCGGCGACATCCTGTCCGACCTCGGCGCGGCGCTGACCGGCGGGCTGGGCCTGGCGCCGAGCGGGAACCTCAACCCCGACCGCACCGGGCCGTCGGTGTTCGAGCCGGTGCACGGCTCGGCGCCGGACATCGCCGGCACCGGCCGGGCCAACCCGGCCGGCGCGGTGCTGTCGGCCGGGCTGATGCTGGCCCACCTGGGCCAGCCCGCGGCCGCAGCCGACCTGGACGCCGCCGTGTCGGCGGTGCTGGCGGCCGGCGCGCCGGCCAGCACCGGGGAGTGGGAGAAGGCGCTGCTGGACAGCCTGGAGGAGGCCGGGTCATGACCATGCCACCCAGAGGGGACGACTCGCCGGCCGGCGACAAGACCGTGCTGCCCAGGGGGGACGACCCCCCTCGCCCCCCCGCGCCGCCTGCCGGCGGCAAGATCGTGACGCCCAAGGTCGAGATCTACGACACCACCCTGCGCGACGGCTCGCAGCAGGTCGGCCTGGACCTGACCGTGGCCGACAAGCTGCGGGTGGCCGCCGTGCTGGACGGCCTGGGCGTCGACGTGATCGAGGGCGGCTGGCCGGGCTCCAATCCCAAGGACGCCGAGTTCTTCGAGCGGGTCAAGTCGATGGAGTTCCGCAACGCCCAGCTGGCCGCGTTCGGGGCGACCAGGCTGCCGCGCCGCGGCGTGGAGGACGACGCCAACCTGGCCGCGCTGCTGGCGGCGCAGACGCCGATCGTCACGCTGGTCGGCAAGTCGTGGACGCTGCACGTCGACGAGGCACTGCGGACCACCCGGGAGGAGAACCTGGCCATGGTGGCCGAGTCGGTGGCCTACATGCGGGCGGCCGGGCGGCGGGTGGTGTTCGACGCCGAGCACTTCTTCGACGGCTACCAGGCCGACCGCGGCTACGCGCTGGCCGTGCTCGCGGCCGCGGCTGAGGCGGGCGCGGACACGCTGACGCTGTGCGACACCAACGGCGGCACGCTGCCCGACGACGTGGCCCGGATCGTGGCCGAGGTGGCCGACCGGTCGAAGACCAAGATCGGCGTGCACTTCCACAACGACGCGGCCTGCGCGGTGGCCAACTCGGTCGTCGCGGTGGCGGCCGGCGGGCTGCACGTCCAGGGCGCGGCGAACGGCTACGGGGAGCGGTGCGGCAACGCCGACCTGTTCTCGGTGATCGCCAGCCTGGAGCTCAAGCGCGGCCACGAGCTGCTGCCGCCCGGCCGCCTGGCCGCGCTGGCCTCCACGGCCCGGACCATCGCCGACGTGGCCAACCTGCCGTTCGAGGCGCGCCAGCCCTACGTCGGGCCGTCGGCGTTCGCGACCAAGGCCGGGCTGCACGCCTCGGCCATCGCGCGGCGGCCGGACGCCTACTCCCACATCGAGCCGGCCGCGGTCGGCAACCAGGCGCAGGTGCTGGTCAGCGAGCTGGCCGGGCGCAGCAACGTGCAGGCCAAGGCGGCCGAGCTGGGCCTGGACCTGAGCGAGGACCCGGGCCTGGCCGGCCGGGTGCTGGAGCAGGTCAAGGAGGCCGAGTACCGGGGGTATGCGTTCGAGGCCGCCGACGCCTCGTTCGAGCTGCTGGTCCGCAAGAGCGCGGGCCTGCTGCCGACGTGGTTCGAGCTGGAGGGCTACCGGGTCGTCATCGAGCGGGCCGGCGGCTCCGGCGACCGGCAGGCCGCCGACCGCAGCGAGGGCATCGTCCGGCTGCGGCTGGGCGCCGACCGGGTGGTCGCCGTCGGCGAGGGCGTCGGCCCGGTGCACGCGCTGGACCAGGCGCTGCGCCGCGCGCTGGTGGACGTCTACCCGGCGCTGCGGCGCATCCACCTGGTCGACTACAAGGTGCGCATCCTGGACGGCCGGGCCGCCACCAGCGCGGTCACCCGGGTGATGCTGACCTCGGCGGATGCCGAGGGGGAGTGGACGACGGTCGGGGTGTCCGACGACATCGTCACCGCGTCCTGGGAGGCGCTGGCCGACGGCGTGGCCTACGGCCTGCTGCGGGCCGGCGCCACCGCCATCGCCGACGATCAGCTGATCTCGGAGGCTGTATGACCGGCAGCGGGCCGGGCGCCGGGGGGCCGGGCGCGGCACTGCCGCGCCCGCGGTCCGGCCCGCTGACCACCGGCCCGTCGCGGGCCCCGGCGCGGGCGATGCTGCGCGCGGTCGGCCTGAGCGAGGAGGACCTGACCCGGCCGCAGGTGGCGGTGGCCTCGTCGTGGAACGAGGTCACCCCGTGCAACCTGCACCTGAACAAGCTGGCCGCGGCGGCCAAGGAAGGGGTGCGGCAGGCCGGCGCGGTGCCGCTGGAGTTCGGCACGATCGCGGTGTCGGACGGCATCTCGATGGGCACCGGGGGCATGAAGGCCTCGCTGGTCAGCCGGGAGATCATCGCCGACTCGGTGGAGCTGATGGTGACCGCCGAGCAGTTCGACGCGCTGGTCGCGGTGGCCGGCTGCGACAAGTCGCTGCCCGGCATGCTGATGGCCTGCGCGCGGCTGGACATCCCGGCGGCGTTCCTGTACGGCGGGACGATCCTGCCCGGCCACGCGCTGGGCCGGTCGCTGACCATCCAGGACGTGTTCGAGGCAGTCGGCGGGCACGCGGCCGGCGAGGTGCCGGATGCCGACCTGCTGGCCGTGGAGCGGGCCGCCTGCCCGGGCGCGGGCTCGTGCGCGGGCATGTACACCGCCAACACCATGTCGGCCTGCGCCGAGGCTCTGGGCATGACGCTGCCGGGCGAGGCGTCGGCGCCGGCGGTGTCGGCCGAGCGTACCGACCTGGCCCGGCGCACCGGCGCGGCGGTGGTCGCGGCGCTGGCCGCCGGGCTGCGGCCGCGGCAGATCCTGACCCGGCAGGCGTTCCTGAACGCGGCCACGGTGGTGATGGCCACGGCGGGCTCCACCAACGCGGTGCTGCACCTGCTGGCCATCGCCCGCGAGGCGGGGGTCGGGCTGACGCTGGATGACTTCGACGCGGTCAGCCGCCGCACCCCGGTCATCGCCTCGATGCGGCCCGCCGGCCTGTTCACCATGAGCGAGCTGGACCAGGCCGGCGGCGTGCCGGTGATCCTGCGCGAGCTGCTGTCGGCCGGGCTGGTCGACGGGGACACCCTCACGGTCAACGGCCGGACACTGGCCCAGAACGTGTCCGACGCGCCGGCCGCGGACGGCCGGGTGGTGCGGCCGGTGACAGACGCGGTCCAGCCCGACGGCGGGCTGGCCGTGCTGCGCGGCAGCCTGGTGCCCAGCGGCGCGGTGGTGAAGACGCCGGGCATCGAGACGCTGCGGTTCGAGGGCCGGGCCCGGGTGTTCGAGCGCGAGGAGGACTGCTTCGCGGCGGTCACGGCGGGCCAGGTGAGCCGGGGCGACATGCTGATCATCCGGTACGAGGGGCCCAGGGGCGGGCCGGGCATGCGGGAGATGCTCGCGGTCACCGCGGCGATCAAGGGCGCGGGCCTGGGCCAGGACGTGGCGCTGGTCACCGACGGCCGGTTCTCCGGCGCGACGTTCGGTGCGTGCGTGGGACACGCCGCGCCGGAGGCCTGGGACGGCGGGCCGATCGCGCTGGTCCGCGACGGCGACCCCGTGGTGCTGGACATCCCGGAGCGCCGGCTCGACCTGCTGGTGGACGACGCGGAGTTGGCCCGGCGCCGGGCCGCCTGGCAGCGGCCGGCGCCGAACATCACCAGCGGGGCTATCGCGAAGTACGCGGCGCTCGTCTCGGGAGCCGACACCGGCGCGGTGTGCGGGATTCCGGGCGCGTAGTCCCGTTTGGCATCACTGCCGGGTGGCCGGCATCTCCCACGGGGGCTGCGGGAGCGCGTGACCGGTCTCCAGCACGGACTTGAGGTTGGACAGCACCGCGGCCCAGCCGGCCGCCGAGTCCTCGCGCTCGGCGTCGCTGGCGAAGTTCTCGTTGGTGACGGTGAGGCGGACGATGCCGCCGTAGGGCTCGATGTCGAAGGTGACCAGCCCGGGGCCGCCGGGGCGGTCCTCGCCGGGCATGGTCCAGCTGGTGACAAGCCGGCGCGGCGGGTCGGCTTCCAGCACGGTGCCGGTGACGTCGGCGATGCCGCTGCCGTCGGTGCGCTGGTGCTCCCAGGGTGAGCCGGGCTGCCAGTCGGGGGAGACGTTGGCGTGGCCCCAGTACTGAGCGGTGAGCCCGGGGTCGGTCAGGGCGTGCCACACCTTCTCGGGCGTGGCCTCGATGTAGGTGACGTAGACGAAGGCGGGCCGGGTGCTGGCGTCGCTGGTGGTGGCGTGGCTGTCGGTGGTCATGGCGTCTTCTGCCCTCCGCTTGAGTGCGCTGAGCGCGCGCAGCCGCGGGCGCTCGAACTTGTCGATCCACCGCTCGGTGATCTCGTGCAGCGGCACGGGGTTGAGGTAGTGCAGCTTCTCCCGGCCGCGCCGGGTGGTGGCGACGAGGTTCGCGGTTTCCAGGAGGCCGAGATGCTGGGTCGCGGACTGCCGGGTCATGCCCAGGCCGTCGCACAGCTCGCCCAGCGTCTGGCCGTTGCGCTCGTGCAGCCGGTCCAGCAGGCGGCGCCTGGTCGGGTCGGCCAGGGCCCTGAACACGGCGTCGAACTCGGTGGTCATGAGCGCTACGTTATGCAGGTAATTACCTGCATGTCAAACACGCCAGGCCCGGCCGGTGCCCGGCGCAGCCGGGCCGGACCCCGGGGCTTCAGAGGACTCGGGCATCATGTTCCCGCCCGGTTCTCCGGCCGAAGAGCTGGCATGCGAAAGAGCGCAGGTTCACCCGTGCCCTGGGCCCTTCTGGATGGGCGCTCTTCTCGTCGCTGAACTGCTCAGGCTGATGCTGTTGCGGGACAGGCTGGCGTAACGGGACGTGGGCTTCCCGGGCGAGTCCGGCTCGCCGGTCGGATGGCAGGCCAGGCTAGGCGGCCTGACCACGCCGGCGGCGAGCGGATGCGGCCGGGGCTGCGACCGCGGCGAGGGTGGCGACCACGGCGGCCGCGGCGAGGGCCCAGCCGCAGAACGCCAGCACCGCGGCAACGGCGAGCATCGCGGGCACCGCGGCGAGGCGGGCGGGCCCGGTGAGAACGCGGGTAGCCGACGCGGTGCAGGTCAGGTAGACCACCAGGAACATCGTGGTCGGGAGCGTGACCAGCGCCGTGACGCTGACCAGGCCGAGCGCGTACAGGCCGATGAGCGCCAGTCCGGTCGCCGCGATCACCAGCAGGAACGGCCGGGCCGAGCCGGACTGCGCGCCGGACTGCACTGAGCCGGACGGCACTGAGCCAGACTGCAGTGAGTCCGGCTGCGCTGAGCCGGCCCGCGGCGCCGCGCGCCGGGCGCGGCGGCCGGCGGTGAGCTGGCGGATCATCTCGCTGGCACCGGACAGGTAGGCGTTCGTCGCGCCCAGCGTCAGCACCAGCGCCGCGGCCGCCGCCACCGCGCGGCCGGCCGGGCCGATGGCCAGCTGCAGGAGCGCGGCCAGCGGCACGCTGGTCCCGGCGCCGCGGCCGAGCGCCGCGATCGTCGCGACGGCCAGGCCCAGGTACAGCGCCGTGGTAACGGCGAACGCGATCCCGATGACCTGCGGCAGCTGCCGGGCAGGACGAGCGAACCGGCTGGTCAGCGGCGCCACGGCCTCCCAGCCGACGAACGACAGCATCAGCGTGGCGGCGGCGTGGCCGATGGACAGCCAGCCGTGCGGCGCGAACGGCGCCCAGTTCGCCGCCCTGGCCGACGGGGCCGAGCCGGCCACGGCCGCCACGACGACCGCGATGAGCAGCGCGACCAGCACGAGCTGCGCGGTGGTGGTGGCGCGCACGCCGCCCAGCGCCAGGCCGAGCACGACCAGCAGCAGGCCGCCCGCGACGGCCGCGCGCATCAGCTGCCCGCCGCCGGTCAGGTCGGCGACGTAGCTGGCGCCGATCAGGCACACGATCGGGGCGCCGCAGACGACCCCGGCCAGGAAGCACCAGCCAGCCGCTGCGCCGGCCCGGCGGCCCAGGCCCGCCGCGGTGTAGCCGATGACGCCGCCGGCCGCCGGGACCGCCCGGCCCAGCGCGGTGAACACGCCGGCCAGCAGCGCGGACGTGGCGATCAGCGCCAGCCAGGCCAGTACCGACGCCGGACCCGCCTGCGCGGCGGCCAGCCCCGGCAGCAGGAGCACGCCGGGGCCGAGCAGCGCGCCGATGTACAACGCCGCGCCGCGCGGCACCGACAGCGGCCGGGCCAGCCGGGCCCCGGGGGAGCCGGCGGAGGGCCGGCCAGCGGCGGGGAACCCGGCAGCGGCGGGGGATCCGGCAGCCGCGGGGGACTGCGGAGCGGGGCGGGCGGTGGCTGTTGCGCTCATGGCTTCAGCTTCGCCGAAAACGGCTCGCACGCGATGGCAAAGATTGCGTGGATCGAGCACCTCCCTGCAACATCGTGCGACAGGAAAGCCAGTAACCTGAATTTCATGCCACCTGAGAAAGCAGACCGTATCGATCGTGCCATCGTCGCCGAGCTGCAGCGCGACGGCCGGATCGCCAACGTCGACCTGGCCGAGGCGGTGTCGCTGTCGCCGTCGGCCTGCCTGCGCCGGGTCAAGGCGCTGGAGGCCAGCGGCATCATCTCCGGCTACCACGCCGAGGTCGACCGGGCGCGGGCCGGGCTCGGCCTGACGGTCTTCATCGGCCTGCGCGTCGAGGGACACTCACGGGAGAGCTCGGTCCAGGTCGAGCAGGCCCTGCTGGCCATCCCCGCCGTGGTGGCCTGCCACGTGACCTCCGGCACCGATGACTTCATGGTCGAGGTGGCCGTCCCCGACCTGGCCGGTTACGAGCAGCTGCTGCTGGACCAGGTGCTGGCCATCCCGGCCGTGGCCGAGGCGCGCAGCACCTTCGCCATCCGCACCGTGCTCAGCCGCGGCCCGGTCCCGCTCACGCACTGGCGCTAGGCCCGTGCCACGATGACCGCATGGCTGACCACCCCGCCGGCCCTCACGCCGCCGCCCCGGATGCCGCCGCGCCGCCCGAGCTGCTGGCCGGCCAGACCGCCGCGCCGCCCGAGCTGCTCGCCGACCGGACCCCGTTCCCCGGCAGCCTGAGCGGCCGGCTGCGCGACCAGCTCACCTTCCTCATCGAGATCGACCAGATGAAGGCCGTGCTGCGCCAGTCCCCGCTGGTCGCCGCGCAGCGCCGGGAGAACGACGCCGAGCATTCCTGGCACCTG
>DASUBV010000149.1:0-4527 GCA_035763085.1 Streptosporangiaceae bacterium | reverse complement strand
TGGTCCGGACGCCAGCCGGACCGTAGCGCGAGCATCGAGATGACCGCCTGCGCGTATTTGCTGTCATCGGCCGCGGCGAGCATGAGCGCGGTGCGGACCGGCTGGTCCAGCGTTCCGTGTCGGCCGGCCGCCCGCCGGATCGACCCGTAGGCTTCCAGGACGGCCGGGGCATGGGCCATCTGCGCGTGCAGGTTGAGCAGCTGGCCGGTGGGCGAGAACTGGAGCATGTCTTTCAGCCCCGGCCGCGAGGCGGCCGGGGCGTCAGTGATGGTGTGGCTGGGTATGCGGGTCATGGATCCCCCTTGTGGCTGGCGGGTGCCGCGCAGGTGGCTGTGGCATGTCACCGGCAAAGGACGACACACGACGCGGGAAAGTGACACCGCTCCCAGGCGGGCGGGGCGTGCTGTCACGTTCCGCGCCGCTGTCTCGTCCTGAAGGGAAGGGAAGATCGCCGGCGGCTGGTCCGCTCACCGGTAACAAGTCCCAGGCGGGCCGGAGGGGAGTGCGGCATGGACGGGGAACGGGATCGCCGGAAGATCAGCCGGGCGTACCAGGACCACCGCCCCTACCTTGTTGACCTGGCCTTCCGGATGACCGGCGATATCGGCGCGGCCGAGGACATCGCGCAGGACGCGTTCTCCCGCCTGATCCGCGCCGATCTCGGCGAGATCGAGGACGAGCGCGGCTGGCTGATCGTGGTGACCAGCCGGCTGTGCCTGGACCAGATCAAGTCCGCCCGCTCCCGCCGGGAACAGGTCCGCGACTCCAGCCAGATCGAGTTCCTCTCGCCGCCTGCCCAGCCGGCGCTGGCCGATCCCGCTGACCGGGTCACCTTCGACGACAGCGTCAGGCTCGCCCTGCTGGTCGTGCTGCAGCGGCTTAGCCCCGCCGAGCGGGTCGTCTTCATCTTGCACGACATCTTCCAGATGCCCTTCGGCGTCGTCGCCGAGAGCGTCGGCAAGACCACGCCGGCGTGCCGCCAGCTGGCCAGGCGGGCCAGGCAGAAGATCTCCGCGGGCGATGACGGCGCCCGCTTCGACGTTGCCTTCGCCGAGCACCGCCTTGTCACTGAGAAATTCATCGCCGTGTGCGCGAATGGTGATCTGGCCGGCCTGGTCGCGGTGCTCGCCCCGGACGCGTGGGGCGACGTCGACCTGGGCCCGGGCGCTCCCCCGCACGCGCTGGTGACCGGTGCCGAGGATGTCGCCAGGAACCTGCTGCGTTTCTGGGGGCGGGGCGCGACTCTGGTGTCCTGCCCGCCCGGCGGCCAGCCCGCGGTTCTCGGCTTCACCGGCCGCGAGCTTGCCGGGGTGCTGGTGTTCACCCTGCGCGGCGAGGTGATCCAGGGGGTACACGTCATCGGCGACCCCCGAAAGCTGAGTTTCCTCAGCTCTCAGCTGTCAGCCCTCGCCTGACGCTCTGCCCTGGCTGGCGTCCCGGCCTTCGGCGATGTCACTATCCGCGAGTCTCCATCGTCCTTACTGGTGCCGCCGCTCCCGGTGGCCACGGAACACCCCGGGCAGCCGCCCGTGCCCGTGCCCGTGAGAGGGGACACCATGCTCAGGCTCAAGATCATAATCGGCAGCACCCGGCCGGGCCGGGCCGCCGACCGGGTGATCCCCTGGATCACCTCGGCGGCCCGCGGCCACGGCGGGTTCGAGGTCGAGGTGATCGACCTGCGGGACTGGGAGCTGCCCATGTTCGGCGAGACGTTCGCGACCGTCGGCGACCCCAGGGACCCGGTCTTCTCCGTGCCCGCGGTCAGGCAGTGGAACGACAAAATCGCTGAAGGCGACGCCTACCTGTTCATCACGCCGGAATACAACCACAGCGTTCCCGCCGTGCTGAAGAACGCCATCGACAGCGTCTTCGCCACGTTCGCGTTCCGGACCAAGCCCGCCGCCTGTGTGGCCTACAGCGGCGGCATCGGCGGCGGCATCCGCGCTGTCGAGCACCTGGCGCATATCGCGATCGAGGCAGAAATGGTCCCGCTGCGTAATACCGTCATCATCCCGCATGTCGGCGAGGCGTTCGGCCCGGACGGGCAGCCGGCCGACCCGCGGACCAGCGCCGCGGCGAAGATCCTGCTGGACGACCTGGCGTGGTGGGCAGCGGCCCTCGAGCAATCCAGAGCCCAGGGAACATTGCCGCCGGCGATCATCCGCCTGATGGCCGCGAGCCAAGGGACGGCGCGGAAATGACCGCGAACCCGGAACGGGCGGCCGCGGCCGCTCCTGGCGCGCTGCCACCCGTGGCACCGTCGCTGCTGGTGAGGACCGTGATGCGGCCGATGACCAAGATGCTGAACCCGCTGATCCGCAAGCTGGCGGGCCGGCGGCACTTCCGGATGGCCGCCCAGATCCGCCACACCGGCCGGCGGTCAGGCCGGCCATACACGACGTCGGCCGGTGCCCGCCGCAGCGGCGACCAGGTCGTGATCCCGCTGACCTTCGGCAACCAGTCCGACTGGTCGCGGAACGTGCGGGCGGCCGGGGGCTGCTCGATCCGGCTGGAGGGCCAGGACTACACCGCCACGCGGCCCGAGTTCCTGGGCTGGCAGGAGGCGGAGCCGCTCATCCGGTCCGCGTTCAGCCCGCTGGAACGGGTCAGCTTCCGGATACTCGGCATCCGCCAGTTCATGCGCCTGCATGTCGTGCCCGCCGAGTCCTGACCTCGTCGTCGGCGGCATGCCCCGCAAGCTGCGCCATCTACGGCAACCCGTGACGGCCGGCCAGCAGCCCGGCCCGACCCCGCGACCGCAGGGGCGGTCCGACTGCGAGGAGCAAACAATGTCTGAAGAATTGCGCGCCACCGCCGGCGACGGCGAGGCCGCGGTGGAGGTCGTCGGCCTTCGCAAGACCTACCCCGGCGGCGTTGAGGCGGTCAGCGGGATCGACTTCGAGGTGGCGCCGGGGGAGGTGTTCGGGCTGCTCGGCCCGAACGGGGCCGGGAAGTCGACCACGATCGGGATGCTGACCACCACCATCAAGCCCACCAGCGGGTCGGCGCGGCTGGCCGGTTTCGACGTGGTCACCAAGCCCATCGCGGCGCGGCTGGTCAGCAGCGTCGTCTTCCAGGAGTCCGTGCTGGACAAGGCGCTGACCGGCCGCCGCAATCTGGAGCTGCACGCGCGGCTGTGGGGGATCCGCGCGCCGGACGCGGCCGGTAAGATCACCGAGCTGGCCGGGGTGTTCGGCTTGGCCGAGGTGCTGAACCGTCCCGCCGCCAGCTACAGCGGCGGCCAACGGCGGCGGCTGGAGATCGCCCGGGCGCTGGTGTCCGGGCCCCGGGTGCTGTTCCTTGACGAGCCGACCGTCGGGCTGGACACCCGCATCCGCTACGAGCTGCTGGACCTGATCAGCGGCCTGCGCGGGGCCACCGGCATGACCACCGTGCTCACCACCCACTACCTTGATGAGGCCGAACGGCTGTGCGACCGCATCGCCGTCATGCACCAGGGGACGATCGTGGCCCTGGACCGCCCACGCGCGCTGCTGGCCGGCCTGGGCGACGAGCTCATCGAGCTGCGCGTGCCCGACAACCCCGGCGGAGCGCTGGCCGCGATGCGCGGCCGCGGCCTGGCCGCCAGCGACGCGTTCACCGTCGGCTCCACGCTGACCGTCCCACTGCGCGGCCACTCCGCCAGCGACACTATCGCCGCCCTCGTCGGCCTGGGCATCCACGCCGAGGCCATCACCACCCGCAAGCCCACCCTGGACGACGTGTACCTGCAGCTGACCGGTAGCAGGCTCGCCGCCTGACCCGCCACACGCAAGGAGAACCCGCCATGACAGCCATCACCACCGCGCCAGCGGCCACCCCGCTGGCAGGCCCGGGCGCTCTGGCCCTGCCCGGAGGGCTGGCCGCCTGGGCCGCCCTGGCCCGCCGCCGGACCTCGCTCAGCGCGCACACCCCGCGGGAGATCCTCGCCCCGCTGGCCACCCCGCTGCTGTTCGCCCTCGTGATCGCCCCGGCCCTGGCCAAGATCATCCCCACGGCCGGTCACGGCGGCATGGACTACAGCACCTTCGTCATCGTCGGCACCGTCGGCCTGCTCATCCCGCTCACCTGCACCTTCGCCGCGATCGGGGTCATCGTCGACCGGTCCACCGGGGCGCGCCGCGAACTGCTCGCCGCACCCATCCCCCGCGCCCTGATCGTGCTGGGTAACCTGGCCGTGGCCATCGCGGTCAGCCTGCTGCAGGTCGCCGTCCTGATCGGCGCCGGCTGGCTGCGCGGCAGCCACTTCCACGCCACCGCCGCCGGCATCGGCTGGTTCGCCGGCGCCGTCCTGGCCTTCACGGCGTTCATGTACGGCCTGTCGGAGATCCTCGCCAACCGGATCCCCACCCAGGAGGAATACGTCGGGATCACCCCGGTCGTCGCGATCTTGCCCTGGTTCATCGCCGGGGCGCTGTTCCCGATCACCGCGCTGCCCGGCTGGCTCGCCGGGATCGCCCGCGCCCTGCCCACCACCCAGGCCCTGGCACTGCTGCGCTACGGCGCCCTCGACCGCACCGGCGCCGG
>DASUBV010000148.1:0-4866 GCA_035763085.1 Streptosporangiaceae bacterium | reverse complement strand
GCCGTGCGGTGGCGCCGACCAGGCTGACCGGCAGCCCGCGGGAGACCGCGACGCCGGGGAACCCGTACAGGGTGCAGCTGACGTTGCTGAGGTTCCTGAACACGATCACGCTGTACACGCTGCCCGCGGCGCCATTGGTGCCGGTGAGGACGCCGTGCAGGTAGCGGGTCAGGCAGCCGGGCGGGCTGGCGGCGCCCGAGGAGGGCGCCGCGGCGGGCGCGGTGCTGGCGCTGCCGCTGCCAGGCTGGCTGGCCGGCGCACTGGGGCTGGCGGACACCGTCGTGGTGACCGTCGCGGGCGGGTCTGCGGTCGGCGCGGCCGGCCTGCCGCAGGCGGCCAGCAGCGCGCCGCTGGCCGCCAGCACGATGGCGGTCCGTCTGGTAGCGGCCAGCACGCGGCCGGCCCGCACGGGCCGGATAGCACGAAGATTCATCAAGGTGTCCTTCAGACCGGGCTCGCTGCCGAGCCGCCGTAGCTGACACCTATGACGCCGGGCCGGCCGGTCCGGTTGGGGCGGACTCGCCCGGCCCGGCCGGGTACGCGCTGCGCGCCTGGCCCGGGCGCGGCAGGTCCCGCTCCGGCACCGCCCGCGGTACCTCCGCCGGGCCTGACCGGTGCGGTCGGCATGAGGTCTCCGGTCCGGAGATCTCCGTGGTCACTGGCTCATCTACCGCAGACCTCATCGCGTCCCCGGGCACGCCAGGTCACCAGCTGGTGACCTACCCAGCTGGTGACCACTGCCCATCCCGGACGGGTCTGTGAATCAGCCCTCGGTGGCTGCCGGGCGCAGCTCGTAGGTCGGGTTGAAAATGGTCGGCTCGCCCTTGATGGTGGCCAGCCGGCCGTGCACCACGATGCGCCGGCCCGGCTGGATGCCGGGGATGTCCCGGCGGCCGAGCCAGACCAGGGTGATGTTGCCGGTGCCGTCCCACAGGTCGGCTTCCATCGTCAGGCTGTTGCCGCGCGGCCGCAGCGTGACCGCGCGCAGCGTGCCCGCCACGTCGACGACCTCGCGCTGGCGGCAGTCCGCGATCGGGATCGCCTTGTCCCCGCCGACCTGACTGCTCTCGGCCCGCGTCTCGGCTGCCTGCAGGGCATCGCGGCCCGCGGTGAGCTTCTCGCGCAGCGACAGCCGCATGGGCAGCCGGCTCCACCGCCGGTCGCCGTCCGGCGGGGCCGGGCTGTCCGAGCCGTCCGGCGCCTGTCCGGCTGCCGCCTGGCCGGCTGCGGGCTGCCTGGCTGCGGCCTCCTCAGCGGCGGCCTGCTCCGCGGCGGCCTGCTCGGCGGCTGCCTGCCGGGCGGCGTCCCGCGCGGCGGCTTCCTGCACGGCCTTCTGCGCCGCTGCCCGGCCCAGCGGCGTGCCGTCCTCGCGGGCCCGGCGCTCCGGCTCGCCCCCGGCCTGCCCGGCGTGCTCGGCCTGCTCGGCCTGCTGGGCCTGCTCGCGGTGCTGCTGCAGCGGGTCGATCTTCTCGGCGTAGCTCCCGGCGGCCGCGGACTTGAGCTGGTAGGGCACGCTGGCGACCACCACGCCCCGCAGGTTGAGCAGCCGGGCCTTGAGCCGCAGCGCGCTCTGGTTGTGCAGGACCTGCTCCCACCAGTGGCCGAGCACGTACTCCGGGATGTAGACGGTGACGATGTCGCGCGGGCTCTCCAGCCGCAGCCGCTTGACGTAGGCGATGACGGGCTGGGTGATGTCCCGGTAGGGCGAGGAGACCACGGTCAGCGGGAGCGGCATGTTGCTCTGCTCCCACTCCTGCAGCAGCCGCTGGGTCTCGGCCTCGTCGACGCTGACCGTGATGGCCTCCAGCCGGGCCGGCTTGGTGGCCCGCGCGTAGGCCAGCGCCCGCAGCGTGGGCAGGTGCAGCTTGGACACCAGCACGATTGACACGTTGCTGGCCGGCAGGGTGACCGGGCCCTCCAGCTCGGGCTTGAGCTCGAGCGCGACGTTCTCGTAGTGCCGCTGGATGCCGCGCATGGTCAGCCAGATGACGCCCATCGCGGCCACCGCGATCCACGCCCCGCTGGCGAACTTGGACACCACGACGATGACCAGGACCACGCCGGTCACGCAGGCACCGACCGTGTTGATCGCCCGCGACCTGATCATCTTCATCCGGGTCGGCCGGTCGGTGACGGTGCGCAGGTGCCGGTTCCAGTGCCGGATCATCCCGGTCTGGCTGCAGGTGAACGACACGAACACGCCGACGATGTACAGCTGGATCAGCCGGGTCGGGGAGGCGTCGAAGGCGATGATCAGCACGATCGCGAACGCCGACAGCAGCAGGATGCCGTTGCTGTAGGCGAGCCGGTCGCCGCGGGTGCGCAGCTGGCGGGGCAGGTAGCCGTCCCTGGCCAGGATGGAGGCCAGCACCGGGAACCCGTTGAAGGCGGTGTTGGCGGCCAGCATCAGGATCAGCGCCGTGAACAGCTGCAGGATGTAGAAGAACGGCGAGGAGTGGCCGAAGACGGCCTGGCCGACCTGGGCGATCACGGTGGGCAGCGGGTGACTGGGCGGCAGGCCCAGCTCGGCGGGCGTGGCCGCGGTGTGCACGTGCGCGATCATCGCCAGGGCGGTGATGCCGCCGAACATGGTCACCGCGATGCCGCCCAGCATGGCCAGCGTGGTGGCCGCGTTCTTGCTCTTGGGCTTCTTGAACGACGGGACCCCGTTACTGATCGCCTCGACGCCGGTCAGCGCGGTGCAGCCGGAGGAGAAGGCCCGCAGTAGCAGGAAGACCAGCGCGAATCCGGTGAAGTCCTGCACGTTCTGCACGTGGTAGTGAGAGCTGACGGCCTCGATGTGGCCGCCGGTGCCGAGCTTGATCAGGCCCCAGACGATCAGCAGCGTGACCGTCGCCACGAAGCAGTAGGTGGGGATGGCGAACGCCGTCCCGGACTCACGCACGCCGCGCAGGTTGAGCAGCGCGATGGTGGCCACGACGATGACGGTCAGCAGTGTGACGTGCCCGTCCAGCGCCGGGAATGCCGAGGCCAGGTTGGCCACCCCGGAGGAGACCGAGACCGCGACGGTGAGCGTGTAGTCAACCATCAGGGCGGCGGCGACGGTGATCCCGAGCTTCGGGCCGAGGTTGGTCGTGGTGACCTCGTAGTCGCCGCCGCCTGAGGGATAGGCATGCACGTTCTGCCGGTAGGACGCGACCACGACCAGCATCAGCAGGCCGACGGCCAGGGCGATCCACGGCGTCGCGCCGACCAGGGCCAGGCCGCCGACCGACAAGACGATGAGGATTTCCTCGGTGGCATAGGCGACCGAGGACAGCGCGTCGCTGGCGAAGACCGGCAGGGCGATCTTCTTGGGCAGCAGCGTGTGGCCGAGGCGGTCGCTCTGCATGGGCGTGCCGACCAGCAGGCGCTTGCCGATCCCGTAGAGCATGGACACGCCCGCATGCTAAGCCGGCCCAGGTGGTGCCGTACATCCCGGGTCGGTCCCGGGTGTCCCTTACCTCACTCTGATACCGGCAGATCACCAGCGCATCAGGGCCGGTGAGACGCGAGCGGCCTAAGTCGGGCGATGGGCGGACTTTCCTGGCCAACTCGCTTGTGCGTCCATGATCGTTGCGGAAGGCTGTGCCACGGTCACAGGTACACATCACGGTCAGCTGGGAGCAAGTCAGCTCATGATGCATGCGTTTCGCATGGGGGCAGTCTCGTTATCACGGTGCGCTGGCAACCGGCCCGGGGGGCGCCGGAAGCTGGCGGGCCCGGCAGCGTTAAGCGCGGGGTTAGCGGCCGCCGCGCTCGGTGCTGCCGCCTGCGGCAGTCAGGCAGCGGTGCGCCTGCCTGCCCACCTGCAGTCGGCCACGCCCGCCCCGGCGGTGGCAGCCCGGCCGTCTCTCACGCCCCGGCAGCAGGTCGCCCGCGCCTACCGCGGGTACTGGCTGGCGTATGCCGCGGCGATGACGGCGGGCCGGTCCGGGCGGGCCCGGACCATCCTGGCGCCGTTCGAGTCGCCGTCGGGCATGACCCAGCTGATCCGGTCACTGCGGAAGGTCTGGGCCGCCCACGACATCGCCTACGGCGGCGCCATCACGCACGTCAAGAGCGTGCGGGTGAAAGGGCGCAGCGCGCTGGTGCATGACTGCCTGGACCTGAGCCACTTCGGCGTGCTGGACAAGCGCACCGGCCGGGTGGTCCCGGGCAGCTTCGGCCTGCCCGGCCAGGACTTCTACATCTCGCTGGAGTTGTCGGGCGGCCGCTGGAAGGTCGCCAACATGCAGCCGGTGGAGGTGCCATGCTCACCCTGAGGCACAAGGCGGCGCGCAGGCTGGCCGCCGCCGCGCCCGCGCTGGCGGTGCCCGCGCTGGCGTTACTGGCGCTGGCGGTCCCCGCGGTGACGGGCGCCGGCCCGGCGGCCAGTGCCGGGACGGCTGCCGCCGGGGCCCGGGCGGCCGCGGCCGCGGCGCATGAGGCGGCGGCCCCGGCGGGCGGCGGCTGCCAGGAGGTGTTCCAGCCGCCGCACAGCTGGGTGGTGGTGTGCGGGAACGGCTCGACCACCGGCGGCAGCCCCGGCAAGGGCGGCGGCGGCAAGTACACCTGCACGCTCACGCCGCTGTCCAAGGCCCAGATCAGGTTCCTCCGCCTGCCCGACCCGCCCAGGGGCAAGAAGTGGGCGGCCATCACCTGCCCCGGCAGCCAGCCATTCGGCGGCGTCACGCTGGTCTCGGACAAGGGCGTCCCGGCGGTGACCCCGCAGGAGCTGCTGCAGGTCGCCGAGAGCGAGCTCAACATCCCGGTGCTCAAGCCGGGCACCGCGCCGCCGCGCGGCCAGGAGGGCCTGACCGGCCTGCCGGAGTGGTACTGGATCCGGGCCGGCTGGCGCCCGGTGAAGGTGACGGTGTCGGCCGG
>DASUBV010000147.1:0-29172 GCA_035763085.1 Streptosporangiaceae bacterium | reverse complement strand
GCTCGCCCTTGGGCAGGTGCCGCGGCTGCACAACCTGGAAGTCCCGGCGGTCGAGGGCTCCGACCTCGCGGACGTCGAGCCTTTCGGCCAGCGCAACCACGCAAGCATCGACGACCTGCAGATTCAGCGACGCGTACTTGTTCAACAGCTCCGACATCCGGCGGTAGTCGTGCGGGGTGGCCTCGATAACCCGGAGCTCATCCTCGGCGATCGCGCCACAGAACTCAGCCGCAAGTGCCGACCGCCCGCGGCGCTGCGGATCAGCTAACAGGTGACATACCTCAGTAACAGCCAGGGACGGGACTACCAGTCGCTGCCAGTTCTCGGTGAGGAACCGGGCACAGCGCTCATGGTCTCGGTCAGCCTGGTTGAACGCGGCGACCAGTGGGCCTGTGTCACACAGGATCATGCTGACGCGGCTCCGCCAGCAGTCTCCTCGCGGTCCGCATAGGTCAGATATTTATCATGGTTTCGGCCCATATCTGCCGGACCACGCAGGGATCCTACGAGCGCGGCAAGATGCCTGGGCAGTTCAGGAGCATCGTCCTGCTCGGCCCTTACTTCACCCGAAGGCGCTGACTCGCTCATACCAGCAGTGTAGGTGCCGACAATGTCAATGACGGCATGTCCTGGCCCTTTGCCCGGCTGCGCCCGATGGCGGGCAATCAGGAGCTGGCGCCGGGCCTGGTGACGATCCGGGGGAGACCGCCACCAGGCCGGCACGTCGCGTCAGCTGGTTACCTCCTGATCAGCCGCTGACCTTCGGGACGCTGGCGACTGTCTGCTGGGCCTGCTGCAGCGCCGACGGCACCGACTGGGTGCCGGTGATCGCCGACTGGATGGCGGTCCAGATCGCCTGCGACACCTTCGGGTAGTTCGCGCCGTACTCGGTCGTGCGCGGCCGGGCCGTCTGCGTCTCCTTGGCGAAGACGGTGTACTGCGGGCCCGCGCTGAGCTGCTGCTCGGTGACCGACGGCTTGGTGGGCAGGTAGTACATCAGCGACGTCACGTGCTTCATGACATCCGGCGCCTGCATGCCCTTGATCCACTGCCAGGCCATCTTCTGCTGCTGGCTGCTGCCGGAGTCGCCGAGGTTCCAGGTCTCGCCGCCCAGCGGGGCGATCACGGTCTGGCCGGCCTGGCGGACCGGGATGGGCGCGATCTTGTAGTCCTTGTTGTACTTCCAGCCCGCCTGGTTCAGCTCGGGGAAGATCCACGGGCCGTCCACGATCATGGCCGCGGTCTTGTGCAGGAACTGCTGGGTGAGGTCGGGGTCCTGGCCCCAGTTCAGCACCGACTTCGACGCCGAGCCGTCCTTGACCATGTTGACCCACAGCTGCAGTGCCTGCTGGAAGGCCGGCGTGCTGACGTTGGTCAGGCTGGCTCCGTTGCTCCAGAAGAACGGCTCCAGCTGCCAGGTCGACTGCTCGTCACCGGTGGCGTCAAAGGCGATGCCGTACTGGTGCCCCTTGGTCAGCTTCTTGGCGTCCGCCTGCAGCTCGGCCCAGGTCGTCGGCGCCGACAGGTGCGCGGCGGCGAACATCTTGGCGTTGTAGAACAGGCCCACCGAGTTGGTGCCGATCGCGTAGCAGTAGTACTTGCCCTGGTACTTGCACTCGTTCATGGCGCCGGTGTAGTAGCCGCTGGTGGTGAAGCCCGGCTCGTTATCGAGCGGCAGCAGCTGCCCGGTCGCGGCGACCTGCGGGACGTTGGGGTTGTCCAGCATCACGATGTTGGGCAGGTCCCCGGCGCTGGCCTCCTGCAGCACCTTGGTGATCAGGTTCGCGTAGGGAACCACCTGCCGCTTGACCGTGACCCCGGGGTGGGCAGCCTCGAATTTCTTGTTGTACCAGTTCACGGCCTCGTTGCCGCCGCTGGAGGTGAAGTAGTCGAGCTCGGTGATCGTGACCTTGCCGCTGGAGCTGCTGCCGCCCGAGGACGACCCGCAGCCGGCCAGGGCCAGGCCCACCGCGACCACGCCGGCCGCGCCGAGCCGCCACCGGGATCTGGAACTCAGTCTGGTGGACGTGCGCATGGACACCCTCCTGATTTACTCGCTAACTGATCTCGCTCACCCCTTGACCGACCCGACGGTCAGGCCGGAGGCGATGTAGCGCTGGGCGGCGATGAGCAGGACGGCCGCGGGCAGCAGCCCGAAGACGCACAGGGCCATGGCCGCGCCCAGGTTCTGGGAAAACTCCCCGATGTAGGAGTAGATGGACAGCGTGATCGGCTCGAACGAGCTGCCCGACAGCATCGTGAGAGCAAAGATGAAGTCGCCCCAGCCGTTGAGGAAGGCGAACACCGCGACCGTGATGATGGCGGTGCGGCTCATCGGCAGCACCACCCGGGTGAACGCGCGCCACTCATTGGCCCCGTCCACCCGTGCCGCCTGCAGCACGTCGCCGGGCAGCCCGAGCATGAACGCCCGCAGCACCAGGATGCTGAACGGCACCGCGTAGGAGGCGTCGGCCACGATCAGGCCCGGGTAGGTGTTGAGCAGGTGCAGATGGTGATAGATCACGAACAGGGAATTAGCGATAACGATGGACGGGAGGATCTGCGCCGCCAGCAGTGAGCCTGCGATCAGGGCAGTGACCCGGAACCGGTACCGGGCCAGGGCATGCGCCGCGGGCAGCGCGATGATCAGGGTCAGTGCCGCCGTGCCCACCCCGATGATCAGGCTGCTCAGGATGTGCCCGCCCTGACTGGAGATGACCGAGCGGTAGTTGGCCAGGCTCGGCGTCGGCGGGAAGAAGTAGTAATGGTTGCCGATCAGCTGCGAGTTGTTCTCCAGCGAGGCGATCACCACCGCGTACAGCGGGAACAGCAGGATGACCAGCGCCGCCAGGGCGACGATGGCTGCTGCCAGCGAGAGAAGCCGGGGATGCCTGGACACGCTAACCCTTCCGGAGTGATTCGCGGTTGAGCCAGATGTAGACCGGCGCGACGATCGCGACGATGATCAGCAGCACCGTGTTCAGCGCCGCGCCCGCGCCGTAGTTGAACTGCTGGAAGGACAGGTTGTAGGCCCAGGTGGCGATCAGCTGGGTGGAGTTGGCCGGGCCGCCCTGGGTCAGGCCGATGACCACGTCGAAGACCTTGACGGTGAACACGAAGCCGAGCACGAAGGTGACCTCGATCACCGGGCGGATGATCGGCAGCGTGATCCGGGTCAGCCGCTGCCAGAACCCGGCGCCGTCGATCATCGCCGCTTCCTTCAGCTCGGCCGGCACGTCCTGCAGCGCGCTGTAGAGCAGCACAGTGAAGAACGGCACGCCGATCCAGATGTTGGTGATCAGCAAGACCGTGAACGCCCAGCCCGGCGACAGCAGGTAGCCGACCTGGTGGTGGATCAGGTGCAGGTCAATCAGCAGCTGGTTGACCGCGCCGCCCTCGGCCTGGAACAGGAACCGGAAGATGGTGCCGGTGATCAGGAACGGCAGCAGCCACGGCACGATGATCAGCGACCGGGCCAGCCGGCGCAGCGGGAACCGGACGTTGAACAGCAGGGCCAGCCCGAACCCGATCAGGAACTGGAACACCAGCGACCCGATGGTGAACCACAAGGTGCGCCACAGGGCCGACTGGGTGGTGTCCTGCAGCAGGGTGATCTTGTAGTTGGCCAGGCCCGCGAACGGCGCGGCCAGGCTGGAGATGGTCGCCGGCGAGGTCTCCTGGAAGCTCAGGATCAGGTTGTAGAGGGTCGGCAGCGCGAACGCGAACAGCACGTAGGCCAGGGCCGGGATCAGGAACGCGGCCCGGGCCAGGCCCCGGCTGTGCGCCCGCCAGCCCGGCCGCCGCGGTGCGGGGGCTGCGCGGTCGCCTGCGGTCGGGGCGCTGCGCGCCGCTGTGCTGGTCATGCCCGGCTGTCCCCCTCCGCGGCAGCCGCCTCGGTGCTGGCGGCATCCAGGGCGGCGGCTTCCAGGGTGGCGTCGTCCGGGAACGGCCGGGCCTGCCCGCCCTCACGCAGGTAGACCGGGATCTTGTCCAGCGGCGCGGGTGCGGTGATCCAGGCTCCGCCCATATGCGGCGAGCCGGTCCAGGCGTCCCGCCAGGTGGCCCCGGCCGGCAGGTAGACCTGCCGCTCCCGCGCGCCCTCGGTGACGACCGGGGCGACGAGGATGTCGGGCCCGAACAGGTACTGGTCTTCGATGTCCCAGGCCTGCTGGTCGGCCGGGAAGTCGACGAACAGCGGCCGCATCGGCGGCAGCCCGGTCTGCGCGGCCGCCGTCATCTGGTCCATCACGTAGGGGCGCAGGTGCTCGCGCAGGAACAGCAGCCGCCGCAGGATCTGGTACACCTCCTCGCCGAACGACCAGACCTCGTTGTCCGCGCCGGTCTGGTCGGCGCCGATCATGGTGCCGGGCTCGCGGACGCCGTGCAGCCGGGTCAGCGGGCAGAACACCCCGAACTGGAACCAGCGGACCAGCAGCTCGCGGAACGAGGGCGAGTGAATGTTGCCGTTCTTGAACCCGCCGATGTCGGTGGTCCACCACGGGATGCCCGACAGGCCGATGTTGAGCCCGGCCGGGATCTGGCGGCGCAGGTCCTCGAAGGTGGAGTCCACGTCACCGGACCAGACCGCCGCGCCGTACCGCTGGCTGCCCGCCCACGCCGACCGGCACAGCAGGACGATCTCGTCCTCGCCCTCGGCGCGCATCCCCTCGTAGAAGGCCCGCGCGTTCATCATCGGGTAGATGCCGCTGACCTCGGCGCCGGGACCGATGTGGTAGCGCAGGTTGCCCTGGTCCTCCGGGCGCAGCTCCGGCTCGCAGGCATCCAGCCACCACACCCGCACGCCGAGCTTGTAGTAGTTTTCCCTGGCCTTGCCCCAGACATAAGAACGCGCCTGCGGGTTGGTCGGGTCGTAGAAGCTGACCAGCGCCCGGTCGGCGCGGCCCTTGTCCCAGATGGGCAGGTGCACGCCGATGCCGTGCTCGCTGTCGACCAGCAGGCCGAGGTCGGCCATCTCGGCGTAGTTCTCGCTGGACGGGTTGACCGTCGGCCAGACCGACACCATCAGCCTGATGCCCAGCTCGGAAAGCTCGGCCACCATGGCCGCCGGGTCCGGCCACTCGGCCGGGTCGAAGCGCCAGTCGCCCTGCCGGGTCCAGTGGAAGTAGTCCACCACGATGACCGACATCGGCAGGCCGCGCCGCTTGTGCTCGCGGGCCACCGCCATCAGCTCGTCCTGGGTGCGGTAGCGCAGCTTGCATTGCCAGAACCCCGAGGCCCACTCCGGCAGCGCCGGCGCGTGCCCGGTGGCATCGGCGTAGGCGCGCAGCAGCTGCGCGGGGTCGGCGGCGGCGGTGATCCAGTAGTCCCACTGCCGGGCCGCGTCCGCCACCCAGCGGGTGGCGGTCGTGCCCAGCTCGACGCGGCCGGTGCCGGGGTGATTCCACAGCAGGCCGTAGCCGCGGCTGGAGACCAGGAACGGGATGGCGACCTCGGTGTTGCGCTGGACCAGCTCGACCACGGCGCCCTTCTGGTTCAGCCTGCCGTGCTGGTGCTGGCCCAGGCCGTAGAAGCGCTCGCCGTCGTCGGCGTCGAACAGCACCTCGACGTGGTGCATGCCGCCGGCCGCCGACCGGTACCGGCGCTGCGGCGGGCCGGTGAAGTGCGGCACGCACTCGGACAGCAGGACGCTGCCGTCGGCCCGCCGGAAGGTCAGCCGCCCGTCCGCCGTGACCTCGGCAGTCAGGTTCCCGTTGCTGATCCGCGCGGCATCCGCGGCGATCTTGATGTCCGCCGGGACCGGCGCAGCAGGCAGCAGCGCGCTAGCCAGGTCATCCCGGATGTCCTGCCAGACCGTGCCGCGCACCCGGAGGCTGTTGTCGCCCCAGGGCTCTATGCGCAGAGCCTCGTGCCCGCCTCGCCACTCCAGTGCAGATCCGTCGCCGTCTGCGAAGGTACCCACCCGTCTCCAGCCCTTCAAGGGGTAGGAAGCAAAGGTTTTCCACTGGATGGTAGATCCACTCTAACAGTGCGGTCAACGCCTATAAGGGCACATCGTTGACAATCTGGTTCTCCGCGCGGAAGCTACGCTCATGGTCGGTACTGAACACAATGCGCAAAGCTTTTCCAGTTTCTGACCTGCCCGGGCCGGCCCTCCCGGGGCCGCTGCCCACCCGGTGAGGTGATGGTCATCCATCCGCGGCGCAGACCTGTGACGATAACCGATGTCGCCCGCCTGGCGGGCGTCTCGGCGGGCACCGTGTCCAAGGCGCTGAACGGCCGCGCGGGCATCCGGGACTCGACGGCGGACCGGGTCCGGCAGGCCGCCCTGACGCTGGGCTACCAGCCGAACGCGCTGGCCCGCGGGCTGCTGGTCGGGCGGACCTTCACCGTCGGGCTGATCACCACCGACAGCTTCGGCCGGTTCAGCATCCCGGTCATGCAGGGCGCCGAGGACGCGCTCGGCCCGGGCCAGATCTCGGTCTTCCTGTGCGAGAGCCGCGGCGACCGGATCCGCGAGCAGCACCACCTGCGCACCCTGCTAGAGCGCCGGGTGGACGGCATCATCATCACCGGCCGGCGCCAGGACGCCCGCGAGCCGGTCGGCCATGACCTGTCCGTGCCAGTCGTCTACGCCGTGACCTATTCCAGTGACCCGCGCGACCTGTCGCTGGTGCCCGACGACGCCGGCGGCGGCGCGATGGCGGTGCGCCACCTGGTCAGCACCGGGCGGACCAGGATCGGCCACGTCACCGGGCCGCGCCGGTTCGCCGCCGCCCGGCTGCGCGCCGACGGCGCCCAGAAGGCGCTTGCTGCCGCCGGCCTGCCGCTGGCCGGCGGCAGCACGCTGTACGGCGAGTGGAGTGAGGAATGGGGACGGCAGGCCGCGAACGTGCTGCTGCGCAGTGCTCCCGGGCTGGACGCGGTGTTCTGCGGCAGCGACCAGATCGCCCGCGGCGTGGCCGACGGGTGCCGCGATGCGGGCCGGCGCGTGCCGGAGGACATCGCCATCGTCGGATTCGATAACTGGGTAGTCATCGCCGAGGCTTGCCGGCCGCCGCTGACCACCGTCGACATGAACCTGCGCGAGCTCGGCCAGCAGGCGGGTGAGCGACTGCTCGCGGCGATCAACGGCGACCCCGGTGCCGGGGTGCACCAGATTCCCTGCAGCCTGATCCTGCGCGAGTCCAGCCGCCCCCGCCCGGCGGCCCAGCACCTTGCCAGGGACGGCCGCCGGAGCTAGCTGATCAGGCAGAGTCCGTTAGCTCGGTCGCTTCTTGCCGACGCGGGCGACGGCGCCGATGGCCGGCGCCAGGGTCAGCCACAGGCCGATCGTCACGATCATCGCGGTGAGGTACCCGAACGGGCGGATGCCGACGTCAGTGCTGGTGATCCCGGCGAAGAGCATCAGCAGCCAGGCGCTGACGAAGAATGCCGGGCCGGCCGCAATGATCTTGAAGAAGTCGCTCACTGATCTCATCCCCGTTGCTCGCGCGGACACGCCGTCTGCACCGGTGATCTTCCCCAGCTGCCGCCGCTGCGGAACCGGCTCCGCCCGGCTGAGCTCCGGCGGTCACGATGCTGCCCGCTCACCTGCGTGGTGGGCCGGCCCAGCCCCAGCATCCTGTCCTCCCGGGCGCCGGCGCGGTCACGGCGCGAAGCCCTCATGCGGCTCCGGCTCCACGGGATGTCCATCGTGGCCGTCGAACGGCTCTTCACCAGGCTTCAGCGGCCGGGGGCAGCCAGCGCACGGACCGGTGTCCTCCTGCAGGAAGCGCGCCTGGTTGGCCAGGTCGACGGCAGCGTCGAGGGGCGACTCGGACATGGTGCGGTGCTCAACCCGCTCGCTGGCCAGCGGGTCAGCCACCATGATGGTGAGGTGCGCCCGGACCAGCACGGCCAGGGCGGCGAGCTCCAGCCGCGGCGGGTCGGGGAGCACCATCTGGTCCGCCGCCGGCAAGCCCGCGCCGCCCGGAGCAGGGCCGCCGCCGGACCCGGAGCCGCCGCCGGACCCGGGGTTACCGCCGGGCCCGGAGCCGCCGCCGGAGCCGGGGTTACCGCTGGACCCGGAGTTGCCGCCGGAGCCGGGGCTGCCGGACGCGGACCCGCCCGCGGCTCCGGCGGCTGCATCCGCGCGCTTCTGCACCCAGGCGGCGAACACGTCCTTGAGCCGGCTGCCCTCCACCAGGCCGCTCAGGTACTCCCGGATGATCTGGACGGTCTCGCTGTCGCCGAGCCGCGGAACCTGCAGCAGCCCGGCTACCGCGGTAGCAGCGAGCTCGCCTGCCTCGCTGGCGCGCCGGCGAGCCTCGGCCGTCCGCTGCTGCTGCTTGTCCAGTTCGTCGAGCCGCACCTGCAGGTCGCCGGCGTCACGGGCCGCCGATGTCAGGTCAGCCGGCAGAGCCTCGGCGGTATCCAGCGCGGGCGGGCGGCGGAGCTGCAGGGTGATGGCCTGCGCCTGGCCGAGGCGCCGGGCCAGGTCGCGCTCGGTGCTCGTGCTGCCATCGGCGCCCGGTGCCGGGCTGCTGACCGTGTGAATCTTGCCCACCACGGTGACCAGCGGCTGCGCCTGCGGGCCGGTGATGCTGCTGGCGCTGAACTCGCGCGCGATGGCCTGGTAAGCCGCCTGCTCGCCGCGGGCCAGCAGCTCACCCTGGACGGCGAGCGCATACCGGGCCCGCAGCTCGCCGCTTAATGCTGCGCCCAGGCTGGGCGGCGTGGCCAGCCCGATGAGCATGGTCACGGCCAGCCCGATGTGGATGACCGTCAGCACCCGCCGGGTCACCCCGGCGGACGGCACCACGCGCAGCCGCTGCCACCAGCGGGCCGCGGCCGCCAGCGGCGCCGGATACACCGCGAGCGTCACGCTCACCGCGGCCAGCAGCAGGTACAGCCCCGACCACAGCCACCAGGGCAGGTCGGCAATGGTCCCGGCCTGTTCCAGGGTGCCGCGCAGCGCCGCCACCTCACCCGGCCGCAGGCCGAGCAGGTTCGCGCCCCACACCACCAGCAGCACCAGGTCGGCGCCGAGCAGCAGCGAGAGCACGATGTCGGCGGCGGCCCGGACCGTCAGCCGGCGCGACCGGCCCATGACCAGCCAGGTCCGGACGCTAGCCCAGGCGATCACCGGGAACAGCAGCCCGGCGGCCGGCTCGCTGGACAGCAGATCGCGGTTGAACGCCACCAGCAGGACCAGCCCGATCAGCACGATGGCCAGCACGTGGGTCAGGGCCAGCCGCACCCAGCGCCACCGGGCCCGCAGAACCCGGCGCCGGGTCAGCGTGAAAGCCCAGATCGCGAAGACGGCCGCCAGCGCCGCGGGCAGCAGCCGGACCGCCGCCGCCTTCGCATCGGCCCACACCACGGCCGGGCCGGCCAGCCCGAGCAGCAGTCCGGCAGCGGCACTGGCGACCGCCAGCGGGGGCAGCCACCTGCGCTGCCACGACCGGCCGGCGGGCGGCGGCTTCGCCAGCTGGCGCGCGGCGACCCGCAGCAGCCCTGTGCCGGTCCGGCCCAGGACGAACGAGATCACCAGGACCGGCACGGCGATTGCCACGCCGAGCAGCGAGTCACCCGCGCGTGATCCGATGAGCGGCCCGGTCAGCCACGCCAGTGCCGCGCCCAGGCCGACGTCCACGCTGAATCGGATGATCGCCGGCGGGTTCAGGGAAGCAATCAGCCACGTGCGCACGGGGGTGCTCATACCGGTTTTTCAGCCTACTGTGCAGAACGTCACGCGTACGGCGACGATAGACAGGGAGCCAGCCGCGGCCGGCGGGGTGGCAGGTTGGGCAGCGGCCGCTCGTCGGGCAAGATCAAGGGAGCCGCGCGCGCCCGGCTGTCCCGGCAGCCGGGCGCCGGGCCGCACCGCCTCAGGTGGGGAGCAGCATGGTCAGCCAGAACGCCGACAATGAGAACGCCGCCAAGCTCGCGGTGCTCATCGATGCCGACAACACGCGGCCCACGATCACCGAGGCGCTGCTGGCCGAGGTGGCCAAGTACGGCACCGCGCACGTGAAGCGGGCCTACGGCGACTGGACGGGCACCAGCCTCAAGGGCTGGAAGGACCAGCTGCTGGCCCAGTCCATCCAGCCCATCCAGCAGTTCGCCTACACCCACGGCAAGAACGCCACTGACGCGGCCATGGTCATCGACGCCATGGACCTGCTCTACTCAGGCCGGTTCGACGGGTTCTGCCTCGTTTCCAGCGACAGCGACTTCACCCGGCTGGCCGCGCGCATTCGCGAGTCGGGACTCATCGTGTACGGGTTCGGCGAGCGCAAGACGCCCAAGCCGTTCGTGGCCGCGTGCGACAAGTTCATCTACATCGAGAACCTCAGCTATCCCGAGGGCGAGGCCACCCCGGCCGAGTCCGATGTCCGGCCGACCCCGCGGGCCACGGCCGCGCAGCTCAAGCGCGACGCCGCGCTGGTGAATCAGCTGCGCAACGCCGTCGAGGCCGCCTCCGACGACGACGGTTGGGCGCCGCTGTCGGCCATCGGGAACATCATCACCAAGCAGCGCCCGGATTTTGACTCCCGCAACTACGGCTACGCCAAGCTCAGCGACCTGATGACGGCCACCACGCTGTTCGAGACGGACCGCCGCGGCGTCGGCGACGGCAAGCAGAGCATCATCTACGTCCGCGACAACCGCCGCCGCCCCGCCAGGAAAACCGCGACCAGGCGGTCCGCCAACACCTGACCGAGGCCAGCCTCCGGCTAGTCGCTGTAGCGGTAACGAGCCTTGAGGATCCTCACCTCCTTGTCGTCGGCCCGGTAAACCAGTCGGTGCTCATCATCTATGCGGCGCGACCAGTAACCGGACAGGTCCCCCTTCAGGGGTTCGGGCTTCCCGATGCCCGTAAACGGGTCGCGCTGGATCTCACCTGTCAACCGTGTGATCCTCTTCGCCATCTTCCGGTCCGCGCCGAGCCAGTAGAGAAAGTCCTCCCAGGCATCGGGGTCGATGCTGACGTCTCTCACTACTCACCCGCCAGGGCCTCGAGTTCCTCCATGGTTTTCGGGAGCGCAGCCTGGCCTGACTTGTCCCTCGCGACTGCTTCCATGAGGCGGCGCGCGTTGGCCGGAGGACGAAGAAGGTAGATAGTCTCCTGCCAGGAATCAAAGTCCTCGGCAGACATCAGCACTGCGTCGCCGGCCTTGGACGTGATCCGAACCGGCAGGTGGTCGTCGTTGACCTGCTGGATAAGGGGGAACAGGTGTGCGCGAGCGTCGCTGGCGCTGATGGCCATAGCCACACCATCCTTCCGTCTGGTACGTGATGACGGTACCGTGCTGGTACAAGAATCTCGTACCAGATTACTCTCGTGCTAGCAGGTTCAGGACCTCTCTGGGCGAGTTAGCGGGTGTCAGCGACGGGCGGTGACCAGGAGGATTGACGGGCGGCTTCGGTGCAGCTCCAGGTCCGGGCGCTCGTTCAGCAGCTCGAGCGTCGGCGCCGGCTCATCCACGTGCTCGATGATCAGCCCGGCCGTCAGCATCGCCGACAGGATGGTGCTCAGGCCGCGGTGATACTTGCGGACGCCGTCCACGAACCAGGACGTTTCCCGGCCGCCCTCGTCGTAGTAGCCATCAACGATGCACGGCCTGCGCCCGAACTGCGGGGCCGCCGTCACGATGGGGTGCTCCATCGAGAACACCAGCCATCCGCGCGGCCGCAGCCAGCAAGCGATCCGGGCCAGCAGGCCGGGCAGGCCGGCGATGTAGTGGAAGGCCAGGCTGCTCACCACCAGGTCGGCGCAGCCCGCCGCCAGGCGCGCGTCCTCGGCGAAGGCGCGGGCGTAGCGGATTCTCGGGTCCGCCGTCCGCGCGGCCGCCAGCGCCAGCATCCGCTCTGAGGGATCCAGGCCGAGGACCCGGGCGGCGCCGCCGCCCGCCAGGTCCCGGCACAGCTGGCCGTCTCCGCAGCCCAGGTCGACAGCATGCAGGCCGGCCAGCGCCGGCAGCCGCGCGCGCAGCGCGGGCTGCTCGACGGTGGCGTTGATCCCGCTATCCCGCTCGCGCATCTGCTGGTAGCGATCGAAGAACAGCTGCTGGTCGTAGACGTTCTGACGGCTCACGCGCGGTCCTTCCGCCATCGCGGCGGCCGCCTTGGCGACGGCTGCGCCCGGACCCCGACTGTCTCACCGCACGGCGGCTGGCAGCCACCGCCGGGCGCTGACAGTCACCGCCAGCGGCCTACAGCCAGGCCGCCAGGTCGGCCATGTCCACCAGGGGCAGACCCCAGTGCAGCGCGAACCGCTCCAGCTCCGCCACCCCGGCCATGGTCCCGTCCGGGCTCATGACCTCGCAGACTGCGGCGACGGCCGGGAGCCCCGCCGCCTGGCAGAGCTGCACGCCCGCCTCGGTGTGCCCGGTCCGCTCGGCCAGCCCGCCGGGCCGGGCCGCCAGCGGGAACACGTGGCCGGGCCGCAGGAAATCGTCGGGCCGGGCGTCCGGGGCAGCCAGGCGGCGGATAGTCGCAGCGCGCTCGGCGGCGCTGACGCCGGTCCCGGTGCCCGCAGCCAGGTCGACCGCCGTGTGCATGGCCGTGCCCTGCCGGTCGCCGGCGCCGGGCATGGGCGGGATCTCCAGCCGCTCCAGCCGCTCGGCGTCGCACGGCACCGTCGTGTGCCCGCACGCCTGGGTCAGCAGGAACACCATGGCCTCGGGGCTCATCCGCGCCCCGGCGAAAATGACGTCGCCCTCGCCCTCGGCGACCGCATCCCACACGATTACCGCGCCGCCCGCGGCGATCTGGGCCACCGCCTTCTGCGCGCCGGCGCGCCCGGACAGGTACCCAGCCCACGGCAGCGAGCCGACCACGGCCGCCAGTGCCGCCGCGGGCCCGGCCGGGTAGCTGTGCTGGCCCAGGGGGGCCACCCCCCTGGAACCCCCCAGCAGATGACTGTGCTGGTCCAGGGGGGCCAGCCTTCTGGAATCCCCCAGATGGTCACGGAGGACCTTGGCGGCCAGGTCGGTCTCCAGGTTGACCCGCTGGCCCTCGGCCAGGCCGCCGAGCGTGGTCGCGGCCAGCGTGGCCGGGATCAGGGCCACCGAGAACCGGTCGCGCACCACCTCGGCCACCGTCAGGCTCACGCCGTCGACCGCCACCGAGCCCTTGGCCACCAGCTCGCGCAGCGCGCGGGCCGGCGGGCGGATCCACACCCGCCGCCCGGCCGGCTCGTCAGTGATCGCCGCCACCTTGCCGACCGCGTCCACGTGCCCCTGCACCAGGTGACCGTCCAGCCGGTCGCCGAGGGCCAGCGGCAGCTCCACGTTGACCCGGGTGCCCGGCGCCAGCTCGCCGAGCGTGCAGCGGCGCCGGGTCTCCTCCGACAGCCGGGCCCGGATCCAGCCGCGCCCGGTGTCGACGTCGGTGGCCGTCAGCCGCACGCCGCTGACGGCCACCGAGCCGCCGCGGCCGATCCCGCTGGCCGCCTTGGGGGCGGCGATGACCAGCGCACCTGGCTCGTCAGCAGGCGCAATGACACCAATCTCGCTGATCATTCCGGAGAACATGATGCACCGACCTCCCGCGGTGACGGCGCGCAGCCGTCACGCTCGTCACGAAGGGACGTGAGAAGGGCGGGACGCCGTTCTCGTCCGCGGGGTATCACCGCGTGGCCCCGGAATCACGCCGGGTCGTCCTGTCCGCGACAGGACCGGCGGGCTATCACCGCCGCACCTGGACTCACACCAGTGCCCCGACCTTAGCAGTCTCAGTTCCGGTGCTCCGCCGCCGCCCATTCCCTGTATGGCGCAGCATCTGCCTGGTTTATGGGCAGAGCCTCCTGATCATGACTAGTAAGAATCTTTCATAAAAATTTGGCAGCTGGCCTGGTAGCACCCGACTCGGGTGGTGTTGACTCCAGAGCCTGCTTCCAGACTCCGACAGCGGCCGGGCCAGTCGCGCCGGCCGCCACCCAGCGAGGAGATCAGATGAGACGCCAGCTGACTCTAGGCGTGGCGATCGGGGCGGCGGCGCTGCTCGCGCTGTCCGGCTGCGGATCCTCTAGCGGTGGCTCCAGTAATGGCACCACCAAGCTGGTCTTCTTCGGTGCCGACTACGGCACCGGACCGGCCAACAGCACCACGAAGTACTGGGACGAGATCGCGACGGCCTTCCACAAGGCCAACCCCTCCATCACGGTCAGCGTGCAGACGGTCAACTGGACCGACTTCCCGCAGAAAGTGCAGACGCTGATCCAGAACAAGCAGTTCCCCGACATCCTGGAGGGCAGCGCGGCACCGCAGTTCGCGCAGAGCAAGCTGCTGTACCCGGCCAGCAAGGTGCTGTCGCCGTCGATGCTCAGCAACCTGATCCCGACCTTCCTCAAGGACGGCCAGTACCAGGGCACCGACTACGGCATCCCGTTCACCACCAGCACCCGCGCCATGTACTACAACAAGAAGATCTTCGCCAAGGCCGGGATCTCGGCCCCGCCGAAGACCTGGGCCGAGCTCAAGGCGGATGCCGCGAAGATCAAGGCGAAGGGCTACGTCGGCTACGGCATGCCGCTGGGCAGCGAGGAGGCACAGGCCGAGGCGCTGCTGTGGTTCCTGGGCAACGGCGGCGGCTACGTCAACTCCAGCGGGAAGTACGACATCAACAGCCCGCAGAACGTCCAGACGCTGACGTACATGAGCCAGCTGGCCAAGGCGGGCGACACCCAGCCGAGCCCGGGCACCACCGACCGCAAGGACGTGTGGGCATCGTTCGCCCAGGGCCGGGTCGGCATGATGCTCGGCTCGCCGGCGGTGATCCCGATCATCCAGGCCGCGGGCAATCTCCAGTCCGCGGACTACGCCACGGCTGACGTGCCGGGCAAGACCGGGCCGCTGACCTCCACGCTCGGCGTGCACGACGACATCGTCGCCTTCAACACCGGCGGGCACGCGGCGGCGATCAAGAAGTTCCTCGACTTCGCCTACCAGGACAAGTACCAGCTGCAGTTCGACCACGAGTACGACCTGCTGCCGGCCACGACCAGCGCGGCGAAGACGATGGGCCAGAACCCGATGTTCGCGGCCTTCCTGGAGAACATCCCGGAGTCGGTGAACTACCCGAGCGCGGCCAACTGGACGACGGTGCAGACCCAGATCCAGACCACGCTGGGCCAGGCCGTCACCGGCAGCCCGAGCAAGATCCTCAACGCCATCCAGCAGACCGCGACCAGCAACGGCGGCGGCTGAGGAATGGCGGAAGCAGCGGCCGCCGCGCAGGCCACGGGCACTCAGCCCAGCCAGGCCGGCCTGACGCGGCGGTCGCGGCTACGCCGTCGGCCCGGCCCCGGCACCCGGGCCGCCGGCGCCGGCCGGGGCCGGAGCCGCCTGGCGCCCCTGATGTGGCTCGGCCCGTCCCTGGTCCTGATCGGGGTGGTGGTGCTGTGGCCGATCGTGGCCATGGTGCACACCTCGACGGAGAACATCACGCCGATCGGCGTGACCATCGGCTCCGCCGGCACGGGCAACTTCCGGGCCTTGTTCGCCAACCCGAACCTGCCCGGCATCCTGGTGCGCACGGTGCTGTGGGTGGTAGCCGTGGTCGGGATCACCATGCTGGTGTCGCTGGGCCTGGCTCAGCTGTACAACCAGCGGTTCCCCGGCCGGCGTATCACCCGCTGGGCGCTGATCGCGCCGTGGGCCGCGTCGGTGATGATGACCGCGCTGATCTTCCGCTGGATGCTGCAGCCCGACAACGGCGCGATCAACATCTTCCTGCACCAGCTCGGCATCGTGCACAGCTTCAACTCCAATACCTCGGCCTGGCTGGGCCGCCCGGACAGCGCGATGGCGTGGATGATCGGCGTGGCGGTGTTCGTCTCGCTGCCGTTCGGCACCTACACGCTGCTGGCCGGGCTGCAGTCCATCGGCGGGGACCTGTACGAGGCGGCCCGGATCGACGGGGCGTCCCGGTGGGGCGCCTACCGGCACATCACGCTGCCGCTACTGCGCCCGGCCTTCGTGGTGGCGGTGATCATCAACCTGATCAACGTGTTCAACTCGTTCCCGATCATCTGGGAGATGACCCGCGGCGGCCCGGGCTACGCGACCAACACCACGACGGTGTTCATGTACAACCTCAAGCAGAGCTACCTCGGCGAGGCGGCCGCCCTGTCGATCGTGAACTTCGTGCTGATCCTCATCATCGTGCTCATTTACCTGCGGGTCAGCGGCTGGAACCGGCAGGAGGACCGCTGAAGATGGCTGAGGCAACGGCCGCGACCCTGGCACCGCGCCGGGAGGGGCGCCGGCGTCGCCGGATGCCCGGCGTGCGCACCGCGATCATCGCGGCGGCCGCTTACATCATCGCAGTGATCTTCCTGCTGCCTTACATCGAGATGGTCATCACCGCGCTGCGCCCGCAGCGCGAGCTGCTGGAGCGCAACTACCTGCCGCACCATTTCGCCTGGTCAAACCTGACCAACATGTGGGGGTCCAGCTTCGGCATCACCACCAGCCTGCGGGTCAGCCTCGAGGTGGCCGGCGGGGCGACGATCCTGGTCGCGCTGGTGGCCATGCCCGCCGCCTACTACGTGGCCCGGCACCGCTTCCGCGGCCGCACCGCGTTCCTGCTGCTGGTGCTGGTGACCCAGATGCTGCAGCCGACCGCGCTGATCGTCGGCATCTACAAGGAGTTCCTCAGCTTCCACCTGCTCAACACGCTGTGGTCGCTGATCCTGGTCAACTCCGGCTTCAACCTGGCCTTCGCGATCTGGATCCTGAGCGCCTACTTCGCCTCCATCCCGGCGGAGCTGGAGGAGGCGGCGATGGTGGACGGCAGCAGCCGGCTGGGCACGCTGACGCGGGTCACGATGCCGCTGGCGATGCCCGGCGTGGTGACCGCGCTGATCTTCACCTTCATCGCCGCGTGGAACGAGTTCATCGCCGCCCTGACGCTCACCACCAGCAACGACGTCCAGCCGCTGACCGTGCGGCTGGATGAGTTCATCGGTCAGTACACCGTGGACTGGCAGCACCTGTTCGGCGCCTCGGTGGTCGCCACCATCCCGGTACTGATCTTGTTCGCGCTGATCGAGCGCCGCGTCGTCGGCGGTCTCACCGCCGGGTCGATCAGGTAACCGCGGCCCGGGGAAAGAAGCCGGTCAGCCACCGGGCCAGGGCTGATCAGCCACCCGCCAGCATCCCGGCTGACCAGGCACCCGTCAGGTTCCCCGGCTGATCAGGCACCCGGCCGGCGCGGCATGCCGCCGCCCGGCAGCCCGTCCGCCGCGGCCAGCTCGGCCGGGTCACCCGCCGCCGGCTCCCCCGCCGCCCGGCCGGCCGAAACGGGCTCCGCGGCTGCTCGCTCCGGCAGGCCGGCCGAAGCCGGCTCCGCGGCCGGTTGCTCCGCCGGGCCGCCGCGCGCCGCGGCAGGCGGCCGGAAGCCCGCGAACGGGTTGGTGACCACCAGCGACCGGGACCCGAACCGGTACAGCGCAGCGGGCCGCCCGCCTGCCGAGCCGCGCTGCACCGTCGCGCCGGCTGGCTCGATGACGCCGCGGCGCGTCAGCACCCGCTGCAGGTTGGTGGCCGACACCGGATGGCCCAGGCAGGCGGCGTAGATGTCGCGCAGCTCGGCAATCGTGAACGCCGGCGGGGCCAGGGCGAAGCCGATATTGGTGTAGGTGAGCTTGGAGCGCAGCCGCTCGCGGGCCGAGGCGATGATCGAGGCGTGGTCGAACCCGGTGGGCGGCAGCCCGGCAGCCGGGAACCATGTCGTGTCGGCCGGGACCCGCGGGCTGACCTCGGTCGACACCAGGGCCAGGTAGGCCGTCGCGATCTCCCGCTCGCGCGGGTCGCGACCGGGGTCGCTGCGCGTCTCCAGCTGCTCCAGCAGGGCCACGTCCGTGAGGTCCACCTTGGCCGCCAGGTGCCGGCCCAGCGAGGTGCCGAGCCGCTCCCCCGCGCCCAGCGGCCCGCCCGGCAGCGCCCATCGCCCGCTGAACGGCTCCCGCGCCCGCTGCCACAGCAGCACCTGGAGCTGGCCCTCGCGGACCTGGAAGACCACGGCCACGACTTCGTGGCGGAACCGGCCGCCGCCCCGTGAGCCACCACCAGAACCAGCCATAACGGAGCGGCCAGCCTGCTCCGCAGCCTGCTCAGCCGGCCCGGCACGACCCTGATGTCCTGATCTCACGCGCCCATGGTAGCGTGGCACTCAGTAGTTTTCGACTGTCAGGCTAAAACCTACAGCGGAGCTCTCAGCATGAGGGAAGGAGCCTCCGATGACCGCCACAACCCCCGCGATAGCTGGCATCGCCCCAGGTCAGGCCACTCAAGCGCAGGGCCAGCCCGGACCAGGCCCTGGCGACGCAACCGAGTGGGCAGCGGAGATCCGGGCGCTGGCCGCCCGGCGTGATGCGGTCATCCTGGCCCACAACTACCAGCCGCCGCAGATCCAGGACGTCGCCGACCACGTCGGTGACTCACTGGCGCTGTCCCGGCTGGCCGCCGCCAGCGACGCCGCGACGATCGTGTTCGCCGGGGTGTACTTCATGGCCGAGACGGCCAAGATCCTGGCGCCGGACCGCACCGTGCTCATCCCCGACCCGCGAGCCGGGTGCTCCCTGGCCGACAGCATCACCGCCAGCCAGCTGCGCGCCTGGAAGGCCGAGCACCCCGGCGCGGTCGTCGTCGCCTACGTCAACACCAGCGCCGAGGTGAAGGCCGAGTCCGACTTGTGCTGCACCTCGGCCAACGCCGCGGACATCGTGTCGGCCATCCCGGCCAGCCGCGAGGTGCTGTTCCTGCCCGACCAGTTCCTCGGCGCGCATGTCCGGCGCGTCACCGGCCGGGACAACCTGCATGTCTGGCTCGGCGAGTGCCACGTGCACGCCGGGATCAGCCCCGATGACCTGCGCGCCAAGGCGGCCGCCCGGCCCGATGCCGAGCTGTTCGTGCACCCCGAGTGCGGCTGCACGACCGCGGCCCTGTGGCTGGCCGGCACCGGCGACCTGCCCGCTGACCGCACGCACGTGCTGTCCACCGGGGGCATGCTCACCGCGGCCCGGGCCACCAGGGCCAGCGCCGTGCTCGTGGCCACCGAGACCGGGATGCTGCACCAGCTGCGCCAGGCCAACCCGGAGGTCGCCTGGGAGCCCGTCAACCCGCGCGCCGAGTGCCCGTACATGAAGATGACCACCCCGCAGGTGCTGACCCGGTGCCTGCGCGACGGCGTCACCGAGGTGACCGTCGACCCGGACGTGGCCCGCCGGGCCCGCGCCGCCGTCGAGGCGATGATCGCGACCGGCACCCCGTCGGGCTCGGGCGAGTAGCGCCGGGCCGGCACGGAGAGCACGAGCATGAGTGACACGAGCATGTCCGGTCCCGCCATCCGGCACCTGCCCGCCGCCCCGGTGACCTGGGAGCGCGCCGCGGATGTCGTGATCATCGGGGCCGGCGTCGCCGGGCTGAGCGCCGCCCTGGAGGCCTCGGCGCGCGGCCGCCGGGTCCTGCTGATCTGCAAGGCCGGCCTGGTGGCCGGATCCTCGCCGCTGGCCCAGGGCGGCCTGGCGGCGGTGCTGGATCCAGCCGACTCAGCCGGCCTGCATCACCGCGACACCATCACCGCGGGCGCCGGCCTGTGCGACGACGCCGCGGTCGAGGCCCTGGTCGGCGCCGCGCCGGGCGAGATCGCCTGGCTGCGCGAGCTGGGCGCCCGGTTCGACAGCGGGCCGCTGGGCCTGGAGGGCGGGCACTCCTGGCCGCGGATCCTGCACGCGGGCGGCGACGCGTCCGGCGCCGAGGTGCACCGGGCGCTGCGCGACGCGGTGCTGGCCAGCCCGGTGGAGATCCTCGATCACACGATCGCGCTGGACGCCCTGCTGGACGACAGCGGGCGAGTCGCCGGCCTGCTCGCCGGAACCCTCACCACCCCCGCCGGCCCCGAGCTGACCGGCCGCCCGCTGGCCGTCGGCGCGATCACCGCCCGCGCCGTGGTGCTGGCGACCGGCGGGTACGGCCAGGCCTACACGACCACGACCAACCCGGCCGGGGCAACCGGGGACGGCCTGGCCCTGGCGCTGCGCGCCGGCGCCGAGCTAGCCGACCTGGAGTTCGTCCAGTTCCACCCCACCATCTTGTGGCAGGCCGCCGGGCGCGGCCAGCAGCCGCTGGTCACCGAGGCACTGCGCGGCGCCGGCGCTGTCCTGATCGACGCCGCCGGCCGCCCGGTCATGGCCGGGAAGCACCCGCGGGGTGACCTGGCCCCCCGAGACGTCGTCGCGGCCGAGCTGTACCGGCGGCTGGCCGCCAGCGAACCCCCGGCGGCGCACCTGTGGCTGGATGCGACCGGCCTGGGCCGTGCCGAGCTGGAGCGGCACTTCCCGACCGTGACGGCGGCGTGCCGGGCGCGCGGCATCGAGCCGTCGGCCGAGCCCATCCCCGTGGCCCCGGGCGCGCACTACGCATGCGGCGGGATCCGGGCCGACATGAGCGGCCACACCAGCCTGCCCGGCCTGTATGCGGTCGGCGAGGTCGCGGCGACCGGCGTGCACGGCGCGAACCGGCTCGCCTCCAACTCGCTCACCGAGGCCATCACCGCAGGCCGCCGTGTCGGCCGCCTGCTCGGAGCCGGCCAGCCGGACGACAGCGGCTCACTGACCGCCAGCCCGGCCAGTCCGGCCGGTCCGGACGCCGGCACGGCTGGCCGGCCTATGTCCGCCGGCAGCCGCACGGTCCGCGCGACCGGGGCCGCAAGCGTGCGGGGGCCCGGCGCGGGCGCGGGGGCCGCGCCGGGCTCCCGCGACGAGCTGGCCGCGGCCATGTCCCGGTATGCCGGCGTGCTGCGCGACGGGCCGGGCCTGGCGCACCTGCTCGGCCTGCTCGCCGCCGTCCCGCCCGCCGCGCCAGCCGGCGCTCTCGCGCGGGCGGGCGCCAGCGCCGGCCCGGCCGGTGCCGGGACCACCAGTGCCGAGGCTGCCAACCAGGCCGGGTCGCTGGACCTGGAGACGGTGGAGGCGACGAACCTGCACACCGTGTCGACCCTGGTGGCAGCCGCGGCACTGGCCCGGACCGAGAGCCGCGGCTGCCACCGCCGCAGCGACTTCCCGGACACCCGGCCCGGCGCCGGGCAGCGGACCACGATGCGCAGCCGCGCCGGACAGCTCGACCTGCACTCCGGCGACCAGCCCGCCGAGTGGATCGGACTTCCCGCGTGACTACTCCCCGGCCTGACCGAAGGAGATTGCGGCCCTCGCGGGACGGGGTTCCCGGCTCGCCGCGGTCTGCACGGGGCTGCCCCGCCGTACCTGACGTCCGCTTCGCAGGCATCTCCGCCGTTCCCTTTCCTCCCCGGCCTGACGGCCGGGGCTGCCCCTGGAGGACCCGGTGAACGAACAGGTAACCGCGGCGCTGACCGCAGCCGGACTCGACCCGGCCGACACCGAGCGGGTGGTACGCACCGCGCTGGAGGAGGACCTGCGGTACGGGCCGGACGTGACCACCGAGGCGACCGTCGCGGCCGGTGCCGCGGCCACCGCCGACGTCGCCGCCCGGCAGCCCGGCGTGGTTGCCGGGGTTCCCGTGGCGCTGGCCGTGCTCGGCCTGGCCGGCCTGCCCGCCGCCACGGCGAGCGTGACCCGGCCGGACGGCAGCGACGTCGGTCCCGGTGACGTGGTGCTCACCATCACCGGCCCGCTGCGCCAGCTGCTGACCGCCGAGCGGACGCTGCTGAACCTGATGACCCGCCTGTCCGGCATCGCCACCGCGACCCGCGCCTGGGTGGATGCTGTCGCCGGGACCGGCGCCGTGATCCGCGACACCCGTAAGACCACGCCCGGGCTGCGCCAGCTGGAGAAGTACGCGGTGCGCTGCGGCGGCGGGGCCAACCACCGGCTCGGCCTGGGTGACGCCGCGCTGATCAAGGACAACCACGTCGCCGCAGCGGGCGGCATCGGGCCGGCCATCGCCGCGGTGCGGGCCATGGCCCCGGCCATCGCGCTGGAGGCCGAGTGCGACACGCTGGACCAGGTCCGCGAGGCACTCGCGGCGGGCTGCGAGCTGATCCTGCTGGACAACATGAGCCTGGAGCAGCTGCGCGCGGCGGCGACACTGGCCCGCGACTACCCCGGCGCGAAGCTGGAGGCCAGCGGCGGGCTGCGGCTGGACACCGCGCGGGCGGTGGCCGAGACCGGCGTGGACTACCTGTCGGCCGGCGCCCTTACCCACTCCAGCCCGGCCCTGGACCTCGGCCTGGACCTGCGCCCGGAATCAGCACGCGCACGACCCGCCGACAAGCCAGCCAGGCCGGTAGTTCCGTTTCCTGATTACTCCCCGACCTGACGGAAGGACGGGAATTCCGGTCCGCACGCTCCCGGACGGAGGTCACGCTGTTCGGCGACGCGATCCACGCGGTGAGCCCGGCGCGCGGCTCGGGCGCCAACCTGGCCCTGGCTGACGCCGCGATCCTGTGCCGGGAGCTGACCCGCGCCGCCGCCGGCGAGCTGACCGTGCGGGCCGCCGCCGGCGCCTACGAGACGGAGATGACCGGCTACGCCTTCGCCGCGCCCGCCTAGCCACCCGCCGCCCCCAGGCGGGCCTGGGCAAGTTATCCCGAAACGTCCGGGGTACCGGAGCGCCCGGATTTCTCCGGCCGGGCCAGGTGTCAGACCCCCGCAATTAGAATCGCCGGGTGGCACTGCAGGAGACCCCGACCGTCCTGAGTGATACCGCTGCCGGCGCGGCGGGCGATGCCCTGCGCCGGGTGTTCGGTTACGACTCCTTCCGGGGCAGTCAGCAGGAGATCATCGAGCACCTCATCGGCGGCGGGGACGCCCTGGTGCTGATGCCCACCGGCGGCGGCAAGTCGCTGTGCTACCAGATCCCCGCGCTGGTCCGCGAGGGCACCGGCGTGGTGATCTCCCCGCTGATCGCGCTCATGCAGGACCAGGTCGACGCGCTGCGCGCCCTGGGCGTGCGGGCCGGTTTCCTGAACTCCACCCAGGATGTGGCGCAGCGGCGGGAGACCGAGGCCGCCTTCCTCGCGGGCGAGCTGGACCTGCTGTACCTCGCGCCCGAGCGGCTGCGCACCGAGTCCGCGATGCGGCTGCTGGACCGCGGCCGGGTCGCGCTGTTCGCCATCGATGAGGCGCACTGCGTGTCCCAGTGGGGCCATGACTTCCGGCCGGACTACCTGGGCCTGTCCGAGCTGCATGAGCGCTGGCCCGCCGTGCCGCGCATCGCGCTGACTGCCACCGCGACCCGGGCGACTCGCTCGGAGATCGCCACCCGGCTGGACCTGACGCAGGCCCGGCACTTCGTGGCCAGTTTCGACCGGCCCAACATCCGCTACCGCATCGAGCCCAAGGCCGAGCCCGCCCGCCAGTTGCTTGCGCTGCTGCGGACCGAGCATCCCGGCGACGCCGGCATCGTCTACTGCCTGTCCCGCGCGTCGGTGGAGAAGACCGCGGAGATGCTGACCCGCAGCGGCATCCCGGCGCTGCCGTACCACGCCGGACTGGACACGGCGACCCGCACCGCGCACCAGGCCCGGTTCCTGCGCGAGGACGGCCTGGTCATGGTGGCCACGATCGCGTTCGGGATGGGCATCGACAAGCCGGACGTGCGGTTCGTGGCGCACCTGGACCTGCCTAAGTCCGTCGAGGGCTACTACCAGGAGACCGGCCGGGCCGGCCGGGACGGGCTGCCCGCCACCGCATGGCTGGCCTACGGGCTGGCCGACGTCGTGCAGCAGCGCAAGCTCATCGACAGCTCCGAGGGCGACACGGCGCACCGCCGCCGCCAGTCCGCCCACCTCGACGCCATGCTCGCGCTGTGCGAGACGGCCAGCTGCCGCCGCGCCCAGCTGCTGGGCTACTTCGGCGAGGACACCGGCCCGTGCGGCAACTGCGACACCTGCCTGACCCCGCCGCAGACCTGGGACGGCACGATCGCGGCACAGAAACTGCTGTCGGCGGTCTACCGCCTCGAGAACGAGCGCCGGCAGCACTTCGGCGCGGGACATGTGATCGACATCCTGCGCGGCAAGACGACCCCGAGGATCACCGATAACGGGCACTCGTCGCTGACGGTGTTCGGCATCGGAACCGAGCTGGGCGAGACCGAGTGGCGCGGTGTCGTGCGGCAGCTGCTCGCCCAGGGACTGCTCGCCGTCGAGGGCGACTACGGCACCCTGGGGCTGACCAGGGGCAGCGCCGAGGTACTCGGCAAGAAGCGCGAAGTGCTGCTGCGCAAGGATCCCGAGCGGGTGCGCGCGCCGCGCGCCCGGGCCGGCAAGTCGGCGGCCGCGGCGGCCGCCGCCGCTGAGCTGACGCCCGCCGCGCTGGCCACCTTCGAGCAGCTCCGGGCCTGGCGCGCGGCCGCGGCCAAGGAGCAGGGCGTGCCGGCCTACGTGATCTTCCACGACGCCACGCTGCGGCAGATCGCCGAGCGGGCGCCGCAGTCGCTGGGCGAGCTGTCCAGGATCAGCGGCGTCGGCGAGGCCAAGCTGGCCAAGTACGGCCAGCAGCTCCTGGCGGCCCTCGGCGGCGCCAGGGCCAGCGGGGGCCCGGACGGCGGCAGTCCGGACGGCGGCAGCCCGGATGACCCGGAGCTGCGCGAGCCGCCGGATGACTGGGACGACGACGGTCAGGACACCCTGCTGTAGCAGGCTCCGCCCGGACGCCGGCGAGGTTAACAGCGTGCGGAGTTCTGCGGGTCATGACCGGCGAACTCCGCACAGTGACCGAGCTGGCGAAGGGCCCGCGCCTTACCCGGCCCGCATCCACGCTCTGGACGCCTTCCGGTGCGCGAAGCCCTTCAGGGTGACCGTAGCACCGGCTCGCTGGGACCCGGCTGAATTCTCGCGTCAGGCTGGCTGAGCCCGCGTGCCGGGCACCGGAGCTAGCGGGTGACGGCCTGCTTGACCAGCGTGCGGCCGAAGTCCCACATCAGGCCGCTGCCCTTGTGTGCCTCGGTCATGACGTCGGTGAACGCCTCGCGGAACAGGTTCACCTCGGTCTCGGTGATCGTCAGCGGCGGCAGCAGCTTGATCACGTCCATGAAGTCGCCCGAGACCTGGGTCAGGATCCGGTGGCGCTGGAACAGGGCCACCACGACCATCTGGGCGAACAGGCCGCGCCGGGCCGCCTGGAGCATGTTCCAGCCGGTCCGCAGCTTCAGCGAGCGGGGCTTGCCGAACTCCATGCCGATCATCAGCCCGCGGCCGCGCACCTCAGCGAGCAGCTCCCATTCCTCGACCATGTCCTGCAGCGCGTCGCGCAGCAGCTTTCCGGTCTGCTCGGCGTTCGCGACGAGCTGCTCGTCCTCGATGACCGACAAGGAGGCCAGGCCGGCCACCATCGCGGCGACGTTGGAGCCGAAGGTCGAGTCGTGCACCAGCACCCGGTCCATCGAGGAGTAGACCTTCTCGAAGATCCAGCCCTTGGCCATGGTGGCGCCGACCGGGACGAACCCGCCCGACAGCGCCTTGGCCACGGTGATGATGTCCGGCTCCACTTCTTCTTCATGCTGGTAGCCGAAGAACCGGCCGGTGCGGCCGATGCCGGTCTGCACCTCGTCGCAGATGAGCAGCGAGCCGTGGTCGTGCAGCAGCTTGCGGGCGGCGCCCAGGAAGCCGGGCGGCGACACGTGAGCGCCCTTGCCCTGGATCGGCTCCACGATGAGGGCGGCGACATCGCCCTTGCGCAGCTCGCGCTCCAGGGCGTCCAGGTCGCCGAAGTCGATGCGCTCGTCGGGCAGCAGCGGGTCGAAACCGCGCCGGAACTCGCTGGAGCCATTGACCGACAGCGAGCCGACGGTCAGCCCGTGGAAGGCGTGGTCGCAGTACAGGATCCGGGACCGGCCGGTGGCGTACCGGGCGAACTTCAGGCTGGCCTCGACCGCCTCGGTACCGCTGTTGCAGAAGTACACCCGCTCCATGCCGTCGGCCTTGGCCAGCAGCCGCTCGGCCAGCAGGCCCGCGAGCAGGCTGCAGTCGAACTGGACCATGCTGGGCAGCTCGGCATCCAGCATGGTGTGCAGGGCCTGGCGGACCGCCGGGTGGTTGTGGCCGACGGCGAGCGCGCCGAAGCCGGCCAGGAAGTCGGCGTAGGCGTTGCCGTCGCGGTCGTACAGGTAGGCACCCTCGGCCCGGGTGTAAACCTTGTCGAAGCCGATAGCATGCAGCATCCGCGGCCGCTGCGGGTTCAGGTACCGGCTGTGCAGCTCATATCCCTGCCCCTGCCGATCGGCCAGGAGACCAGGCAAGTCGAATCCCATGACTCCAGTTTCGCGGTCGTGACGACCCTCTGCCGGGCAGATCCCGCCGATAGAGCCCGATTCGTGTCTTCCGGCGCTGCCCGTGACCAGCTAACAGGACACAGCGTAGTCGGGCTGGCCGGCCGGCAGAAGCCATGGCGCCTGGCAGCGGGCCCGGCGGCAGGCGGGCCGGTCGCCGGCATCGGCGGTGTCCGGCTACCGTGGGTCATGGACTGCCGGACTGGACAGTCATTTTGCTGTCCTGGTGCCGCTGAGGGCCTGCGGGAACTGCGATATCGTCCGGGGGAAAATTGCCATTAACTCGGCCTATGCGGGTCGAAGTTCTGGAAACATCCCGTAGACGGCGGTGGCAACGTTGATTGCGCATCTGCTCCGGGCACTGCCCGCGGCGCTGGTCGCGGGCGTGCTCCCTGGCTACTACTGGGCTGCTGTCGTGCGCCGGTCCCGCGGGCTCGGCGAGCGGCTCGCGTACTCGGCTGCGCTGTCCATGGGCGCCGTCCCGGCCATCGCCCTGGCCCTGTCGTGGATTCTCGGCTCGGGCGTCACGCTCGTGATCGCGATCGTCTCGGTCCTGATGGTCTTCGGCTCGGGCCTGCTGGCCTACCGGCTGAAGGGCCCCGCGGGCGGCCCCGCGGGCCCGGCGCTGCCAGTTCCGCGGCCGATCCGGGACGGCCGCGTGCTGGCCCTGGTCATCGTGGCCACCGGGCTGGCGATGGCCGCTGCCGCGAGCTGGCCGGTGCCCGGCTGGCTGCTGATCGCCGCCCTGGTCGTCACCGCCGTGGCCGGGCTGCTGGCCTCGGCCGGACGCCGCCGCACGCCGGCCGGCGCCGGCGCCGCCGGGCCCGCGGAACCGTCCGCCGGCGAGTCCCCGGCAGACACGCCGCTGGCCCAGTCCGCCACGGACCCGCCGCAGGCCGGCCCGGCCGGACGGCGCTGGGGCCTGCGGCGGGCCTGGCCCGGCTGGGCCCTGACGGTGATCCTGGCCCTCGCCGGCATCCGCGGCTACATCGGGGTGGCCTGGCACGACTGGCCGTACCTGCGCGGCCAGGACATGTTCTCGCACGCGGTGATGACCGAGCAGATGCTCGCGCACGGCAACTACTCCAGCTACCTCATCTACCCGCCCGGCCTGTCCACGTTCAGCGCCGTCGTCTGCCGCCTGTGCGGGCTGCCGCCGCTGGACATGTTCGCCGCCGCGACGCCGGCCCTGCTGGTGCTGACGACGCTGGCCTGCTACGCGCTCGCCACCCGGCTGTGGGGCCGGAGCTTCGGCCTGGTGGCCGCCGCGCTGGCGGCACTGGCACTGGTCGGCCCCTACGTGAGCTTCTCCGGCGGCCTGTACCCCGACCTGCTGGCCGCGTTCTTCTTCATGGTCATGACCGTCGCTGCGCTGGTCACCTTCTTCCACTCGCCGACCATCCGGTCGGGCATCTTGCTGGCGGTGACCGCGGGCGCCGTCGTCCTGTACCACTCGGTGGGCACCGAGTACCTGCTGCTGCTGCTGGCCGCGACGGCCCTGGCCTGCCTGCCCTACCTGCTCCTGCGCGGCCCGGTGGGACGTGACCTGGGCCGGGCGCTGATCATCGGGTTTGCGGCGATCGGCTTCCTGTCTGTCATCTACGCCTGGCGCACCTACGGCCTGGGCGAGCTCACCGGCCGCGGCGCGACAACCCGCGACCAGGTCGGCCTCGATGTCGGCAGCCAGCCCGTGCTGAAGGCCGGTGACGTGCTGAACTGGGTGGGCGCACCGATCGTCTGGATCGGCGTTTTCGGCTTCGCCCTGCTGCTGGTGATGGTGATCCGGCGGCGACTGCGCCAGCCAGGCCAGATGGCCAGCGCGCTGACCGTCCTGATCTGGGCCGCGGTCATGTACGCCGGCAGCCGCACCACTATCGACGGGTTCCCGCAGCGGTACGAGCGTGACGTCGGCGCGCCGCTGACCATCCTGGCCGCCCTCGGCCTGGGCGTGCTCCTGCAGTCGCTGCTCCGGCTCTGGCTGGCCCGCCGCGCGGCCGCGCAGCCGGCCAGCGCGGCGCTGGCCGACGTGGCACTGGATAGCGCGACACCGGCCGACGCGGCACTGGACGGCGCGGCACCGGCGGGCGCGGTGACGGATATCGCGGCACCGGCGGGCGCGGTGACGGTCAGCGCCCGGCTCCCTGGCACCCTGCTGGCCACCCCGGCCGCCAGCGACGCCGACGATGCAGGCGCCGACTCAGCCGCCGCCGCGCATGAGGCGGGAGCTATTGCGACGGTCACCACCCGGGTCAGCGGAGCCGGGCCGGCCGGGCCCGCTGATCCCGGCGCAGCCACTGACCCCCGCGCAGCCACTAACCCCGGCACAGCCTCTGACCCCCGCGCAGCCACTAACCCCGGCACAGCCACTAACCCCGGTGGGCCCACTAACCCCGGCGCAGCCGCTGACCCCGGCGCAGCCGCTGACCCCGGCGCGGCGGGGCGACCAGCCCGTCCTGCGACGGTTAACCCGGCGCCTGTTCGTTCCGCGAGATCCTGGCGGGCGGCCGCCCGGCCGGTCCTGGCCGTCGCGGCCGCCGCGGCGGTCCTGGGAGCATGCGTGGTGCAGGCGTCCAACAACATGGTCAACGACAGCGACTCCTCCCGCGAGGTGCTGCTGCCAGGGGTAGCGGCCGCTGGTGCCTGGCTGCGGGAGCACAACACCGGCGGCAACATCGTCTCCACGCCGAACCTGAATCGCGGCCTCACCAACCGCGCGGTGCTGGCCATGGGCGGCTACACCGGCCTCCAGTCCTATCCGCTGGCCAAGATCATCCACCCGCGGTCACTGCCGACGGCCGGGCGTCAGCCGCTGCTGGACTCGCGGCAGGTACTGCTGTACCCGGCGGACTGCCAGTCGGCGCGCATCCTGTCCGCCGACGACATCCGCTACATCTTCCTGTACCGCCCGGGGCAGGAAGCGAACTTCGACGCCTTCGCGGCCAGCACGGACTGGTACCGGCTGGTGTTCTCC
>DASUBV010000146.1:0-8870 GCA_035763085.1 Streptosporangiaceae bacterium | reverse complement strand
CCGCGACAACCTGACCGCCGGGAAGTTCATCGCCGGCACCGGCGAGATCGAGGTGAACGGCAAGGTCGACCCGATCGGCGGCATCCAGCAGAAGATGGCGGGGGCGCGGGCGGCCGGGGCGACCGTCTTCCTGGCCCCGGCAGCCAACTGCACAGACGTCAGCGGGTCCGTGCCCAGGGGGCTGCGGGTGATCAGGGTGAGCACCCTGGACGGTGCCATCCATGCGCTCGGCGCGATCCGGCAGGGCAAGGCGGTCCCGTCCTGCTGACGGCGGGCTGGACGCCGGCGTTCTCCCGGTACGTTTCGCTCTGGGATCCTGCCCGCTGCGCTGGTGTGGCCGCACGCCGCAATGCGCCTGCCGCGCCGGCGGGTGCCGGCGCGAGGCCCAGCGAAACCGGCCGCGGGCGCGCGAGGCAGGCAGCCATGCTGGCGGGCGCCCGCCGCGGGCGGAGCCGGCTCCGGCGGGACGGCCGGGACCACTTCCGGCGGGGGCGGGCGGGGGCGGGCCCCGCGGCGGCTGAGCCGGGCCGCTGGTTGCTCGCCGTAACCTGGCCGGCCGCGTGAGTGACGTCAGGAGCCTGCGGCGTCGACGGCGTGTTACACGCGGGTTACCAGCACCGCCACGCCTGGCCGGGCGGGCGCGGGGACGCCGGTGAGGGCGTACGCTCGGAACTACGGGACAGGCAGAGTGACTCCCGTGACTGTGGTGGGGCCGACGCGAAAGGAGCCGGACTGGTCGTGGCACCTCGTGTTCTCGTTGACGCGACCGCGGTACCCGCGGACCGCGGTGCGCACGGCCGGTACGTCGACGGACTTGTCTGCGCCCTGGGGGCGGCCGGGGCCGACCTGGCGGTGGCCTGCCAGCGGGCCGACGAGGAACGATACGGACGGCTGGTGCCCGGCGCCCGGATCGTGGCGGCGCCCCCGGCGATCGCGCACCGCCCTGCCCGGCTGGCCTGGGAGCAGAGCGGCCTGCCGCTGGTCGCTCAGCAGGTGGCCGCAGACGTGATCCACGCGCCGCACTACTCGATGCCGCTGCGGCCCGGGGTCCCGACTGTCGTCACCGTCCATGACCTGACCTTCTTCACCGAGCCGGACGCGCACAGCCCGCTCACGGCGACCTTCTTCAAGGCGGCCATCCGGACCTCGGCGCGCCGCGCGACCCGGCTGATCGTGCCCTCCAAGGCCACCAGGGACGAGCTCGTGCGCGTCCTGGGCAGCGATCCGACCAATATCGACGTCGCCTACCACGGCGTTGACCACGAGATGTTCCGCCGTCCGGATGAGCAGGAGCTGCTCCAGGTCGGCAGCCGGCTCGGCCTGCACGGGCAGCCGTACGTGGCCTACCTGGGCACCCTGGAGCCCCGCAAGAACGTGCCGGCGCTGATCGCCGGCTGGGCTGCGGCGGTGGCCGACATGCGCGAGCCGCCCGCCCTGGTGCTGGCCGGCGGCAGCGGCTGGAGCGACGAGGTGGACGACGCGGTCGCCGCCGTGCCCGCTCACCTGCGCCTGGTCCGGCCGGGCTACCTGCACTTCACCGACCTGTCTGGCTACTTCGGCGGCGCGCTGGTAGTGGCCTTCCCGAGCATCGGCGAGGGCTTCGGGCTGCCGGTGCTGGAGGCGATGGCCTGCGGCGCCCCGGTGCTGACCACCCACCGGACCTCACTGCCGGAGGTCGGCGGCGACGCGGTGGCCTACACCGAGCCCGATGCCGCCGCTATCACCGCGGCGCTGCGGGCGCTGCTGGAGGACCCCGCTCGGCGTACGGCGCTCGGCGGCGCCGGACACGCCCGGGCGCGCGAGTTCACCTGGGCGGCCTCGGCTGAAGCCCATATGACCAGCTACGAGCGTGCAGCAGCCCAGCGCGACGAGTAACCTCGCCGCATGCGCAGCGAAGCGGCGAGGGGCGGATCGCCCGCCCGGGAGCGGCCCATTCCCGGTCACAGCAGGCCAGATCCGGATAACTCGCTAGCAGGCCAGCCGCGGACCGGTGCGCAGCCGGGCCGGCCGCTGCCCGGGCGCGGCCGGAGCCAGCGGCCGGCGCTGGAGGCCATCATGCTGGTGGGCGGGCAGGGCACCCGGCTGCGCCCGCTGACCGTGGACCGGCCCAAGCAACTGGTGCCGTGCGCCGGGGTGCCGTTCCTGGCTCACCAGCTCGCCAGGGCCGCTGCCTCCGGCATTACCCGGGTCGTGCTGGCCACCTGTTTCCGGGCCGAGCTGTTCGCCGAGGCGTTCGGCGACGGGTCCGGGCTCGGCCTGGAACTGGACTACGTGCAGGAGGAAGTCCCGCTGGACACCGGCGGCGCGATCCGGAATGCGGCAGCCGGGCTGCGCTCCGGCCCCGAGGACCCGGTCGTGGTGCTCAACGGCGACCTGCTGTCCGGGCACGACCTGTCGGCGCAGCTGGACATGCACTCCAAGGCCGAGGCGGCGGTCACGCTGCACCTGGAGGAGGTACCGGACCCGTCCCGGTTCGGCTGCGTGCCGACCGACGACGACGGCCGGGTGACGGCTTTCCTGGAGAAGACGCCCGATCCGCCCACCAACCGCGTCAACGCCGGGTGCTACGTCTTCCGGCGGCGGGTCATCGACCAGATACCGGCCGGGACCGTGGTGTCGGTCGAGCGGCAGACCTTCCCGGCGCTGATCGCGGCCGGCGAGGTGGTCATGGGCTACGCCGAGACGGCTTACTGGCTTGATGTCGGCACCCCGGAGGCGTTCGTGCAGGGCTCGCGTGACCTCGTCCGCGGCGAGCTGTCCTCCGCCGCCCTGCCCGGCCGCTGCGGTGAGGTGCTGACCCTGCCGGGCGCGCGGGTCGACCCGGCGGCCACGGTCACCGGCGGGACCGTCGTGGGGGCCGGCTGCGCGATCGAGGCCGGCGCCCGCGTCGACGGGAGCGTCCTGATGGACGGGGCCAGCGTGGCGGCGGGCGCGGCGGTGTCGGCCAGCATCGTCGGCGTGGCTGCGCGAGTCGGGCCGGGCGTCACCCTGGACGGCGCGGTCATCGGCGACGGCGCGGAGATCATGGCCGGGAACGAGCTGCGCTGCGGAGCGCGAGTCTGGCCGGGCGTGCGGCTCAGCCCGACGGCGATCCGGTTCTCCACTGACGCCTGACGGCACCGCCATGTCCCCGGCAGGCCAGGCCCGCGAGACCGGGGACCCCGGCGGCACGGGTGCGGCCGCGCGCCGCGACTGGATCGCGCCGTTCGCGGTGGACATCGGGCTGGTGCTGGGCGTGCACCGGCGGGGGAGCGGAGACCCGGCCTTCCGGGCCGAGCCGTCGGGAGCCGTCTGGCGGACGTCGCTGACCCCGGACGGGCCCGGCACGCTGCGGGTCACAGCCGGCCCGGCCGAGCCGGGCGCCACCCCGGTCACGGCACTGGCCTGGGGGCCAGGCGCGAGCTGGCTGCTGGAGTCGCTGCCGGGCCTGCTCGGCGCGGCGGACCAGCCGGAGACGTTCCGGCCCGGCCACCCGCTGCTGCGCGACCTGGCGGTGCGCTTTGCCGGGCTGCGGATCGGCCGGTCGGGCCGGCTCCTGGAGGCGCTGGTCCCGGCGGTCCTGGAGCAGAAGGTGGTCGGCCTGGAGGCCTTCCGGGCCTGGCGGCTGCTGCTGCGCCGCTTCGGGCTCCCGGCGCCGGGCCCGGCGCCGGCCGGCATGCGCGTCTGCCCGCCCGCGGCCGTGTGGGCCGCCGTCCCGTCCTGGGACTGGCACCGGGCCGGGGTCGAGGGCGTGCGCGCGGCCAGCATCCGCGGCGCGGCCCGGCTGGCCAGCCGGCTAGAGCAGGTCACGGCCCTGCCGCCGGAGCAGGCTGACCGCGGGCTGCAGTCGCTGCCCGGCATCGGTCCGTGGACATCGGCTGAGGTCCGGCAGCGCGCCTGCGGGGACGCTGACGCGGTGAGCGTCGGCGACTACAACCTCCCCGCAGCGGTCGGCTGGGCCCTGGCCGGGCGCAAGGTCGATGACGACGGGATGCTGGAGCTCCTGGCGCCGTATGCCGGTCACCGGCACCGGGCCGCCCGGCTGATCGAGCTGAGCGGCATCCGGCCGCCCCGGCGCGGCCCCCGGATGCCGGTCCGCGACTACCGGGCCTTCTGACCAGCTGCCGGCGCGGAGAATTGAAACAAGTTCTCCTGGCAGAATGCGGCTGCCGGGCGTTCTGTGCATTCAGCTTTGCGAGATTCTGAAACAGGTTCTCCCCAACGCGCGGAAATAATCCCTGTAATCTCAGTTGGAAAACTATGCTTACATTGCGTCATATTAATGACGCTATGTGAGATTAAATGCGCTTGGTAATAAAATAGTCATTAAGGTTGGTATTCTGTCTCGCTGGGGGGGCTAGGGGAGCAGGAACCGGACGGGAGACCTTGGCGTGGCACTGCTGGAAGGCGGCGCGCACGCGCGGCTTGAGGATCGTCAGCGAACCGGCATTGACATGCTGCTGCGGCTGGCCGAGCCGTGGCTTCCACCCGACGAGCCGGACGAGACGCCGCCCCAGCTGAACTGGCGCACCGGCCGCTGGCCACTGCTTCTGGTCCTGGTTGCCCAAGCCGTGCTCACCGGCCGGCTCATCTGGGCAAGCACCGCGTTCCAGGATGAGGGGCTCTACCTGTGGGCCGGGCACCTGGAGCTCTCCCACTTCTTTGACGGGACGAAGATCCCGGCGTTCAGCACCTACTTCTCAGGCGCGCCTGTCTCCTACCCGCCGATCGCCGCGCTTGCTGACAGCGTCGGCGGCCTTGCCGCCGCGCGGCTGCTGTCCCTGCTGTTCATGCTCGGAGCCACGTCCCTGCTGTGGGGGCTGACAGCCCGGCTGTTCGGCCGCCGCTCCGCCATTCTGGCCGCGGCGCTCTTCGCGCTGCTGGGGCCGACTCAGCTGCTCGGCAGCCTGGCGACCTATGACGCCATGGCGCTGTTCCTGATGGCGCTGGCTGCCTGGTGTGCTGTCCGCGGGAGATACGACGAGGACTCGGCCGGCTGGATGTTCCTGTCCGGAACAGCCTTGCTGCTGGCCAACATCACCACCTACGCCACCATCCTGTATGACCCGGTGATCATTGTGCTGGCCATCATGGCGGCCCGGCCAGCCCCTGGCATGAGGCGGGCGCTGACCCGCGGCGGGATGATCCTGGTGCACGTCACGGTGGTGATCGTCGTGCTGGCCGCCGTGACGGGGAGCGAGTACCGCATCGGCCTGTCCGATACGACGCTGTCCCGGGCGCAGGGCGTCAACTCGGTGCTCAGCGTGCTGACGAGCGCCGCGCAGTGGGTCGGCCTGCTGACGGCCGTCGCCCTGGTCGGCGTGATGCTCAGCTACTTCGGCCGCTCCCGGTTCCTCGGGCGGCCGGCCGTCCCGGTCCTGGCGGCGGCGGTGCTGCTGGCGCCCATTGAGCAAGCCCGGATCCACACACTGGTGTCGCTCGACAAGCACGTGGATCTCGGTGCGTGGTTCGCCTGCGCGGCCGCCGGGTTCGCGCTCAGCCGCCTGACGCGCTCTCGCACCCGGGTGGCTCGCGCGGCGGTCGGGACCGGCATCTGCGCGCTGCTCGCGGCCAGTGGCTACCTCGGCGCGACGCAGACGACGGAGATGACCGACTGGCCAGGATCCGCGGCGCTGATCGCCAGGCTCCGGCCGCTGACCGCCAACAGCGGCCGCTTCCTGGCCGAGAACCCCTCCGTGGAGGAGTACTACCTGCCGGGCACGTCCTGGCGCCAGTGGTCGAGCACGACCGCCATCACCACCCCCTCCGGCAGCATCCGGAACGAGAAAGGGAATCAGGCTCCCTATGTGAACGCGATACGGAATCACTACTTCTCACTAGTAGTCCTGAACTTCAGGAATACGCCAGACCTGGACGCGCAGCTGGTCCGCGAAATGCGCAAAGAAAGGCATTACAAACTAGTGGCGACTGTGCCGTTCGGTCATGGGGTATCCGGGGACTATCAGATCTGGCGATTGCTGAAGCATCGCGGGTCCGCCAAGTGACAGCCCGCTGGGCGCCGTCCGGGCCGGAGAACAGGACCGGCGGCGCAGATTGGGAACTGGACGATGAATCCTTTTCTTGGCGCCATGACGGCCATGTTCTTGATAACCGGTATAGGCACGGCGGTTATTACCCTGCTGATCCGCCTGTTGTGGCGGAGAGGGAAAGACCTCGAGGAACTCTGAGTCATGTTTATGACATTCCCGAGGTCAAGGTCAACCTAGCCCGCCCGGTACTGTGGATCCTGCTGGCCGACATTCTCCTCGTGGCGACCTTCCGGCACGGCGACTTCATCGCCATCTACCGCGATGACCGGCTGCTGATGGGTATCTGGGCCGTCGCCTTCATACTCTCAGCCATCCAGTGGGTCATCTCCTGGCGGGAGCGCCCCTACAAGGTCACGCGCCGGGAGCAGGCCCTGCTGGACCGGCTGTACGTGGTGGTCAACATCCCGGTCTACAACGAGGATCCGGCCCTCCTGGACCGGGCCCTGTATGCCCTGTTCACGCAGACCAGGCTGCCCAACCATGTCGAGGTCGTCGATGACGGCTCCGCGGTGGACTACCGTGAGGTCTGGGACTACTGGCACCGGTATCATCCGGCCGGCTGCAGGCTGACCTGGATCCGGCAGGAGAACGCCGGGAAGAAGGAAGCGCAGGCGCGCACGTTCGCCGCCTACCGGGCAGACATCCTGGTCACGCTGGACTCGGACACCGCACTGGAGCGGCACGCCATCGACGAGGGCCTCAAGCCGTTCGCCCGGCGCAAGGTTCAGTCGGTGGCCGGCCTGGAACTCGCCTACAACCACCACAAGAACTGGCTGACCCGGATGAGCGGCACCCGCTCGCTCATCTGGCAGCTGCTCAGCTGCAGCGCTCAGTCGGTCATGGGCGACGTGCTGGTGAACCGCGGCACCTATGCGCTCTACCGGGCCCCGGTCGTCCAGGACAACCTGGATGCCTACCTCTACGAGACGTTCTTCGGGAACCCGGTGCATCTCGGCGACGACGCCGCTCTCACGCTTTTCGCCCGGGGCCGCGGCCTGGCTGTCCAGCAGCCCACGGCTATTCAGCTCACCATGTACCCGGAGAAGCTGGGTCATCATTTCCGGCAGTGGATCCGCTGGATGCGGGGCTCGACCATCCGCACGTTCTGGCGGCTTCGCTACCTGAAGGTCTGGAGCTGGAGTTGGTGGTTCACGGTCATCAGCCTGTGGACCTTCTTCGCCTCCACCGCCGTGCTGCTGAGCGCGGCAACGCTCTGGCCGATGTCACGTGCCTACACCATCTCCATGCTGATCGCCTCCGCGGCATGGTCATACGGCATGGCGCTGCGGATCTTCTCGGTCGTGCGCAGCGATGAGGGTTTCTGGGGCCGGTTCTACTCGTTCCTGTACTCGCCTTTCATCACCGCGTGGATCTTGTTCGTGCTGCGTCCGCTGCGCATTTACGGCATCTGTACCTGCATGAAGCAGGGCTGGGTGACCCGCGTCAAGAAGGTGGAGGTCGGGATTAACCCCCGGGCCGGGCGCCAGCCGTCACCGAGCCAGCCGGCAGAAAGGGACTTCCTGTGAAGATCGGCCGGATTATCGGCGGTTTTGTCATCGGCATCATCGCGCTAGCGGTGGGCTGGGCGTTCATCCAGGACCACGGCGCGAAGGTGCCGGTGCACGTGGCGGCTGCGCCCTCCGGGCCGGCCCAGGCTGCGTCTGGTACTGCCGAGATCACTAACGGCGGCAAGAACTGCGGCCGGGTCACGCTGCACACGGGTCATTACCTCGGCGCTATTACCGAGAATTATCCGTACAAGCTAGACGCTTACCACACCTTCGTGGACCGTGCTGGCGCGGCGCCGAACATCATTCCCTATTTTGTGCCCTGGGGTAAGCCGTTCAACGAGCTCGCCGCCTGCCAGACCATCCACCTGCACGCGCTGCCGCTGATTCAGATTAATCCCCGGCTCGTCAGCGTTTCGTCCATAGCACACGGGGATTACAACAAGTACCTCCGCCGGTACGCCCGGGCCGTCAAGAGGTTCAAGCACACCATCGCCATCAGCTTCGGTCATGAGATGAACGGTGACTGGTACCCGTGGGGCTACAAGCACACGAGCGGCGCGACCTTCGTGAGGGCATGGCGGACAATCCACCGGCAGTTCACGAAGGTCGGAGCCCGGAATGTGGTCTGGGTGTGGACGGTCAACCGCGGAGGCCCGGGAATCTCCCCGCTCAGGACCTGGTGGCCGGGGAATGCGTACGTGAACTGGGTGGGGATTGACGGTCACTATATCCACCCGGCCGATACCTTCAACTCCACCTTCGGCGCCACCATCAGGGACATCCGGAAGCTCACGAGCGACCCGATCCTCATCGCCGAGACTGCCGTCGCCCCCGGCAGCGCGCAGCCGGGCCAGCTGGCGAACCTGTTCTCCAGCGCGGAAAATGAACCAGGAATTCTCGGTTTCGTCTGGTTCAACATTGACGCCCGTTACCACTGGCACCTGGGCAGCGATGCGGCCGGGGAGGCCGAGTTCCGCCGGGAAGCTAAGGCCTACCTGGGTCCGGGTGGCAGCGCCGTGCCGTGACGTCAGCGCACGGCCGGGCCGCTATCAGTCCGCCAGAGATGAAATAGGCTCGCGGGCCTCGCTGTCGCCCTCACCGGGCTTCCGCCGGGCCCCGCGGCCGGTTTCTGGTCGCTTCCCGGCTGCCTGCATGACACAGCGGCAGGGATGCAGCGGCACGGGCCTGCGCGGCTCGTCCGACCGGGGGCTGCGCCGCGGGTGCTGTCGCGGGAGCCGCCTAGGGTAAAGACATGAGCGTCAACGCGCCCAGCCCGCAGCCCCCGGCTGGCCCGCATCCCCCGGCCGGTCCCCAGCCAGCGGCCGGCCGC
>DASUBV010000145.1:0-33987 GCA_035763085.1 Streptosporangiaceae bacterium | reverse complement strand
GACGTTCAGACGACGCATGCCGAAGGCAGGGCACGGCGCATCCTCACCTGGCGCGGCACCCGCAGCGGGACGCCACCCCCGGCAGCCGGGCAGCCGTCCCCGCGGGTGACGACATCCCCGCGCGAGTTCTACGCGCCTACGGTCCGTACAGCGCCGCGCACGGCCACGACGATGCCGCCCGAGCCGCCGCACCGGGAATCCTCCGCCGACAAGGCGAAGCGGCTACTCGTCCTCGGTGCCGTGGTCGTACGCCGGGCCGACGATGACGGCCGGGTGCTGGCCAGCGTCCAGGGCGACAACGACCTGTACCGGGTACAGCGCACAGCAGGCGGGGACTGGTCCTGCTCCTGCCCGAGCGGCCAGTACGGCGGCCCGTGCTCGCACCGGTACGCGGTCGGGCTCGTCACCGGACACGCGGCATGACGACTGCACACCGGACTGCACACCGCGCTGCACATGCCAGCGGGCAGCCGAAAATCGGACATATGGCCATCACGGAGGCACAGCGCAACCAGGTAGTCCAGCTCGTCCAGGACGGAGCCGGATGCCGTGAAGCCGCTGGTCAGGCCGGAATCAGCACCGGATCAGTCCGGAAGATCATCAAAGACGCGGGGATTGAGCCGGGCTGGACTCGTCCCGGTGCTGCCAGCAAAAAGGCGGCCGACCCGTCCGCCATCCGGGCGAAGCTCAGCGCGGACCTGCTGGCCGACGCGGCACTGTACCGCCGTCTGGCGCGCAAGCACGCGAGCGAAGGCGACGTGACCCGGGCCAAGGGCATGGCGATCTGCCTGGGCATCGTCACCGACAAGCTGATCGCGCTGGAGCGCCCCGACCCGGCCGACGATCCGGCTGTCCGCGGGCTGCTGCTCCTGCTGGACGAGATGGACCGGAGGGAAACGTGACCAGCTTCGATGGCGGCGGCCTGCCTGACGGGTCGCTGCTGGCCGCGTTCTACGTGCGGGCCGTGGCCGCGATGACTCCCCTGGAGCGCGTCGCGCACCGGGCCCTGATCATGTCCGAGGTCCGGGCCGCGCAGGCCGCCGGCGGCCGTGATGCCGGGGCAGTGTCGACCGGTCGCGTGATGCTCGTCGCCGTCATAGACGATCTGCGGCGCCAGCAGGCGGCCAGGACCGGCAGCGAGGACGGCCAGTGACCGCGCCCGGGCCGGCACCGTGCCCGCACGGCGATCACTGCCCTGACGCTGAAGCCTGCGAGCGGACTCGCCGGTTCCGGGCCGACCTGGCCGCGCTGGCCGTCCGGATGGCACCGGTCAAGCGCGCTCTCGCCGATGAGCGCCGAGCCCGCCGTGACCGGAAACTGCGGCGCGGCCTGGCCTACCCGCGGACCCTGGCCGAGGTCGAGATCTTCGGCGCTGACCGGCGCGGCGGCCGGCCACTCGGCGAGCCCGAGCGGCCGGCGGACGGATCTTGCCCGCGTGATGACACCTGATATCACCGGCCTGCGATCAGCCACGACCCGAGCCCTAGCAGTTACATAGATTTCTACGCAGTTCTATGCTTCTACAAGGAACACCTTCCGACCCCCAAGGAGGTCATCGTGCAGACAACCCCCTCACCCGCCCGCAGCGCCAGCAGGCCGCTGGACGGAGCGCAGGCAACCGAAGCGCTGCGCGCCGTGCTCGAAGCACTCGACATCCCCCACGCGGCCACTACGGGCGATCAGGCAACCCGTGACGCCATCCTGACCGAGCGCGCCGGCCACGCCGCTGTGATGCTGCGCGGCATCCTCGGCGCCGACCCGTGGCCCGACGTGCCATGGTCAGTCGCCTACCTGCGCGGGCAGCTCGCGAAGCACCCGGCAGCGGGCTACCGGACATGGGCCGAGCGCATGGCCGAGATCACCGCAGCGAGCGCGTCATGAGCCGCCGGCGCCGCAGCACCGAGTCCCAGATCTATGACGCGCTGAAGATCTACAACGACGCCCGGGCCATCCGCCGCGGCCGGATCGGCCGCCGGGTTGCCCGGCGCGTCTACGGCAGGGCCAGCTCGAGACTCGCCCGCCGACTGTTCCGCTAGCACCGAAGGAGCCCCCAAGTGCAAGGATCGATCTACCCGCATTGCGCGTGCCGCGACCCGCAGACCCGCAAGCCGTACAAGCGCGGCAAGCGCCGCAACCCGGCCACCGGCCGCGACGAATACTGGTCAGACTGCCCGCAGTGGGCCGACCGCGGCCATAAGAAGTGGGGGTTTGTCGTCAGCATCCGCAAGACCGGCCCCGGCAAATGGGAACAACTCAGGCGGCAGGGACTGCGTACCCGCGCCGAAGCTGAGGCCGCGCTGGCCAAGGAGGTCGGCGACGTTCGCGCCGGCATGACGCGCTCGCTGGCTGACAGGCGCATTACGGTGGCCGAGTGGGCGCCAGCGTGGCTCGCCGGCAAGGTCAAGCTGAAGCCGAGCACCCGCGAGGGTTACCGGCTGATCATCGCTTCCTATATCAAGCCCGCGCTAGGCCGGATTCCGCTCGCCGAGCTGCGCGCCGAGCACATCGAAAGCATGCTCGGGCGTATCCGCAGTGGCGAGCTGCGGCCGGTCATCAACCGACGCGGCCCGGACGGCCGGGTCAGCGCCCGCACCGTCAACCACGTCTTCGCGGTCGTACGGGCGATGCTGAACACGGCAGTCAAGCGCCGCATGATCACCTACAACCCGTGCGTCGGGATCGAGTTGGAGAGCCCCGAGGCAACTGAGGCGAACGTCTGGACAAAGGAGCAGGTTGAGGCGTTCCTGGCCTACGCGGAACAGCATGAGCCGCGGCTGGCCATCGCATTCAGGCTGGCGCTCAGGCTCGCGATGCGCCGCGGCGAGATCTCCGCGCTGCCCGATGACGAGATCGTGGACGGCGCACTGTACGTCCGGCACAACGCGGTCCAGGTCGGCGCAACCGTGGTGACCGGCAGGCCGAAGAGCCGTGCGGGTGATCGCATGATTCCGCTCGCCGCAGATCCTGGCCTTCCCGCTGCGCTGAAGCGGAACCGGACGCGCCAGAGGGCAGACCGGCTGGCGGCCGGCGACCGCTGGCATGACACGGGCCTTGTCGTCACTGACGAGCTCGGCGCCCAGCCGCCGCCGTGGCGACTGAGCGAGCGCTTCCGCGTGCTCGCGACGGCGGCCGGCCTGCCAGTGATCAAACTGCATGAGGCGCGGCACACGGCAAACACCATCTGGCGCGATGCCGGCGTTCCCGTGACCGTGCGGCAGCGGTGGATGGGCCACGAGGACCCGTCACTAACCGATGGCGACTACCTGCACACGTCCCGCGAGACGCATGACACCGAGGCGGCCAAGGTGGCGCGTCACCTGACTGCGGTCTGACAACAATCTGACATCGTGATCATGAAACCGGGATCACCGCAGCGCTCGCGACACGGGGGATCTGTAGTCATCGCAGGTCAGACGCCTGGCGGAGGCGGACGGGAATCGAACCCGCCGACGGCGCTGCGCGTCGTCCGCCGGTTTTGAAGACCGGGGGGGCCACCAGGCACCCTGACGCCTCCAGGCGCAGACACCCTACCGGCCCGCCGGCCCGCCGGGTCAGGCGATCCGGCGGGCCCCGGGCCCCGGCACCGGGGTCACCTGCCGGGCTGACTCCACCGGATGGCCGGCGGCGCAGGTCAGCTGCAGGTGCACCGGCTCGCCGCAGTCCCGGTGCGTCAGCGCCACGATCGGGCCGCCGGACCCGGCCGCGTGCTTGTTGCCCCACTCCAGCAGCGCGGCGATCACCGGGAACAGGTCAAGGCCGCGCTCGGTCAGCCGGTACTCGCTGCGGGCCCGCTGGCCTGGCTCCTGGTAGGGCATCTTGCGCAGGATCCCGGCCTCGACCAGGTGCGCGAGCCGCTCGGTGAGCACCTGGCGCGGCGCGCCGGTGCGGCGCTGCATGTCGCCGAACCGCCGGATGCCGTTGAAGGCCTCACGCAGCACCAGGAACGTCCACTTCTCGCCGACAATCGCCAGGGCCGCGCCGATCGTGCAGTCCTGCGTGTCGTACTCCAGCGCCCAGCTAGCTGTCATCCTGACAAGCTAAATCTGCTTGACAGACTTAGCAACCCCCGGCCATGCTGAGTCTGTGAATCAGACTCAGAAGTTCCGGGTGGCCCCGGCCTCGCCCGCCGACGCCGGGCGGATCAGCGACTTCATCGCCGGGCTGTCGGTGCGGACCCAGTTCCTGCGCTTTTTCGCCAGCGTGGCCCGGCCGAGCTCGAGCCTGCTGCGCGCGCTGACCGGGGCCCGCGGCCGGACCGACGTGCTGATCGCCACCGACAGCGGCGGCGCGGTGATCGGGCACGGCATGGCGGCCGACCGCACCGCCGACGACGGCAGCCGCATCAGCGACATGGGCGTGGTCGTGGCCGACGAGTGGCAGGGCCACGGTGTCGGGTCGGCGCTGATGACCGCGCTGGCCGAGCGGGCCGCCGGGCGCGGCACCGACGAGCTGGTCATGGACGTGCTGCCGGGCAACACCCGGATGCTGGCCATCGCCGGCCGCCACTGGCCCGGCGCCCGGCGCGAGTACAACGCCGACTCCGTCACGATCCGCGCCCGGCTGCGGCAGCCCGCGCTGACCGGCTGAGCCGGACCTCAGCCGCCCGCGTACAGCGCGTCGATGGTGTCGGCGTACTTGGCGTGCACGACCCGCCGCTTGAGCTTCAGCGTGGGGGTCAGCTCCTCGCTCTCGGCCGTCCACTCCACCGGCAGCAGGCGCCAGGCCTTGACCTGCTGCACCCGGGCCAGCCGGGTGTTGGCCGCCGCCACCGCCTCGCCGACAGCCGCCAGCACGTCCGGGTGCCCGGCCAGCTCGGCCAGCGACCCGGCCTCGATGCCGCGGGCGCGGGCCCAGGCCGGCGCCACGTCGCCGTCCAGGGTGAGGACCGCCACCACGTACGGGCGGCGGTCCCCGTAGGCCAGCGCCTGGCCGACCAGCGGGTGCGCCACCAGCAGGTTCTCGATCCCGGCCGGGGCGATGTTCTCCCCGCCCGCGGTGATGATCAGCTCCTTCTTGCGGTCAATCACCGACAGGAAGCCGTCGTCGTCGAGGGTGCCGATGTCGCCGGTGTGCAGCCAGCCGTCGGCGTCGAGCAGCGCCTCGGTCTGCTCGGGCAGGTTCACGTAGCCGGGCGTGTTCAGCGGCCCGCGGGTCAGGATCTCGCCGTCCGCCGCGATCGCGACCTCATGGCCGGGCACCGGCTGGCCGACCGTGCCGAGCTTGAAGTTCTCCAGGGTGTTGGCCGTGAACGCGCCGGCTGTCTCAGTCATCCCGTACACATCCAGGATGCGCAGGCCCAGGCCCGCGAAGAAGGCGCCGACCTCGGGCGGCAGCGGCGCGGCGGCGCTGACGGTGATCTCGCACTCGGCCAGGCCCAGCAGCGACCGGATGGGCCGCAGCACCTGCTCCTCGGCCACGGCGAACTCAGCGGCCAGCTCCGGCGTGGTGGCCTGGCCGTACTGGCAGCTGCGCACATACCGCAGGCCGGCGTCCATGGCCGCGGCGGTCGCGGCGCGCCTGCCCTCGTCGGCCTCGGCCGCCAGCAGGGCCTGCAGCCCGGCCTGGATCTTCTCCCACACCCGGGGCACGCCGAAGAACGCGGTCGGCTGCACCTCCGCGACGGTGCCGACCAGCTCGGTGGCCGCACTGTGGCAGAAGTGCACGTGCCAGCCGTTGTAGATGGCCAGGTACAGGGTGAACATCCGCTCGGCGATGTGGGCCAGCGGCAGGTAGGACACCCACCGGGTGTGCGGCCGGGCGGTACCGGACGCGGTCACCCCGGCCAGCTCGTACATGACGCTGGCGTGGGTGACCACGACCCCCTTGGGCATGCCGGTGGTCCCGGAGGTATACAGCAGGGTGGCCGGGTCCGACGGCGCGACCGCCGCGGCCCGGGCGCTCACCTCGGCGGCTAGCCCCGCGCTGCGCGCCGCGCCGAGCGCGGCGAAGTCCGCCCAGCTGCGGTAGGGCGCGCCCGCCGGGCAGGCCTGCGGGTCACGGACGATCACGTGCCGCAGTCCCGGCACCTGGTCCAGCACCGGCTGCCAGCGGGCCAGCTCGGCCGCGCCCTCCAGCACGGCGATGCGCGCGTCGCAGTCCGCCGCTATGTAGCCGACCTGGTCGGGAGCCAGGGTCGGGTAGAAAGTGACCGGCACCGCCCCGGCCTGCAGCGCCGCCTGGTCGGCCAGCACGTGCTCGACCCGGTTGGGCAGCATCAGCGCCACCCGGTCCCCCGGCTGCAGCCCCAGCTCGACGAACCCGGCCGCCAGCTCCCTGGCCAGCTCCCTGGTCCGGGCCCAGGTGATGGTCTGCCACCCGCTGCCCGGCCCGCCGTCCCGGTCGGAGTAGGCAGGCAGCTCCGGCCAGCTGTCCGCCGCGGCCGCCAGCGCGTCGCAGATTGTCTTGCCCGCGGCCGCCTCCTCCAGCGCCGCCCGCTGCTCCAGCACCTGCTCGGTCACCGCTACCTCCCCTGAGCCTGGCCTTCATTAGAGTTCAGGGATGGCTACCGGCACAAGCGCCCGGCTGACGCAGTACGCGCACGGCGGCGGCTGCGCCTGCAAGATCCCGCCCGGCGAGCTCGAGGAGGCCGTGGCCCGGCTCATCCCCGGCCAGCCCAGCCCCGACCTGCTCATCGGGGTCGAGAACGGGGACGACGCGGCGGTGGTCCGGATCAGCGCCGGCCGCGCGGTGGTGGCGACCGCCGACTTCTTCACCCCCGTGGTCGACGACGCCTACACCTTCGGCCAGATCGCCGCCGCCAACGCGCTGTCCGACGTGTACGCCGTCGGCGGCGAGCCCCTGGTGGCGGTCAACCTGCTGGGCTGGCCGCGCGAGGTGCTCAGCGCCGACCTGGCCGCCGAGGTGCTGCGCGGCGGCCTGGACGTTGCCAGCGCGGCCGGCTGCCACGTGGCCGGCGGGCACAGCATCGACGACCCCGAGCCCAAGTACGGCATGGCCGTCACCGGCCTGGCCGACCCGGCCGCCCTGCTGCGCATCGACGCGGGCCGCCCCGGCGTGCCGCTGTCGCTGACCAAGCCACTGGGGACCGGGGTGCTGAACGCCTGGCACAAGGCCACCGGCGAGGTATCCGCCGCGGCGATCGAGGTCATGACGACGCTGAACCGGGCGGCCAGCCGGCTCGCGCTGGAACGCGGGATCACCTGCGCCACCGACGTGACCGGCTTCGGGCTGCTCGGTCACCTGTTCAAGCTGGCCCGGGCCAGCGGGGTCACGGCCGTGGTCGATCACGCCGCGGTCCCGCTGATCGACGGCGCCCGGGCGGCGCTGCAGGCCGGCTACCTGCCCGGCGGCAGCCGCCGCAACCTGGACTGGGTGACCCCGCATGCCGACTTCGGCGCGGTGCCCGCCGACGACCTGCTGCTGCTCGCCGACGCCCAGACCTCCGGCGGCCTGCTGCTGGCCGGCGAGATCCCCGGTGCCACGGTCATCGGCGAGCTCGTGCCCCGCGCCAGCCCCGAAATCGCCATCATCGTCCGCTGAGCCGCCGTCCTCGCCCGCCGGCCGTCGAAAACGGCCGGCCGGCGCGCCGGCCGGTGGTTGACGCGGCCCCGGTGCCCGGGTCCAGCATCATGACCTGTACATCACGCGCCCGCGCATGGCAGAAAGGACGCCGAGATGCCTGAAGCCCCGGCCCGCCTGATAGTGCGCTACGCCATGAAGTCCGACGTCGGGCGCAGTCGCGAGGAGAACGAGGACAGCGCCTACGCCGGGCCCCGGCTGCAGGCGGTAGCCGATGGCCTGGGCGGTCACGCGGCCGGCGAGGTAGCCAGCGCGACGGCCATCGAGACGCTCAGCCCGCTGGACGCCGAGATCGCGCCCGGTGAGCTGCTGGCCGCGCTGGAGCGCGCCGTGCGGGCGGCTGACTCCCGGCTGCACGACATGATCGGGGCCAACCAGGCCCTGGCCGGCATGGGCACGACGCTGACCGCCCTGCTGTGGTCCGGCCGCCAGCTTGCCCTGGCGCACGTCGGCGACTCCCGCGCCTACCTGCTGCGCGATGGTGAGCTGACCCAGATCAGCCGGGACCACACCGTGGTGCAGGCGCTGCTGGACGACGGCCGGATCACCCCCGAGGAGGCGCTGTCGCACCCGCAGCGGTCGATGGTGCTGCGCGCGCTGGGGTCGCCGAGCGCGGAGCCCGACCTGCAGCTGCTCGAGGCCCGGGCCGGCGACCGCTACCTGCTGTGCTCCGACGGCCTGTACGACGTGGTGCCCGCCGCCGAGATCAGCCGGGTGCTGGCCGCGGCCGTCACCCCCGAGGCGGGTGCGGCGGAGCTGGTCGACCTGGCCAACGCCGGCGGCGGGCCGGACAACATCACCTGCGTCATCGCCGAGGCCGTTGCCGCCGGGCCCGGCGACTCAGATCACGAGGACACCATCACCGCCGGCCTGGGCCCGGTCCCGCCCGACGACACCATCACCGCCCAGTGGACGTCCCCGCCCGGCGGCATGCGCCGCTAGCCGCTCCCGCTAGCCGCCGGCCGGCCCCTGCCGCTGGGCGGCGACCACGTACTTCGGGTCGGCCACCGAGGCCGGGCCGGCCCGGAACACCCCGAACCGGGTCGCCACCGCGCCGCCGGCCAGCAGCCCCGCCGCGGCCAGCGCCGCCAGCCGGCTGCGCGGCGCGGCCAGCGCCACGGCGGCCCCGGCCGGCATCAGCCACCGCGCGGCGCGCATCATCTGGCCCGCGCCGCCCCGGGTGTAGGTCTCGCCGGCCAGCCCGGCCCGCCGCTCCAGGGCCACGCTCGCGGCCACGTCGATGGCGGCGCCCAGCACGGCCAGCCGGGCGGCCGGCACCCGCTCGCGGCCCGGCGCCAGCGCCGTGGCGGCCAGGCCCGCCGCGCCCGCCGAGGCCATCGAGCTGCCGGCGAACAGGAACGGCAGCTGCCGGTACGCCTCGTGCCAGGCCGGCACGGCGGTGTTGGCCAGCAGCACCCCGGTGTAGGTGGCCAGCAGCGGGCCGGTCAGCGCCGATCCCGCCCCGGCGGCCGCGCCGAGTCCCGGCGCCACGCCGGTCACCTCGCTGGCCGCCGCCGCCCCGGCCAGCGACGAGTGCGCGGCCAGCAGCCAGGCGCCCATGCTCATCGGCGAGGTCGGCTTGGCCACCCGCAGCATGTTCGCGAACCGCTCGGGCCGGCCCAGCTCGGCCACCAGGAACCCGGTTCCGCCCGCCGCCGCGGCGGCGGCGGTCAGCCGTCCCGCCCGGCGCAGCGGGCGGCGGCCGGCGGCCGCCGCGGCCGCGCCCATCACCGCCGCGGCCCCGGACAGGCCGCCCAGGAACAGGTAGGCCGGCAGGTGCGGTTCCTTCCACCGCGGCAGCTTCAGCACCGGCCGCCCGTAGTAGGACCGGAACTCCGCCTCCGGGACCTGGCTGACCTCGCTCACCGTGCCACCTCTATCAACGGGGCCACCGCGCTCATGGCCGCCGCCCGGCGAACGCCACGGCCACCCCGGCGGCCAGCATCGCGGCCGCCACCCCGGCCCGCCGCCACATCGACGGCATGTCCCTGGTGGTCACCACCGGGTCGGGCGGCAGCCCGTAGACCTCCGGCTCGTCCAGCAGCAGGAAGAACGCCCCGGCCCCGCCGATCCCGTCCTCCGGGTCGGCACCGTACAGCCGGGCCTCGCTCACCCCGGCCTCGTGCAGGTCATCCAGCCGGGTCTGCGCGATTGCCCGCAGCTCATCGAGCGGGCCGAACTGGATGGAGTCGGTCGGGCACGCGGTGGCGCAGGCCGGCTCCAGCCCGCCGCGCAGCCGGTCGTAGCACATGGTGCACTTCCAGGCCCGGCCGTCGTCCTCGCGCCGGTCGATGACCCCGAACGGGCAGGCCGACACGCAGTAGGCGCAGCCGTTGCAGATGTCGTGCTGGACGATCACGGTGGCGAACTCGGTGCGCACCAGCGCCCCGGTCGGGCAGACGTCCAGGCAGGCCGCGTGCGTGCAGTGCTTGCACACATCCGAGGCCATCAGCCAGCGCGTCCCGCCATCCTCGTCGCCGTCGCCAGCCGCCTCCAGCACCGGCCGCTCCTGCTCGATGAACGCCACGTGCCGCCAGGAGTTCGCGCCCAGCGCGCCGGTATTGTCGTACGACATGCCGCTCAGCAGCAGGTCACCCGGCTGCGGGTCGGGCAGGCCGTTCCACTCCTTGCATGCCACCTCGCAGGCCTTGCAGCCGATGCACACGCTGGTGTCGGTGAAGAACCCGGCCCGCGGCGGGTGCTCGGCCTCGTAGCCCGCGTCACCCGCGACATCGTGCAGCGGCCCGGACAGCCGGTTACTGGTCATGATGCTCGGTTCCTCCTGGCGCGGCCGGCCCGGCGGCGGGGTCGGGCTCGGCGGCCGCATCCGGCGCGGCACCCTCCTCCTCGAGGCCTGCCTCGCGACGGTAGCGCGCCACCAGCTCCTGCCGGGCCCTCCCGCGCGGCCGCCGGCCCGGCCGGATGTCGCAGGTGGCGGCCTTGCTCTCCTGGATGAACACGTTCGGGTCCAGCACCAGCGGCAGCAGGTCGTTGACCGAGTCGCCGGTCACCAGGCCCTCGCTCCCCCAGTGATAGGGCAGGCCGACCTGGTGGATCACGCCCTCGCCGGGGATGCGCAGCGGCCGCAGCCGCCGGGTCACCAGCACCCGGGCCTCGATCGCCGCGCGGGCCGTGACGATCGTGGCCCAGCCGCCGTGCTCCAGGCCGCGCTGCGCCGCCAGTCCCGGCGATACCTCGCAGAACAGCTCGGGCTGCAGCTCGGCCAGCCGGCCCAGGGTCCGGCTCATCGCGCCCGCCGTGTGGTGCTCGGTCAGCCGGTAGGTGGTCACCACGTACGGGAAGACCGCCGCATGCCCGGCCACCTGCGCCCGCGTCGGCCCGCGGTCCCGGTACAGGATGGCTACCGGGCTGATGTCCTGCCGGTAGACCCGGTTGCGCAGCGGCGACTCGGCCGCCTCGAAGTGCGCCGGCAGCGGCCCGTCAGCCAGCCCGCGGGGCACGAACAGCGCCGCCTTGCCGTCGGCCTGCAAGACGAACGGGTCGGCCCCGCCCAGCGCCGCCTGCGCCCTGGCCCCGGCCGGCGGCACGTAGTCCGGCGGCTTGGTCTTCTCGAAGTCGGGCACGTCGTGCCCGGTCCACTCGCCGGCTTCGGTGTCCCACCACACGTAGGCCTTGGCCGTGCTCCACGGCCGGCCCTGCGGGTCGGCCGACGCCCGGTTGTACAGGATCCGCCGGTTGGCCGGCCACGCCCAGCCCCACTCCGGCGCCACCCAGGACTGGACCGTCCACGGCATCCGCCGGGCGGTCTGGTTCACCCCGCCGGCGAAGCATCCGGCGTGGATCCAGCTGCCGCATGAGGTCGACCCGTCGTCGGCCAGCTGCGCGAAGCTGGCCACCGGGCTGCCGTCGGCGGCGTAGCCGTTCAGCTCGGCCAGGACCGCCTCCGCCGACGGGTCCTCATTCTCGCCCTGCACCGGGTAATCCCAGGTCAGGTCCAGCACCGGCCGGTCGGCCGGGTCCGGCGAGCCGGCCAGCCTGGCGCGGATCGCGCGGCCCAGGTGGTAGATGAACGACAGGTCGCTGCGCGCGTCGCCGGGCGGGTCCAGCGCCTTGGCGTGCCACTGCAGCAGCCGCTGGGTGTTGGTGAAGCTGCCGTCCTTCTCCACGTGCGCCGCGGCCGGCAGGAAGAACACCTCGGTGCCGATCTGCCCGGTGACCAGCTCGCCGGAGGCGATCTCCGGGCCGTCCTTCCAGAACGTGGCGCTCTCGATAAGGGTGAGGTCCTTGACCACCAGCCACTTCAGGCTGGCCAGCGCGAGGCGCTGCAGCCGGCCGCCCGCCGAGCCGACCGCCGGGTTCTCGCCCAGCAGGAAGTAGCCCTCGACCTTCTTGTCGATCATGTCGAGGGTGGTCCGGTAGGTGCCGTGGTCCCCGCTGACCCGCGGCAGGTGGCCGAAGCAGAAGTCGTTGGCCGGCGTCGCGGCCGCGCCGAACCAGGCCTTCAGCATGCTGACCAGGTAGGCGCGCTTGTTGCCCCAGTACCCGGTGTCCGGCATCCGGGCCAGGTACTCCGTCAGCTCCTCGCCGGGGCCGGGCATCGGCAGGTAGCCGCCCAGCAGGTGGAACAGCGTGGGCACGTCGGTGGCGCCCTGGATGTTGGCGTGCCCGCGCAGCGCCAGGATGCCGCCGCCGGGCCGGCCCATGTTGCCCAGCAGCATCTGCAGGATCGAGGCCGTCCGGATGTGCTGCACGCCGGTGCTGTGCTGGGTCCAGCCCACCGCGTATACCCAGCAGGTGGTCTTGTCCCGGCCGCTGGCGGCAACCAGGGTCCGCGCGACCTGGCCGAACTCCGCGGGCTCGATCCCGCACACCTGCTCGACCAGTTCCGGGGTGTACCGCGCGAAGTGCCGCTTCAGCACCTGGAACACGCACCGCGGGTGGCTCAGCGTCGGATCGCGCTCGCCGGTCGGCTGCCAGGTCGCGTTGTCGTAGGTCGCCGTCTTCGGGTCATAGCCGGAGAACAGCCCGCTGCCGTCCTCAGCGTCGGTGAAGTCCTCGGGCAGGATGTCGGCCGCGTTGGTGTAGGCGGTGACGTACTCGCGGAACTCATGCCCGCCCGACAGCACGTAATTGATCAGCGCGCCCAGGAACACGATGTCGCCGCCCGCGCGGGTCGGCACGTGCCGGCTGGCCAGCGCGCTGGTGCGGGTGAACCGCGGGTCCACGTGCAGGACGGTGGCGCCGCGCTTTTTCGCCTCCACCACCCACTGGAACGCGACCGGGTGGCACTCGGCCATGTTCGAGCCGCAGATGACGATGGCGTCGGAGTTGATCAGGTCACGCGGGAAGGTGGTGGCCCCGCCGCGGCCGAAGCTCGTTCCCAGACCGGGAACGGTGGCGGAGTGTCATATCCGCGCCTGGTTCTCGATCTGGATCGCGCCCAGCGCGCTCCAGAGCTTCTTGATGAGGTAGTTCTCCTCGTTGTCCAGCGTCGCCCCGCCCAGGCTGGCGAAGCCGAGCGTGCGGGCGACCCGCTTGCCCTGGTGGCTTTCCTGCCAGGTCCGCTTGCGGGTGGCCAGCACCCGGTCGGCGATCATGTCCATGGCCTGGCTGAGGCTCAGCGGCTCCCAGCTGGTCCCGTAGGGCCGCCGGTACAAGACGGTGTCCTGGCGCCCGGAGTGGGTCACCAGCTGCTTGCTGGCCGCGCCCTTGGGGCACAGCCGGCCGCGGGATACCGGTGAGTCCGGGTCGCCCTCGATCTGGGTGACGGTGTCGCGGCCGCCGATGTTGCGCACGAACACCTGCTGGCCGCAGCCGACCGCGCAGTACGGGCAGACTGACGGCACGACCCGGTCGGCATCCTCGGTACGCGGCCTGGCCGCCTCGGTCTCCGCCGAGCGCACGGCCAGTCCCCGGCCCAGCCGGTCCCGTCCGGTCAGCTGCCGGAGGGCGGGCCAGCTCGCGATCAGCTCGCGCGGCGTACCGCGCCGGTCACTGCCCACCGACCCATCAAATCGGACGTAGCCTCAGAAGGGCAAGGCGGGGCCCGCACAGCGCGGGCAGTGACCGGGAGGCGGGCATGGCAAGCCGGACAGCGCGACGGCGGGTACTGCGGATCACCGTGCCCGGAAGCCAGCGCGAGCCGGCCGCCGCCGAGCGCGCTGACCTGCTCGCCACCGAGGAGCCGCTGGGCATCCGGGTCAACGGCCAGGCGCTGGCGATGACCATGCGCACTCCCGGCGATGACATCGACCTGGCCGCCGGCTTCCTGATCAGCGAGGGCATCGTCCGCGCGCCCGGCGACATCACGCAGATCGTGATCTGCACCGGCGAGCGGTGCGGACATTCCGGCAGTAACGGGACCTCCGGGTCCGCCGCGCCGCACGAGGGCGCTGGCAATATCGCCGATGTCACGCTGCGGCCCGGCCTGGCGGTGGCGCCCGAGCAGCGCCGTGCCTTCCTGACCAGCAGCGCCTGCGGCGTGTGCGGTAAGACGAGCATCGCCGAGCTGGCCGTGGCGACGCAGTGGGACCTGTCCGCCGACTCCGTCCGCGTGCCGCCCGCCGTGCTCGCCGGGCTGCCCGGCGCGCTGCGGGCGGCGCAGCGCGTCTTCGCCGCCACCGGCGGGCTGCACGCCGCCGGGCTGTTCACCGCCGCTGGCGAGCTGCTGGCGGTGCGCGAGGACGTCGGCCGGCACAACGCCGTGGACAAGATCGTCGGCTGGGCGCTGCGGTCCGGGCGGCTGCCGCTGTCGGGGTGCATCCTGCTGGTCAGCGGCCGGGCCTCGTTCGAGCTGGTGCAGAAGGCCGTGCTGGCCGGGATCCCGGTGCTGGCCGCGGTGTCGGCGCCGTCGTCGCTGGCCGCCGACCTGGCCGCCGAGTCGGGCCTGACGCTGGTCGGCTTCCTTCGCGGCGGGTCGATGAACGTGTACGCCGGCAGCGACCGGGTCGAGGGCCACGAGGGTCACCCCGACCCGGCCCGCCGCAGCGACCAGGACCTAGCTCACGCCGGGCGGCGGAACCACGGCAGCGACCCGGGCAGCTCCCTTGTGCCCGCTCCGGAAGCGGCGCCTGGCGTTCCCTAGACCTCTTCCAGCACCCCGCGGCGCCGCCGGATGGTCCGGTCGATCTTGGTGAAGATGGTGTCCACCACGATCCCGATGACCAGGATCACGATGATCGTGGCCGTGGCCCCGGCGAAGTCCAGGTTCTGCTGGTACACGTCCAGCTGCTGGCCGATGGAGAACTGGCCGATGATCGAGACGACCAGCTCGCCGGCCATCAGGCTGCGCCAGGCGAACGCCCAGCCCTGCTTCATCCCGGCCACGTAGGCCGGCAGCGACGCGGGCAGGATCAGGAACCGGTACAGCGCGAGGCCGCGCAGCCCCATCGTCCGCCCGGCCCGCAGCAGCAGCGGCGGGGTGTAGTCCACGCCGGAGATCAGCCCGTTGGCGATCGACGGCGCGGCGCCCAGGACCACCACGAACAAGATGGCCGCCGGGTTCTGGCCGAACAAGATGATCGCGAACGGGACCCAGGCGATCGACGGCATGGTCTGCAGCCCGGTGATGATCGACCCGACGGCCGCGCGCAGCGGCGGGATCCGGGCCACCAGCAGGCCCACGGTGGTGCCGATCAGCAGCGCCAGCGCGTAGCCGGCCACGGCGCTCTGCAGGGTTGCGCCGATGACGCTCCACAGGTTGCCGTGCACCGCCTGGTCCCACAGGTTGGCGAATACCGGCCCCGGGCCCTTCAGCACGTAGTGCTTCCACCCGGTCGCCGCGATGAGCTCCCAGATGGCCAGCACCAGCGCGATGGCCAGCAGCTTGGGCCACACCGCGGCCCACGCCCGGCGGGCCAGCTGGCCGGGGTCGCGAGACCGGGCGGGCGCCAGCTCCAGGCTGTCCAGCCCGTGCAGGGCCTGATCAGTGGCCATGGCGTCCCATCTCCTCACGCAGGATGTCGGTGAGCTTGGCCGCGACCTCGCTGACCTCCGATGAGTCGATGCGGCGCGGGCCCATGCGGGGCAGCGAGTACTCCCCGATGACCCGGCCGGGGCGGCTGGACAGCACGATCACCCGGTCGCCCAGCCGGGCGGCCTCGCGGACGTTGTGGGTGACGAACAGGACCGTCAGCGTCCGCTCGGCGCAGATCCGCTCCAGCTCGTCGTGCAGCAGGTCGCGGGTCATCGCGTCGAGGGCGCCGAACGGCTCGTCCATCAGCAGCACGTCGGCATCCTGGGCCAGCGCGCGGGCCATGGCGACCCGCTGCCGCATGCCGCCCGACAGCTCGTGCGGCCGCTTGCCGCCGAACCCGGTCAGCCGGACAGTGTCCAGCAGCTCCAGGGTCCGGGTGCGGCGCTCGTCCCTGGGCACGCCCCTGGCCCGCAGCGCCAGCTCGACGTTGCGGCCGGCGGTCAGCCACGGCAGCAGGGCCGGCTCCTGGAACATCAGCGACACCCGGCGGCCGCCGGTGGCCACCTCGCCGCTGGTCACCGTGTCCAGCCCGGCGACCAGGCTGAGCAGGGTGGACTTACCGCAGCCCGAGGCCCCGATCAGGCACACGAACTCGCCGTCGGCCACGCTGAGGGAGACCTTGTCCAGGGCCTGGACGGCGCTGCCGCCCGACCCGTAGATCTTGGTCACGTCGGTCAGCCGCACGGCCGCGGCCTGCTGGCCGGTGTCTCCGCCGCCATTCCCGGAGATGGCTGACGCCCCCGGGACGGGTCCCGGGGGCGGAGCCTGGCGGTTGGTGATGCTCACTTTTCCACCGCAGGCTGGCCCGCGGCGGCCAGCTGCTTGTTGAGCGGCCCGAGATCGTAGATCCCGGTCAGGTTCTTCACCGGCGTGAGCAGCCCGATCTGCACCGCGTGCTGCGCGTCGGTGATCAGCGACGACGCGACCGGGTTATTGGTGAAGTGCACCTCCTTGAACGAGGTGGCCAGGATGCCCGGCTTCAGGCTCTTGCCGCTGATCGCCTGCAGCTCGGAGTTCGCGGCGGTCTGCGCGGCCTCGGTGTTGCTGTTGATGAACTTGTTGGCCTCGATCTGGCCCTTGAGCAGGCTGCTGATCACGGTCGGGTGGGCCGCCATGTACGACTGGGTGGCGACCAGCTCGGTGGTGACGAACTGGCCCTGCGGCCACAGGCTGGCCTCGTTCACCAGGACGTGACCGCCGGCCGCGACCATCTCGGCGGCATAGGGCTGCGGCTCCCAGCCGCCGGCGATGCTGCCCGACTGGAAGGCGAGCACGGCGTTGGAGTTGGGCGTGATCGGCGTGACGGGCACGTCACCGCCGCCGGTGGGGGTGGCGGTCAGGCCGTGCTGCTTCAGCCAGTAGCGCAGCGCCACGTCCTGGGTGTTGCCCAGCGACGGGGTGGCCAGCTTCTGGCCCCGCAGCTGGCTGGCCGAGGTGATGCCCTTCTTGACCACGAGGTCGGCGCCGCCGGCGGCCGCCCCCGCGATGACCTTGATGAGCTTGCCGTCGGAGGTCTGCCAGGCCTTGATGGCCGGGTTCGGGCCGACATAGGCGGCGTCCAGCTGGCCCGCCAGCAGCGCGGTGGCCTCCTGGGTGCCGGTGCTGAACGGCTGCAGCTTGAGCTGCACGCCGTTGCCCAGGTCCTTGGTGAAGTACCCCTGCTTGATGCCGACCAGGGCGGTGGCGTGGGTGATGTTCTCCAGGAAGCCCAGCCGCAGGACGACCTTCTTGCTGGAGCTGACCGACCCCGTCGAGCCGGAGCCAGAGGACGACGATCCGGACGAGCCGCAGGCAGCTGCGAGAGTTGCGACGGCAGCGGCGGCGGCAGCCACGCTCAGTGCACGTCTCATGGTCCACCTTTTCCGATTGACTAAGTAGGCATGAGAGTTATAGCACAATCCCGATAGGAAATCCAAGGTTTGCCGGCGCGCCGGGCTCACGCCGGTCCTGACCTGCGTACCAGGCCAGGTTTCCCGGCTGCTCCCGGGACGCAAACCCTCCGGCAGGGTGAGATCCGGCGGGTGGCACGACGCGGGGCGGAGCGTCCGAGGGCAGTCCGGAGGGCTATGCGGGGCTATGCGGGAAGCCCGCGAGCGGGCCTCAGCCCTGGTCGCTGATGTCCTCGAAGGAGACTCCGGACACGGCCGAGAAGCCCAGCAGGCACTTCTGCAGCGCCGCCAGGTTGGCCTCGCTGGCGTGGCTGGTCTCGTAGCGGACCGAGTAGGTCACGTCCAGGCCGCTGTGCACCTGAGCCCGGCCCATCGGGCGCACGTTGGGCACGTGCGCGCAGGCCTGGCGGACCTGGGTCAGGGTGGCCACTGTGGTGTCGGGCCTGAAGTCGACGACCGCCCACTGCTTGCCGAGCGCCGCGTCAATCTGCCCGCAGCCCGCCAGCGCCGCCACGGCGCCCGCCGCCACGACGAGAGCCGCCAGCCGCGTCAGCACAGGAGTTCCGGGCACGAGTGAAATCCTAGGGGCAGCGCCGGGCCGCCGCGCCCGCCGGCCCGCAGTCCGTGGCAATCCGTTTACCGGGCGCTGACGCGTGTGCCCGGGAACCGCCATGCGCCGGATGGAGTGCTGGCCCGTGCCAGCCCCGCGGGATCACCCCCTGGAACCCCCAGACCGGAGGCGTCCCGCCCCCGGACCCCCTGGGGGCCGGTGCGATCCGGCCACCCTGCGGGCGTCCGGATCGCACCGGCAAGGCACAGGGCCGGAGTGGTTCAGGGGGTGGAGATGACCGGGTGCGTCAGCCGCCGGTGTCGCTGGTGTCCTCGGGGGTGAAGCCCTGGACGGCGCTGAACTTCTGCAGGCACTGCTGAAGCTGGGCGATATTGGCCTCGGAGGCCTTGGTGGTGTCGTAGCGCACGCCGCTCATCAGGTTGATCACCGTGTGCGGCTTGGGCAGCGGGTCCGCTGTCACATTCGGGATGTGCGAGCATGCCAGCCGGATGTGCTCGATGGTCTGCAGGCTCGTCGTGGACTTGAACGTCACGTCGACCCACTGCTGGCCGAGGGTCTCGGCCATCTTCCCGCAGCCCGCGACGCCGAGCAGGGCGACCGCGGCGAGCGCGGCCGCGGCAATGGCGGGCCTGCGGGATGTGAACACAACTGGAAGCTTAGCGGCGGATATGTTGTGCGGCAGACGGCAACCCAGGAGGCGGCATGACCGGGCTTATCGAGGATTACGCGCTGATCGGCGACATGCAGACGGCGGCCCTGATCGACCGTGAGGGCTCGGTGGACTGGCTGTGTCTGCCCCGGTTCGACTCCGACGCCTGCTTCGCGGCCCTGCTCGGCGACGAGCGGCACGGCCAGTGGCGGATCAGCCCCACGATGGCCGATGGACCGCAGGCCCGCCGCGGCGAGGTCTCCCGCCGTTACGAGGACGGCACGCTGATTCTGGCCACGACCTGGGAGACGATGAGCGGCGCCGTGCGGGTGCTGGACTTCATGCCGCCGCGTGACGGCCAGCATCCGGTGCTGGTGCGGATCGTGGAGGGCGTGCGCGGCGCGGTGGAGATGGAGACCGTGCTGCGGGTCCGGTTCGGCTACGGCAAGGTCATGCCCTGGATGCGCCGGGTGGACCACTGCCTGTCGGCGGTGGCCGGCCCGGACTCGGTGTGGCTGCGCACCCCCGTCCGGCTGGTCCCCCGCAACATGGCGCACGAGGCGGCGTTCACCGTCCGGGCCGGCGAGCGGGTCCCGTTCGTGCTGTGCTGGATGCCCTCGCACCTGGGCGCCCCGGAGGTCACCCACGAGCACGCCGATGACCTGCTGGAGCGGACCCGCGCGTTCTGGACGCAGTGGTCGGCGGGCTGCAGCTACGGCGGCGAGTACGCCGACGCGGTCCGCCGGTCGCTGATCACGCTCAAGGCCCTGACCTACGCGCCGACCGGCGGCATCGTGGCCGCGCCGACGACCTCGCTGCCTGAGGACCTGGGCGGGGTGCGGAACTGGGACTACCGGTACTGCTGGCTGCGCGACGCCACGATCACCCTGGAGGCGCTGCTGCGCACGGGCTACACCACCGAGGCGGCGGCCTGGCGGGAGTGGCTGGAGCGCGCCGTGGCCGGCAGCGCGAACGATGTCCAGATCATGTACGGGGTGGCCGGCGAGCGGCGGCTGGCCGAGTGGGAGGCGACCTGGCTGCCCGGGTACGAGAGCTCAGCTCCGGTCCGGATCGGCAACGCGGCGGTGGACCAGCGCCAGCTGGACGTGTACGGCGAGGTCATCGACGCTCTGACGCTGGGTAAGCAGGCCGGGCTCCGTTTCGACAAGCACACCTGGAGCCTGGTCGGGCATTTCCTGGAGTTCCTGGAGAAGCACTGGGACGAGCCCGACGAGGGGATCTGGGAGGTGCGCGGGCCGCGGCGCCACTTCGTGCACTCCAAGATCATGGCGTGGGTCGCCTTCGACCGGGCGACCCAGGTCGCCGAGCTCGGCGGCACCGGCGCGCACGACCGGTGGCGGGCGATCCGGGACCAGATTCATGCCGAGATCTGCGACAAGGGCTACGACGCCGAGCGGGGCACCTTCACCCAGTACTACGGCAGCTCCGAGCTGGACGCCGCGGTGCTGCTGCTGCTGGAGGTGGGCTTCCTGCCGCCCGGCGACCCGCGGGTGGTCTCCACGGTGCGCACCATCCAGCGCGACCTGATGCGTGACGGGCTGGTGCTGCGCTACACCCAGCCGGAGGCAGCGGCGGCCGGCGGGCAGGCCGAGGTGGACGGGCTGGCCGGCGGCGAGGGCGCGTTCCTGGCCTGCAGCTTCTGGCTGGTGAACGCGCTGCACCTGATCGGCGACTACGACGCCGCAGTGGAGCTGTTCGAGCGGCTGCTGGCGCTGCGCAACGACGTGGGGCTGCTCAGCGAGGAGTACGACCCGCGCTACGGCCGGCAGGTGGGCAACACGCCGCAGGCATTCAGCCACGTGCCGCTGATCCAGGCCGCGCTGAACCTGCACAACCATGCCGGGCACCACTGCCGGATACCGTCCGGGCGGCCGGCCAGGCCGAGCTGACGGCGCCCGCCGGGCGCGGGCCGCGCTTTGCGCAGGTATGAGGTAGTTTCCCGGTGTGCTGCCAGGGACCGACCGCACTGGCCGCCGCGGTCCCGAGGCAATGTCACACTGATGGGTAGTCATGCCACCCCGTCCGCACATTCTGGTCGTCAACGGCCGCAAGGTCCGCCAGCCGGTGTTCCTGATCGGAGCCCCGTTCTCCGGCACGGGCCTGCTGGCGCGCGCGCTGAAGCAGTCGCCGGGATTTCACGTGACGATCGGCCAGCAGAGCGTGCTGAGCGTGGTCTACGCCTTCGCGCGCAACCCCGCGATCCAGCGCGACCGGGGCGAGGCCGCCGCGACCGTGCTGCGCGACGCTTTCGCCCAGGCGTGGCAGGTGACCCCGCACGGCTGCCTGTCCTGCTCCCCGGCCTGCCGGGAGACCGGCCGGGTGGACGGCGCGGGCACCTGTGTCGAGGAGCGCGACATCACCCGCTACGGCGACGCCAGCCCGGACCTGATGTACTGCGCCGAGTCGGCCGTGGACGCCTTCCCCGACGCCCGCATCGTGCAGGTCATCCGGGACGGCCGGGACGTGACTGCGGCGATGCTGGCCGACGCCCAGACGCTCAGCTTCTTCCGCCGCGGCATGGCCAGCGGCGACGGGAAGGCGCCGGACCCGTTCTTCGGGATCGAGACCGAGCAGGACCTGGCCGCCTGGCCGGGGCTGTCGCCGGCGGGCAAGGCGGCGATGCGCTGGCGCGGGTCGGTGCGCAAGATGGCCCGGCTGCGCACCAGCCTGGCGGCCGAGCAGCTGACCACGCTGCGCTATGAGCAGATGATCCGGCACCCGGCCGCGGCCACGGCGGCCATCTCGGACTTCATCGGGGCGCCGATGAACCCGATCGGGCCACGGGACCGGCTGGCCGGGGCGGCGCCGCCGGTCGAGCCGGGCGGCTGGCGGCGCCTGCTCTCCGCCGTGCAGCTGGCGGAGATCGAGAAGGTGGCCGGCCAGGATCTGCGCCGGGTGGGCTACGGCTCCTAGGTCCGCGCCTACGCGGCTCCTACGATATGCGGGATGTGCACTGATAACAGCCCCGCAGGGACAGCCGGGATGCTGGCCCCGCTGCTGCATGACTTCGAGCCCGCCGTCGAGATCCGCCTCGAGCCGGTTGACGCGGTCGCTGTCACCGTGCTCGCCGACAACCTCACCGACGCCATGATGCCCAGCTCCGGGCTGGCCCGGCGGCCCGGCCTGCCGGTCCTGCCCCGCCCTTCGGCGGTGATGGCCGGCGGCCAGGCACTCGACGGGCTGGTCGCCGAGCACGGGTTCGCGGCGCTGGTCACGGTCAGCCGGGCGGGCCGCGAGCACCGGATCCTGTTCGACACCGGGTCCAGCCCGGACGGCGTCACCGAGAACATGCGGCGGCTGGACATCGACCCGGGCTCGATCGAGGCGATCGTGTGCAGCCACGGCCACTTCGATCACACCACCGGCCTGGACGGGCTGATCCGGGCGCTGGGCGGCCCGGCCGGGCTGCCCGTGCTGATCCACCCGCACTTCTGGCGGCAGCGCCGCGTGCTGCTGCCCGGCCGGGATCCGCAGGAGATCCCGTCGACCAGCCCGGCCGCGCTGACCGGGGCCGGGTTCACCATCATCGAGGAGCAGCAGCCGAGCTTCCTGCTCGACGGGTCGGTCCTGATCACCGGCGAGGTGCCGCGGGTCACCGGGTACGAGCCCGGCTTCCCGGCTCAGCAGGCCTTCCTGGACGGCGCCTGGCAGCCCGACCCCCTGGTGCTGGACGACCAGGCGCTGATCATCAACGTGGCCGGCAAGGGGCTGGTGGTGCTTACCGGCTGCGGGCACGCCGGGGTGGTCAACATCGCCCGCTATGCCCGCCGCCTGACCGGCGGCGAGCCGCTGCACGCGGTGCTGGGCGGGTTCCATCTCAACGGGCCGGCGTTCGAGCCGCTGATCCCCCGGGTGCTGGATGACCTGGCCGCGCTGAACCCGGGCCTGGTTGTCCCGGCACATTGCACCGGCTGGACGGCCCAGCTGGCCATAGCCGGCCGGTTCGGCGACGCGTGCCTGCCGAGCACGGTCGGCACCACCTTCCGGCTATGAGGCCGCCGGGCCCCGGGGTGCTCAGGGCGGCGCCCCGGCGTGCTCAGGGCGGCGGGGTCCCGGTCCGGGCCAGCTGGCGCTCGATCATGGCCAGGTCGTAAGCGCCGTCGCGGCGGCCGCAGTGCATCGACCAGGCCGCCATGTCGACCCGGAAGGCACGGTAGACCGGCTCGATGGCGGCGCTCTCCAGCTCGCTGAACGGCCAGCCCAGGGCGGCGGCCCGGGCCAGGTAGCTGAGCCGGGCCTCGGGTGCCCGGTAGGTCCGGGCGATGGCCAGCTCGTAGGGCCGCGAGTCCAGGTGGCTGAGCCCGAAGTCGATGACCCCGGCCAGAGCCGGCCCGCCCTGGCGGTGCCGGTAGTGCACGTTCCACTCCGCGAAATCCCCGTGCACGATCAGGACCGGCAGCTCGTGCGCCCCGATGGCGGCCAGGTCCGCCCGGGCCTGCGCGGCGGCCGCGGCGGCCCACTGGCCCAGCCGCGGACTGGTGTCGGCCAGCCCGGCCAGGCAGGCGGCCCAGTCCAGGTCCCGGTGCACCGTGATCCCGGCGTGCTGGGCGCGCCAGCCGGGCCGCTGGCCGAGCCGGGCGTCCAGGCCGCGCAGCGCGGCATGCAGCCGGGCCAGGTCCGCGCCGCGGCGGCTGCGCTGCGCGGTGCTCTCATCCAGCACCGGCGCGCCCGGCACGTACCGGGTCAGGCAGTACCACAGGCCGTCCTGGCACACCAGCGCGCTGACCGGCTCGGGCACCGCCCAGCCCGCACGGGCCAGGTGGGCCAGCACCGCGTGCTCGTAGGCAAGCTCAGGCCCGGCCGCTCCGGCGTAGTAACGGCGCAGCACCACCGGCTCGCCGCCCGGCGGCCTGGCCAGCCAGCTCGCGTTCTGGCCGGGCTGGTCCTTGAGCTCGGCCAGCCGGCCCGGCGGGCCGACGCCCAGGGCATCGAGGACCTCGGGCGGGGGCGCGGGCATCAGCTCAGGGTAGCGGGCTCCTGACGGGCGAACTGAGTCTGGTACAGCTCGGCGTACAGGCCGCCGGAGGCCAGCAGCTCCTCGTGCCGGCCGCGCTCGCGGACCCGGCCGTCCTCGATGACCAGGATCTGGTCGGCCTCCCGGATCGTGGACAGCCGGTGCGCGATGACCAGCGAGGTCCGGCCCGCCAGCGCCGCCTTCAGGGCGCGCTGCACGGCCGCCTCAGACTCCGAGTCCAGGTGCGCGGTCGCCTCATCCAGGACGACCACGGCGGGCGCCTTGAGCAGCAGCCGGGCCAGCGCGACCCGCTGCTTCTCGCCGCCCGACAGCCGGTAGCCGCGGTCGCCGACGACGGTGTCCAGCCCGTCGGGCAGCACCGCGATCAGGTCCCAGATCTGCGCCGCCCGGCAGGCCGCCACCAGGTCGTCCTCGGTGGCCTCGGGCCGCGCGTACAGCAGGTTGGCCCGGATCGTGTCGTGGAACATGTGCGCGTCCTGGGTGACCACCCCCACCGCGTCGTGCAGCGAGTCCTGGGTGATGTCGCGCAGGCCGGCGCCGCCGACCCGGACCTCCCCGGCTGCCGGGTCATACAGCCGGGCAACCAGGTGGGTGATGGTGGTCTTGCCCGCTCCCGACGGGCCCACCAGGGCCGTCAGCTGGCCGGCCGGGGCGGTGAAGCTCACGTCGTGCAGCACGCTCTGGCCGGCATCGGCCCGCTCCGGGACCGGCAGCGCGATCGACTCCAGCGAGGCCAGCGACACCTCCGACGCCGTCGGGTAGCGGAAGCTGACGTGGTCGAACTCGATGTCCGCGGCCGGGTCGCCGGGCTGCGCGCCTGGCTGCCCGGCCAGCCGCAGCGCGGTGGCGCCCGGCTTGTCCTCGATCAGCGGCCGCAGGTCCAGCACCTCGAAGACCCGGTCGAAGCTGACCAGCGCGGTCATCACGTCGACCTGCACGTTGGACAGCGCGGTGATCGGCCCGTACAGCCGGCCCAGCAGCAGGGTCAGCGCGACCAGGGTGCCGATGTTGATGGCCCCGTTGATGACCAGGCTGCCGCCGACCCCGTAGACCACGGCGGTGGCCAGCGAGGCCAGCAGGGTCAGCGCGATGAACAGCGAGCTCCCGTAGACGGCGGTGAGCACGCCGATGTCGCGGACCCGCCCGGCGCGCTGGGCGAACACCTCGGCCTCCTCGCGCGGCCGGCCGAACAGCTTGACCAGCATCGCCCCGGCCACATTGAACCGCTCGGTCATGGTGGACCCCATCTGGGCGTCCAGCTGCATCGACTCACGGGTCAGCCGCTGCAGGCGGCGGCCCACCAGCCGCGCCGGGATGATGAACACCGGGACCAGCAGCAGCGAGATCACGGTGACCGGCCAGGACAGGGCCAGCATGGTGACCAGCACCAGGATCAGCGAGACCGTGTTGGAGACGACCGAGGACAGCGTCGAGGTGAGCGCCTGCTGCGCGCCGATCACGTCACTGTTGAGCCGGCTCACCAGGGAGCCGGTCTGGGCCCGGGTGAAGAACGCGATCGGCTGCTGCTGCACGTGCCGGAAGACCTGCGCCCGCAGGTCGTAGATCAGGCCCTCGCCGATCCGCGAGGAGAACCAGCGCTGGGCCAGCGTCAGCAGCGCGTCCAGCAGCGCCAGCGCGGCCGCCACCGCGGCCAGGCCGATCACCAGGCCGGTGTCCTTCTGCAGGATGCCCTGGTCGATGATCGCCTTCAGCAGCAGCGGCACGGCCACCATGACCACGGCGTCCAGCACGACGACGCCGAGGAACAGCGCCAGCGTGCCGCGGTAGGGCCGGGCATAGGAGACAATCCGCCGCACGCTGCCCGGCTTGAGCCGCTGGCTGGTGATGGACCGGTCGCGGCTGAACGACCGCATGGCCTGCCAGCTACTCATTGACATACCGCCGTGAACCAGCGATTCCCCGCTGATCTTCCCGGGTTCAGCTCACGGCGAATTCGCACCGCGAGCTTCGTACCGTATTAACGGGCCAGCCGGCCGCGCTGCAGCCGTGCCTGGGTGCTCCGCTCCGCCGCTGCCTGCTGCGCCAGCGTGTTCCCGGCGGCCTGGGCCAGCAGGCTCTTGGTGGCGCGGGCCGCCGCCGGGTCGACCGCCAGCAGCGCCGCGACCAGGTCGGCGACCGCGTCGTCCAGCTCGCTGGCCGGCACGACCAGCTCGGCCAGGCGCAGCTGGGCGGCCTCGAGCGCGTCCACCGAGCGCGCCGTCAGGCACAGCTCCAGCGCCCGCGGCAGGCCCACGATGTCCACCAGCGGCTTGGTCCCGGTCAGGTCCGGCACCAGGCCCAGCGCGGTCTCCTTCACGCACAGGCTCGCGTCCTCGGCCAGCACCCGCAGGTCACAGGCCAGGGCGAGCTGGCAGCCGGCTCCGATTGCGTGCCCCTGCACCACCGCGACCGACACGATGCTCTGGTCGCGCAGCCACAGGTAGCCCTCCTGGACGCGGGCGATCCAGTCCTCGAACCCCGGGTCGGCGGGGCCGGGCACCGGCTCCTCGCCCGGCACGCCCTCGCCGGACAGCATCCGCAGGTCGATGCCCGCGCAGAAGGACGGCCCGGCCCCGCGCAGCACGACCACCCGCACCGTGGCCGGCAGGCCGGCGCCGATGGCGGCCAGGCCGAGCCACATGCCGGGGGTCATCGCGTTGCGCCGCTCGGGGCGGTTCAGCGTGATGGTGGCAACTGCGTCGTCGATATCCAGGCGCAGCCCGCGCGCCGCCAGCCCGGCGGCGCTCAGCTCGCCGGTCAGCGCTTCGCCTTGGCCTTGCCGCGGGTGGCACCGCCGCGACCGCGCAGGGTGACGCCGTTCTCGGACAGGATGCGGTGGATGAAACCGTAGGACCGGCCGGTCGAGGCAGCCAGTGACCTGATGCTCTCCCCGGCGTTGTATCTCTTCTTGAGATCGCTGGCCAGCCTGGTCCGGTCGGCACCAGTTACCCGCGTGCCTTTCTTTAGGGTCTCCGTCACGAGTTCCTCCCGGTGAACTGAAGTGACTGACGCGTAACCTTATCTCCGCCATGATCACGCATCAGCACCGGATCGGCTACCCACACGAGACCAAAAAGATCTCCCATTTACCGCGAGGGTGCGGAAGAGTCCTTTTTCAGGCCAGGGCGACCAGGTCGCCCAGTTCCTCGCTCCAGGCGTCCTCGACTCCGTCCGGCAGCAGCACCACGCGCTCGGGGTGGAGCGCCTCCACGGCCCCCTCATCGTGGGTGACCAGCACAATCGCGCCCCCGTAGCGACGCAGCGCAGACAGGATCTCAGCCCGGCTGCCAGGGTCGAGGTTGTTGGTCGGCTCGTCCAGAAGCAGCACGTTGGCCCCGGAGACGACCAGCAGGGCCAGCGCCAGCCGGGTCTTCTCACCGCCCGACAGCACCCCGACCGGTTTGGCCACATCATCGCCGGAGAAAAGGAACGAGCCCAGGATGCGGCGCTGATCGGCCTCGCTCAAGTCCGGGGCCGCGGAACGCATGTTGGCCAGCACAGTCCGCTCGTTATCCAATGTCTCATGCTCTTGGGCGTAATAGCCCAGCCGCAGCCCGTGCCCCGGCAGCACCTCGCCGGCGTCCGGGTCCTCGACGCCGGCCAGCAGCCGGAGCAGCGTCGTCTTGCCCGCGCCGTTGAGGCCCAGGACCACTACCCGCGAGCCCCGGTCAACGGCCATGTCGACCCCGGTGAACACCTCCAGCGAGCCGTAGGACTTGGTCAGTCCCTGCGCGGCCAGCGGGGTCCGCCCGCAGTGCGCCGGCTCGGGGAAGCGCAGCCGGGCCACCCGGTCGGGCGCCCGGTCGGCGCTCACCCCGGCCAGCAGCTTCTCGGCCCGCTTGGCCATGTTCTTCGCGGCCGTGGCCTTGGTCGCCTTGGCCCGCATCTTGTCGGCCTGCGACTGCAGCGCGACGGCCTGCCGCTCGGCGTTGACCCGCTCGCGCCGCCGCCGCCGGGCGTCGGTCTCGCGCTGCTCCAGGTAGGCCGCCCAGCCCAGGTTGTAGGCGTCCAGCGTGGCCCGGTCGGCGTCCAGGTGAAAGACCTTGTTCACCACGCTGTCCAGCAGCGCGGCGTCGTGGCTGATGACCACCAGGCCGCCCCGGAACGACCGCAGGTGATCGCGCAGCCAGGCCACTGAGTCGGCGTCGAGGTGGTTGGTCGGCTCGTCCAGCAGCAGGCTGTCGGAGCCGCCGAACAGGATCCGGGCCAGCTCCACCCGCCGCCGCTGGCCGCCGGACAGGGTGCGCAGCGGCTGCCGCAGCACCTTCTGCGGCAGGCCCAGGCTGGCTGACATGGCGGCCGCCTCGGACTCGGCGGCGTACCCGCCCAGCACCGTCAGCCGCTCCTCCAGCTGGCCGTAGCGGCGCACCGCGGCATCGCGCCGCCGGGTGTCGGTGCTGGCCATCGCCAGCTCAGCCTCGCGCAGCCCGGCCAGCAGCGCGTCCAGGCCCCTGGCCGACAGGATGCGGTCGACGGCCAGGGCCTCGAGGTCACCAACCCGGGTGTCCTGCGGCAGGTAGCCGACCGTGCCGGCCAGCCGCACGCTGCCGGCGGCGGGCTGGCCCTCCCCGGCCAGTACCCGGGCCAGCGTTGTCTTGCCCGCGCCGTTGCGGCCGACCAGGCCGATCTTGTCGCCCGCGGATACCTGAAAGGACACCGAGTCCAGCAGCAGGCGCGCACCCGCGCGCAGCTCAAGCTCGTGCGCCGAGATCATGAGAAGTCGCTCCAGAAATTTAGTCGGACGTCAGGCGGGCATACGTGTCCCCTTCAGCGAGGACGTGACGTCACGACATGAGCGGCTGCACGGACACAGGGTACCGGGCGGCCGCCCGCCGGGACAAAACGATTACCCGGGCCTAGCCGCCCGGCGAGCCGGAGCGGTGCTCCGGGGAGCGAGGCGAGGTGATCCCCGGGCCGGTCTCGGCCAGCCGGATCCGGACCGCGCTGTACATCGGCGGGGTCGCGCGCAGCACCGCCAGCCGCGGGTCCGGGACGGTCAGGAACCGGTCGACGGCCAGGTCGAACAGCGGCCGCAGCCGCGGGTCGGCGGACATCCCGCTCATCGCCCGCCTGTCGCCGCCGAGCACGAGCGCGTCCAGCCGCCCGAGGTAGGGGACCAGCACCCGCGCGGCACAGTCGGCGGCGGCCGCCAGCGCCTCGCTGGCCTGCTTCGCCCGGCGCCGGGCGAACCGCTGCTGCGACTGGCCGCCGGCCGCGCTGCGGCCGTGCACCAGCCGGGATCCGACCTTCGAGGCGACCAGCTGCTGCTCCGGGCCGGCGAACACGCCGGCGGCGTAGCCGCCGAGCCGGACCAGGAAGACCCCGACGGTACGGTCCGCGCGGGCATGCGCCGCGACCCGCGCCGTGACGCCGGTCAGTCCCGACGGCCGCGGCCCGGGCCCGGCCGGCGGCAGCGGCGGGAACGGGATCTGGCACTGCGCGACCGAGCCGTCCGCGGCCCGGACGGTCAGCACGCTGTCCCCCGCGTCCGGAGTGTCCGCCAGCCCGCCGTGCCGGTCGGCGAACGATCCGAGCCACTTGCCCAGCCGGTCAGGCGCGACGTCCAGCCACCGCGCGCCGCCAGGTACCTCGTTTGCCATTACCTACCGCTCTCTAGCGCCTACCATCCGTCACATGGAGGCATCCGATCTGACCGTCGTCACGGGGGACAACGCGACCGGCGGCCGCCTGGCCGTGCCGGCCCAGCCGGGCACCACGCCAGTCCAGCCGGGCACCGCTCCGGCCCGGCCGCGCACCGCGCCCGCGCGGGCCGGGATCGCGCCGGCCCAGGCCGGCGTGGTGATCAGCACCGGGAGCCCGCAGGACGCCGTGGAGCGCGCGCTGGCCGCGCTGGCCCGCGACCCGGGCCGGATCGACGACCTGCTGGACGCCGTCAGCCAGGCCCGGCTGTGGGTCGCGCTGCCCGGCAACGATGGTCCGGTGACCGATGGCTTCGCGGTGCACCTGCCGACCGTACGCTACCTCGGCGGCGTGTTCGTCCCGGCCTACACCAGCGCCGCCCGGCTACTGCAGGCCAGTCCCGACCTGGCGCCCGGCGAGCGTGCCACGGTGCTGCCGCACATCATTGTCGGCGCCGCCGACCTGGCCCGGCGGCTGCCGCCCGGCGTGGGGATCGCGCTGAACCCCGGTGCCGAGCTGAGTGTGCCCGTCTCCCCGGCCGGCATCGCCCACCTGGCCGCCGAGCGCACGGTGCTGGCCGGGCACCGGGTCCAGGTCGGCCCGCTGCCAGTCACGCCCGCCGGGCTGCTCGCCGCGATCGCGGCCGGCCTCGGCGAGATCCGTGCCGTCCGCGAGGCCGCGGCCGCCTGGCTGGCCGTGGAGGCGGCCGGCGAGGGCCTGGTCATCTCGGCCTGCCTGGACAGCCCGGCCGCCGCCACCGACCGCGACGCCGTCATCGACGCCGTCCAGGCCGCCGTCACCGAGGCGGGAGCCGCTGTGCCCTGGCCGGTCGATGTGACCTTCCCCGGCGAGGGCGAGCCCGACGTCATCGACCGCTGGGTCGCCGCCTGCGCCAGCCCGTTCTACCGGCGGGCCATGGGCCTGCCCGCGCCCCGCCCCGCCAGCGGGTAAGCGCTAGCCGGGCTGGGCGGCGCGGGCGTCGAAGTCGGCGCGGGCGGCCTCGATGTGGTCCATGTGCTCGTAGGCCCAGGACCGGATGGCGGCGATGCGCTCGGACAGGCTCGCGCCCAGCGGCGTGAGGCAGTACTCGACCTTCGGCGGCACGCTGGCGTAGATCGTGCGGCTGACCAGGCCGTCGCGCTCCAGGACGCGCAGCGTCTGGGTGAGCATCTTCTGGCTCACGCCATCGACCGCCCGGCGCAATTCCTGGAACCGCAGCGTCCGCCCGTCCAGCGCGTACAGGACCAGCAGGCTCCAGCGGTCCCCGATCCGGTTGATCACCTGGCGGGTCGGGCAGGCTGCCGCCAGCACGTCGAAGCGGCCATCCGGCGAGGCCGTCCCGGTCACCATCTGAAGCACTCTCCCCTGGCCGTCAGCCTCCGTAGTCACTTTCAGGTGCCTATAGTACTTAAAGCTGCCTACTAGCGAAAGGTTCCTAAGCGTCGCAGAATCATCAACGGCGGCACGGTGCCGCCCGCACCGCGACGTGACAGGAGTGATCAAGAATGCAGGCGATGGTTGCTGACGGGTCCGGCTCAGTCCGGCTCGATCAGGTCGCCGAACCGGAACCCGCCGCGGACGAGGCGGTGATCAGCGTCAGCGCCTTCTCGGTCAACCGCGGGGAGACCTTCCTGGTCGACGATCCGCCGCCCGGCTGGCGGCCCGGCAAGGACGTGGCCGGCACGGTGCTGGTGCCCGCCGCAGACGGCACCGGGCCGCAGGCCGGCCAGCGGGTGGTCGGCCATCCCCCGGCCGCCGGCTGGGCCGAGCGGGTGGCGGTGCCGGCGAGCGCGCTGGCCGCCCTGCCGGACAGCATCGACTTCCGGACGGCCGCAGCACTGCCGCTGGCGGGCCTGACCGCGCTGCGCCTGCTGCGCGTCACCGGCTCGCTGGCCGGGCAGCGGGTGCTGCTCACCGGCGCTTCGGGCGGAGTCGGCCACTATGTCACCGAACTGGCCGCCGCACAGGGCGCGGTGCTGACCGCGGTCGCCCGCAGCAGCGAGCGCGGCGAGCGGCTGCGGGAACTGGGCGCGGCTGAGGTAGTCAGCGACGTGGAGCAGGCCAGGGGCCCGTTTGAGGTGATCCTGGAGTCGGTGGGAGCCGATGTGCTGCCGGCTGCCTGGAGACGCCTGACGATCCGCGGGCTGCTGGTCTGGTTCGGCCAGGCCAGCCGCGTGCCGCCGGCGATGAACTTCTTCGACTGGACCGGCGGCGCCAGCGCGACCATGCGCAAGTTCCACTACGCCGACAGCGAGAGCACCGACGCCGCCGACCTGGCCACCCTGGTCCGGCTGGTTGACGGCGGTCATCTGCATCCCGAGATCGGCCGGGTCAGTGACTGGCGGCGCACTGCCGAGGTGGTGCGCGCCCTGGTCACCCGCCAGATCCGCGGCAAGGCCATCCTGGAACTGGAGGCAACCCGATGACCACCCAGCCCGGCACCCGCCAGCCCGACGCCCGCCAGGCCGGACGCCAGCCCGACGCCCGGAAGGTTCTGCAGGACTACCTGGACGCGCTGACCGCCGGCGACCTCGATGCCATCGCCGCCAGCTTCGCGCCGGACGCGACCTGGTCGCTGCACGGCACGCTGCCGCTGTCCGGGACGAAGTCCGGCCGCCAGGCAATCATGGAGTTCCTGATCTCGGCCGGCTCGCTGTACCAGCCCGGCACCCAGCGCTTCACCTTCGGTGACATCACGGCCGAAGGCGACCGGGCCGTGCTGGAGTGGCGCGTCACCGGCACAGCGGCGGCTACCGGCAAGGCCTACGACAACTCCTACTGCGGGGTCTTCGTGATCCGCGACGGCCAGATCGCCGAGGTCCGCGAGTACCTCGACTCCCTGCACGCCGCCGACGTCCTGTTCGCCGACTAGGCGCAATAGCCAGTCACGGTGAGACGCCGCCTGGCCCGTCAGCCTGCCTGCCGGGCCGTTGCCGGACCCGGCAACCGGCCCGGCAACGCCAGGGCAGCACCCCACCACAGGGGGCAGGGGCCTCAGCTGGCCTGCAGCCGCGCGGCGCGGTTCAGCGCGCTGATCACGCCGAGCAGCGACGCCCGCACGATCGACTCGCTGATCCCCACACCCCACAGCACCCGGTCGCCGACCTCGATCTCCAGGTAGGCCGCCGCCTCGGCGTCCCGGCCCGCGGTGAGCGCGTGCTCGGCGTAGTCCAGCACCCGCACGCTGACCCCGCCCAGCCCCAGGTCGGCCGGCGACAGCGCCTGGCAGAACGCGGCAATCGGCCCGTTGCCGGCGCCGGTCAGCGTGTGCTCGGTGCCAAACGCGCTCACTGTGGTGGTGATCCGCTCGGTCCCGCCCTCGGTGGCCGAGGAGAAGCCCACCAGCTGGAACGGGCCCGGGTCGAGGTACTCGCCCGCGAACAGTTCCCACATCCGGTCCGCGTCGACCTCGCCGCCCTCGTCGTCGGTGTGCCGCTGGATCACGTGGCTGAACTCGATCTGCAGCCGCCGGGGCAGGTCGAGGTGGTGATCGGCCTTCATGATGTAGGCCACGCCGCCCTTGCCGGACTGGGAGTTGACCCGGATGACCGCCTCGTAGGAGCGCCCCACGTCCTTGGGGTCGATCGGCAGGTACGGCATCGACCACGGCATCTCGCCGGCCTGCTTGCCCGCCTGCGAGGCGGCCCGGTCCAGGTGATCGAAGCCCTTCTTGATCGCGTCCTGGTGCGAGCCGGAGAACGAGGTGTAGACCAGGTCACCGGCGTAGGGGTGACGCTCGTGCACGCCGATCCGGTTGCAGTACTCGGCGGTGCGCCGGATCTCGTCGATGTCGCTGAAGTCGATCATCGGGTCGATGCCCTGGCTGTACAGGTTCAGGCCCAGGGTGACCAGGTCGACGTTGCCGGACCGCTCGCCGTTGCCGAACAGGCAGCCCTCGACGCGCCGCGCCCCGGCCAGCACCGCCAGCTCGGCGTCGGCGGTGGCCGTGCCGCGGTCGTTGTGAGTATGCACCGACAGGCAGATGTGCTCGCGGCGGCTCAGGTTGCGGCTCATCCACTCGATCTGGTCGGCGTAGACGTTCGGCGTGGAGCGCTCCACGGTGCACGGCAGGTTGAGTACGATCTCCCGGCCCGGCCCCGGCTGCCAGACGTCCATCACGCCCTCGCAGATGTCCAGCGCGAAGTCCAGCTCGGTGTCCATGAAGATCTCCGGCGAGTACTCGTAGCCGAAGTCGGTGCCGGACAGGTAGCTCTCGGCGAACTTCATGACGGCCCGCGTGCCCTGGACCGCGACCGCCTTGCACTGCTCGCGCCCGTCGCCGTCCCAGCCGAACACCACGCTGCGGAACATCGGCGCCGCGGCGTTGTACATGTGCACCGTGGCCAGCTTTGCGCCGATCAGCGACTGCACGGTGCGCTCGATGAGTTCCTCTCGGGCCTGGGTCAGCACCGAGATGCGCACGTCGTCGGGGACCGCGTTGTTCTCGATGAGGCCGCGGATGAAGTCGAAGTCGGTCTGGCTGGCCGCCGGGAACCCGACCTCGATCTCCTTGAAGCCCATGGCGACCAGCAGCTCGAACATCCGCCGCTTGCGGGCCGGGGACATGGGGTCGATCAGGGCCTGGTTGCCGTCACGCAGGTCGACCGCGCACCACTGCGGGGCGGTGGTGATCCGCTTCGTCGGCCAGGTGCGGTCGGGCAGGTCGATGTTCTCGACCAGTTCGTGGAAGGGCTGGTAGCGGTGGAAGGGCATCGAGCTGCCGCGCTGCGGGTTCCACTGCGGTTGTGCCGCCGGGGCTACGCCGCT
>DASUBV010000144.1:0-2067 GCA_035763085.1 Streptosporangiaceae bacterium | reverse complement strand
CCGGCGTAGTGCTCCAGCCAGGCCCGCTGCGGCACGCCGGCCGGGTACAGGACACCGCGCCAGTCGCGGTACTGCCACCCGGAAGTCCCGGCCAGGACAGGCATGTCATCGAACTGTCCACGGCTGGCCTGGCCAAACCTCTGCGATGGCGGTCGTCATGGCCGGCCGGCCACGACGCGGCCGCGTGCCGCCGGGATGTTTAGGGCCTGCCCCACGGGCATGGGACACAAATGCGCTCGCGGCTTCTGCCCGCGGGCCCACCGGAGGTGACTCATGCAGCCGACTGCCCTGGACCGAGCCAGGAACCAGCCCGAGGCAGCCGAGGACCAGGCGACGCAGCCCGGCGCCAGCGACCAGGATCTGGTCAGCCTCGTGCAGACCCTGCCGCCCGGCGACCCGAGGCGTGAGTCCGCCTGCGAGACTCTCGTCGGCCGGTACCAGTCCATCGTCCGGTCATGCGCCCAGCGCTACCGCGACAGCCCCGAGCCGGCCGAGGACCTGACGCAGGTCGGCTATGTCGGACTGCTCAAGGCCATCAATAACTTCGACCCGGCCTACGGCAACAGCCTGGCTGCCTACGCGCAGCCCTGCGTGTCCGGGGAGATCAAGCGGCACTTCCGCGACAAGCGCTGGCATATCCGGGTCCGGCGCATGACTCAGGAGCTCCGCCTGGAGATCCGCGGCGCCACGGCTGAGCTCACGCAGGAACTCTCCCGCATGCCGCGCGACGGGGAGCTCGCCGAGCGCCTGCAGGTCACCGAGGCAGATATCCGGGAGACACGGGTCGCCGACCAGGCCTTCCAGGCCGCGTCGCTCGATGCCCCGATCGATGATGACGGCCAGAGCGCCACCTTCGGTGACTTCCTGGGGGCCGACGACCCGGCGATCGAGCAGGCCGTCGACATGGAGTCGGTGTGGACCCACTGGCAGGAACTACCCGACCGCGAGCAGCGCCTGCTGACGATGCGGTTCTACGGCAACATGACCCAGGCCCAGATCGGCGAGCAGCTCGGCATCTCGCAGATGCACGTATCCCGCCTGCTCACCCGCGCGCTTGACTACCTGCGCGAGCACGTCAGCGACGCCCCTGCCCGGCCGTGCCCGCAGGACTGACCACCCGGCGACAGCAGCGGCGCATGAAGCCGCCGGGATGGGTAGCTAGCTCCCCGTCCGGTCAGCAGGTGTGATAGGAGGACCCCCCGTGAAGACTGCAAGCGGACTGACATTACTGGCCATCGGCGCGGTGCTCGCCTTCGCCGTCCACGGCCACCCCTGGTTCCTGAACCTTCAGGTAAGCGGCTGGATCATCATGGTGATCGGCGCGGCCGGGATGTTCATACCGCGCAGCGGCTACGGCTGGCTGCGCCGGCAGATGGTGACGCGGCGTGACCCGGACGGGCGGCCGCGGGTCAGCATCCGGCAGAAGCGCTACCCGCCATACATCATGATCAACCCCAAGGCGGTCGCCGCGCAGAGCGCCGGAGGCCGCACCGCCACCGCGACCATGCCGGAGATGCCGGCCGATCACGACACGCTCACCGGGCCGCGCGGCAAGGTGGTCCGCGAGGCGGCCGTCGAGGAAGTCGTGCCGGATGAGGAGGTCGTGGACGAGTACTTCGAGGAGCGCTAGACGGCTGATCCTTCCGGGAACAGCCAGCTTCCGGGAGTGAGGGCCGTCACCCGCGCCGGGCACGACCGAGCCGCCCGGTTGCTGACCCTGGACACTGTCAGCAGCCGGGCGGCTCGCCTGCGCGCAGGACCAGCAGGGTCATGTCGTCGCGGACCTGGTCGGCGCAGAAGTCCAGCACCTGCCGGCGGATCCCGGCCGCGACCACGGCCGCAGGCTCGCCGGCCAGCGACGCCAGCTCATCGGCCAGCCGGTCGCCGAAATAACCGGCCTCCGGATTCCGCGCGTCCGCCACACCGTCGCTGTACAGCAGCAGGGTGTCGCCCGGCTCCAGTTCCAGGCGCTGCGCCGCCGGCTCGGCATCGGGGAAAATGCCCAGCGGCTGGCCGCCGCCGCGCAGCTGGCGCACCTCCCCGTCGGCGGTCAGCAGCACCGGCGCA
>DASUBV010000143.1:0-36329 GCA_035763085.1 Streptosporangiaceae bacterium | reverse complement strand
CGCTGACAGTTTCCCGCTGGTTCGCGATGACGGCGAATTGCGGTGTGCACAGGCCTGTGGACAGCCTGTGCAGACACGCCGGGCACGCTGTGCGCAGAGTGGGGACGACCCTGTGGAAATGGCGGGCATAACTCGGCGCTGACACCATCTGCCAGCGGAAACGTCCTCCACGACCTGTGGGAAAGAAAATCTCGGTCATGGACAGGCACCGTCCGATGACCGGAAGTTATCCACATTGGGAAGTTAACGTCCTACGTCACATGTGAAGGTTGCGGCCCGGCGGCCCAGCCTGTCAGCCGGATCTGGCGAAACGCCGGGCGCGCGCTGGCTGGGCTCCCTATGGTTCGACTATGTGTTCGATAACGGGGGACGGCACAGACGAGCTCGGGCGTCTGGGCCGGGCTATCGACGACCTGGCCGACGCGGTGGCAGCACAGCAAGCCCCGCGGGCAGCGCAGCCCGCGACAGAGGAGCCGGCTGGGCCGGGCGGGGCCGGGCAGGCCGGGGCCGGGCAGGATGCGCAGGCAACCAGCCCCGGGCTCACGATGCAGGAGCTGGCCACGCGACTGGCCGCGATCTGGCGGATGGTCGCCGAGCTGGATCCCGAGCTCGCCAGGCGGCTCGCCAGATACGAGCGCTGAGCAGGACGTCAGCCCGTTGGACTCACCCCGGGGTCTGCGTGGGTGCCCCCGGAACTGGGGGTTCCAGGGGGTGGCCCTCTGGCCCAACCCAGGTCTGGGGTGTCCCCAGGTCTGGGGGTTTGGGCCCCCGGGCTAACACTGCACAGCCCGCGGCAGCGCGATCCCCCGGCGGATCAGCTCACGCCGGGGGGATCGCAGAGCTCAGGAGCCGGAAACCTCGACGCTGAGCGTCGCGCTGACCTCCGGGTGCAGCCGGACTGCCACCTGGTGCGCGCCCACCGTCTTAATCGGGTTCCTGACCTCGATCTTGCGCTTGTCGAGCGCGGGACCGCCGGCGTCCTTCACCGCGGCCACGATGTCCGCAGTCGAGATGGAGCCGAACAGCCGGCCGCCAGTGCCGGCCCGGGTCTGCAGCCGGACGGTCATGGAGGCCAGCTTGCCTGCCGCCGCCTTCGCGTCGTCCAGGCTGCGGATCTCGCGGGCCGAGCGCGCCCGGCGGATCAGCTCGATCTGCTTCTGCGCGCCGCGCGTCCACTGCATGGCCAGGCCGCGCGGGACCAGGTAGTTACGGCCGTATCCGGGCGCAACCTCGACGACGTCGCCGGGGGCACCCAGACCGGTGACCTCCTGGGTCAGGATGAGCTTCATGGGCGTACCGCTCATCGGTCGCTACCTCCCCGGCCTCAGCGAGCCGTGCTCGTGTAGGGCAGCAGCGCCATCTCGCGGGCGTTCTTGATCGCCGTGGCGACGTCGCGCTGGTGCTGCGTGCAGTTGCCAGACACCCGGCGGGCCCGGATCTTGCCGCGGTCGGAGATGAACTTCCGCAGCAGGCCGGTGTCCTTGTAGTCCACGCGGGTGATCTTGTCCTGGCAGAACAGGCAAACCTTCTTCTTCGGCTTGCGGATGGGTGGCTTGGCCATCGTGGTGCTCCTTGGCAGAGCCCCGCCTGCGGCGGGGATGGTCGGTTACTGGATTACTTGCTGGTGGCTATTTGCTTGTGACACGCGGCCGGGACCGCACTGGCAGCGGCTAGAACGGCGGCTCGTCGGAGAACCCGCCGGCGTTGCCGCCGCCGGAGTCCGATGCCCACGGGTCGTCAGCAGCCTGGCGTCCGCCGCCACCGCCACCGCCGTACCCGCCCTGGCCGCCACCGCCACCACCGCCGTAGCCACCACCGCCGCCGCCGGAGCGGGACGACTTGGTGACCTTGGCCGAGGCGTTGCGCAGTGACGGGCCGACCTCGTCGACCTCGATCTCGTACACCGTGCGCTTCTCGCCCTCGCGGGTCTCATACGAGCGCTGCCGCAGCCGGCCCTGCACGATTACCCGCATGCCGCGCTGCAGTGACTCGGCCACGTTCTCCGCCGCCTGCCGCCAGATGTTGCACGACAGGAACAGCGAGTCGCCGTCCTTCCACTCGTTCGTCTGCCGGTCCATGAACCGGGGCGTGGAGGCCACCCGGAAGTTGGCCACCGCGTTCCCGGTCGGGGTGTAGCGGAGCTGCGGGTCGTCGACGAGATTGCCGACGATGGTGATCTGGGTATCGCCTGCTGCCATCGGGGTACTCCCGGTCGCTCGGGTTCAGTCAGGTCGGACCGGCGTGCGCGCTGACGCGCTCAGTGCACGTCCGGCCGGAGGATCTTCGTCCGCAGCACAGCCTCGTTCAGGTTGAGCTGGCGGTCGAGCTCCTTCACGGCATCCGGCTCCGCCATCAGGTCGATGACGGTGTAGATGCCCTCGGACTTCTTGTTGATCTCGTAGGCCAGCCGGCGCCGTCCCCAGACATCAACCTTGTCCACAGTGCCACCCGCGGTCGTGACGACCGTGAGGAACTGATCAAGAGATGGCTGGACGGTGCGCTCTTCAAGCGCGGGATCGAGAATGATCATCATCTCGTAGCGGCGCATGCGCGATATGCCTCCTCTGGACTCACGCGGCCACGGTCTTTCCGTGACAGGAGGAGCCGCCGTCTGCCCGCCTGCCGGATACCGGCACAGCAGGGATCGCAGTGCGATCCGTTGGGGGCGCCTGGCGGCTGAGCCAGCTTACCAGCACCGATGACCTGCGCTGGCCGCGAGCTGGCGTTCAGGCGTTCCCGTAACGAGGCTGCCGCGGCGCCGGTGAGCCCCGCCAGGCCGGGCCTGTCCGGTGCCGTGCCGGGCCTGCCCGGTGCCGCTGATGGGTTCCGCTCCGGCGCCGACGGGAAGACACTAGAGCGCAGGTAGCTTCGCGAGACCGTACTGGCACTCGTCAAGGTGGTGCAGGCATGCCCGAGGCCGTCAAGACCCAGCCACGCAGCCAGCCTTCCTGGCTCTCCCTGAACACCGACGGGCGGCGTCATCCGCTGCTGAATTTCTTCGCCGCCTTCACGCTGGTCGTCGGGGTGGCGGGCTTCGTCTGCGGCCTGATCGTCAGCGCGCGCGCCGTGGCCACCGTGCTGGGCATCATCGGCCTGGGCGTCGGCATGGTGACGCAGATGTACTCGGCCACCAGGGAACAGCGGATCCTCATCGTGACCGGGATCATCGGGGCTGTCGTGGGGCTGGGCCTGGGCGTCGGGCACGGCGGGTTCGGCTAGCCGCGCCGGGCCGGGGCTGCCGTTCCGCCCTTCCGCATCGCCGGCCGTGGCGTGACACCCCCGGGCGCTAGTCTCGGGGGATGACTGCGATCGGAGCGCACCTGCACGACCGTGACCCCCTGACCGAGGCACTCGGCATGGGGGCAGACGTGGTCCAGTTCTTCCTCGGCGACCCGCAGGGCTGGAAGGCACCCACCTTCCCCGGCGAGCCGGAGGAGGTCAGGGCGTCCTTCGCGAAACAGGACGTCGGCGCCTATATCCATGCGCCGTACGTCATCAACGTGGCCTCGCCTAACAACCGGATCCGGATCCCCAGCCGCAAGCTGCTGGAGCAGCAGCTGACCGCGGCCGCGTCCATCGGCGCGCGGGGACTCATCGTGCACGGCGGGCACGTCACCGCCGGGGTGGACCCGGCGGAGGGTTATGACAGCTGGCGCAAGGCCATCGAGCGGATCGAGCGGCCGCTGCCGATGCTGATCGAGAACACTGCCGGCGGCGACGGCGCGATGGCCCGCGGCCTGGATGCCATCGCCCGGCTGTGGGACGTGGTCGCGGGCGCGGCCACCGACGGCGGCGAGGTCGGCTTCTGCCTGGACACCTGCCATGCGTTCTCCTCAGGCGAGGACCTGGCCGACATCGTGGACCGGGTGAAGGCGATCACCGGCCGGATCGACCTCGTGCACTGCAACAACTCGCGGGATGACTTCGGCTCGGGCCGGGACCGGCACGCCGGGCTGGAGTCCGGTCAGATCGACCCGAGCCTGATCCTCGGGGTGGTCCGGGCGGCCGGGGCACCGGTGGTGTGCGAGACGCCGGACCCGGCGGCCGACATCCGCTGGCTGCGCAGCCAGCTCGGCTAGGTAGCCCGGAGTCCGGGCCGGCCCCGGAGGCGGCAGCCGACCTGACCGCCCCCGGGCCCGGCTAGACGACGGTGACGGTCGCCTGTCTCATCGCGGCGCGCTGCGCCTGCTGATACTCCCGGTCCGCGGCCGGCCCGCTGTACACGGCCGTGGTCGTGTTCTGGGCCGTCGGCGGCGAGGAACATTGCTGGCCCGGGCTCGGCGTGCACGTCGGGGCCGGCGAGGTCGAGGTCGGCGGCGGGGACGAGGAGAAGCCGCCGCCAGGCAGGCAATTCTTGTGGTGCCCATTCGGCGGGCAGGTGTTCGTCGGCGGGGTCGGCTGCTGGACAGGCGGCGGGCTGGAGCTCGGCGGCGGCGAGGGCTGGACGCCCATCATTCCGGTGACCTGGTTCCAGGGGGTGTAGCCGGTGAAGTCCGGTGTCTGCAGTGGCACGATCGGCAGGCCGGCGAACTGGGTCGTCATGAACGTGTGCCAGATCTTGGCCGGCCACGTACCACCGAACCCGCCGGCGATCCCGCCCAGGTTGTCGATGTTCTGCGTCTGCTTGTTGGTGAACAGCGCCACCGACAGCGAGTACTGCGGGATCGCGCCGTTGAACCAGGCCTCGGAGGCGAAGTCGCCGTTTCCGAGCGTTCCGGTCTTGGCGATCACCTGGCGGTCCCACGCCGCGTTCGGGTAGGCAGTGGCACCCGGGAACTTGGACGTGTTGTCGAACGACAGTGCGTAGTCGATGTCCGCGGCCTCGGTGGCACTCAGCGGCTGGGTCTGCTTGACCCGCGACGGCAGCGTCTGCGTGCCCTCGACAACCTTCGCCACGACGTGTGCCTGGGCGTAATGGCCGTTGGCGGCCAGGGTCGCGAATGTCGTGGCCTGCTCGACGGTGGTCAGCGGGCCGCCGCCGAGCGCGATCTGCAGGGAGCCTGCGGTATCGCTGCCCTTGCCGTACAGCTTCTGCAGTCCGGTGTAGTCATTGCCGCCGTTGGCATTGAACGGATTCTGGCCGATGCCCAGGCTCTTGGCCATATCCATGATGCTGTTGTCGCCGACCCGGTGCGCCAGGTCCATGTAGGCGGGGTCGTTGGAGACGGCTGTGGCCTCGACGACGCCGATCGGCCCGGCGTTCTCGCTGGGCTCGTTGAAGTGGGTGTAGCCGTAATTGTCGGCGGGCTTCGTCCGGCTTGACAGCTTCGTCCGGTCAGCGTCGGTGTACTCCGGCGGGATCCACAGCGGGGAGAAGCCGTTCAGGACGCTGCTCTGGACGTTCATGTTCTGCCGGACAGCGGTGGCCAGCACGTAGGGCTTGAAGGACGAGCCCACCGGCTCGGGCGCCTCGGCCATGTTGTACTGGCACTTCACTCGATTGCAGCGCTTCTGGTTCGACATCCAGCCGGGCCCGCCGTAGACGGCCAGGATCGCCCCGGTTCCCGGCTGCTCCAGCGTGGCGCCGACGTGCGCGTAGGACGGCAGTCCCTTGCCGCCCTGGGCCATCAGCTGCTTGTTCTGCTCGACGGCCGACACCAGCCCGGCCATCAGCACCGGCTTGATCGTGGTGTAGATCTTCAGGCCGCCGTTGTCGAGGTGGCTCTGGGTCATGCCGTAGGTGTTCTCCAGCTCCTTCTCCACCATCTCCATGATGTAGCCCTTGGTGCCGGTCCACCCGTCGACGAAGTGCAGGTGCACCTTGGGGAACTTCAGCTTGGCCACCTGCGCCTGGGTGAGGTCGCCGTCCCGGACCATGTTGGTCAGCACGTACTGCCAGCGCGCCACCAGCGGCTGGTAGCCATCATTTCCCTTGATCGGGCTGAAGAAGCCCGGCGCGTTCACCATCGCGGCCAGCATGGCGGCCTGCGAGACGGTGAGGTTGGCGGCCTTCTTGCCGAAGTAGACCTGCGACGCGGCGCCGACGCCGTAGGCGTTCTCACCGAACGGCACGGTGTTGAGGTACTGGGTCAGGATCCAGGACTTTGACTTGGTGTGCGCGAGCTTGATCGCGACGAACATCTGCTTGAGCTTGTCGGTGGCCGACTTGTCGGAGTTGTTGGCGGAGGCGAAGCCCGCGTAGTAGTTCTTCACGAACTGCTCGGTCAGCGTGGACCCGCCCTGGCTGTAGCTGCCGCCCTTGATGTCGGTGTAGGCGGCTCGCATGATGCCGGTGATCGAGATCCCGCCCTCGGAAAAGAAGTGCCGGTCCTCGGCTGCGATGATCGCCTGGTCCATCACCTGCGGGATCTGCTCGGTGGTGAGGACCTGCCGGTTCAGGCCGCCGGTGTTGAACGTGCCGATCAGCTTGCCGTTGGCGTAGTAGACGCTGGATGGTGCCGCGGAGGCCGCCGCCGTGGTGTCGGTCGGGATCGGGGTCTTGGAGTAGACGAAGAAGAACCCGGCGCCGAGCAGCACCACGATGCCGACGATGGTGCCGCCAAAGACGGCGGCCGCCTTCTTCAACGTCCAGTGCCGCCACCAGCTGCCGTACAGAAGCCACTCCTTGAAGGTTCGGCGCCCGCCGGGACCTGAGCCGCCGCCGCGGCCGCCGGGGCCACCGGGCCCGCCCGGGCCGCCGGCACCGCCGCGGCCGCCGTAGCCCGGCCGGCGCCGCCCTGGCATCCCGGTGCCATCACCCGGCCCGCCCCAGCCCGGGCGGCCGCGCTGCAGCGTCCGGGTCGCGCGCTCGCCGCCGTAGCCGGCCGCAGCCCTGGCGGCACGGCGGCCGCCGGTGTAGCCGGTGCCGCTCGGGTCATCCATACCGCCGGCGCGAGTGCCGTCCCCGCGGCTGCCGCCGCGGACACCGAGTCGCTCGCGCAGGTCCTGCGCCACCTGGCCGCTGCGGGTGGGCTGACCGCCCTCGTACCCGCCAGAGCCCCGCGCCGGGCGATCGGCCCCGCCGCGGGCGCCGTATCGCCAGTCGCGTCGGCCGCCGCCCGCCTGGTCCGGCTGCGGCCGCCGGGCCCGGCGGCCGCGGGGCTGGTCCCAGAAGTCCCCCGCGTCACCGGCGCCTGGCGCCGGCCGGGCCGATCCCGGCCCGCTCCGCCGGCCGGAGGAGTAGCCATCGCCTCCGTCGCCGCGCGCGGAGTACCCGTCGCCGCTGCGCGCCCGGCGGCCCTGGCCGCTGCCGCCTGAGCGGCTGCTGCCGTAGGAAGCACCTCCACTGCGTGCACCGCCGTAGCTGGCACCGCCGTAATCAGCTCTGCCGCGGTCAGTACCGGCAGGTTCCTGCCAGTACGAGTCGGCAACCTCTGGATTACTCACGTGTCCTCGCTGGTCGGGGGTAGGGCGGTCGCAAGCGAGCAGCTTTCCCGCCGGGACATACGGTACCCGGCGCTACCAAACCATTCCGGCTCATATCGATTCTCACGCTCGCGCTGCCGGAGCGGTCACCGAACTGTAAGAAGGCCGGACCTGCCCGCTTACTCGCTAGCCCGGGCGCGCCGGCTCCGCCGGGTGGGTGGCTCGCCCGTGCCCAGAACGTAGGACGACGCGAGGTGGTTCCACGAGCAACTCTGGCAGACCTCGACCACATAGACCTGGAACTCGGCGTATTCCGCCGCCATTTCGTCCAGTTCCGGGCCCTGCTTGACGCGCCCTTCATAGCGGCCGAGCTCGTCGCCGTAGACGTAGGTGACGTGGGTGAGCTTGACCTTCCTGCAGATCGGGCAGGGGACATCGGTCGGCTCGCCGTGGAACTTTGCCGCGCGCAGCAGGTACGGGTGGGCGTCGCAGACATCGGTGAGCGTGCTGTGGCCGGAGAACACCGAGGCGAGCGTCGCGCGCCGCGCTAGCCCGTAGTCCACGACCGATCGCCTCATGCCCGACAGGTTACGACGGAACTGCCCTGACGCCGATAGCTGACCCGATTTCCGCGCTGCTGACCTGGTGATTGCCGGCTTCGGGCACGGTGGGCACAGGTGGACTCAGTCGCCGGGCTTGCGCCCTCGCGTCCCCGCGCATATCTTTGCGATGTATCGGCCCGATACATCGGACCGTCACGTCGGGAGCTTCGGCCCGGGCACCGGGTCCGGTGACCCTGACGGTAACTCAGCAGGTCAGGCCAGCCAGGCCGGCACGACAGCCAGGCAAGGAGGTGCGAGCCGTCATGACCAGTCAGCGCTCTGGCGTGCTCGAGCTCGCCGTGCTCGGGCTGCTGCACGAGACGCCGATGCACGGGTACGAGCTGCGCAAGCGGCTCAACTCGCTGCTGGGGGCGTTCCGCGCGTTCGGGTACGGGTCGCTCTACCCGTGCCTGAAGGACCTGCTGGCCAAGGGCCTCATCGCCGACGATGCAGTCGGCACGCCGGCCAAGCCGCTGGCCGGACGGCGGTCGAAGATCGTGTACCGGCTGACCGCCGAAGGCAAGGAGCGCCTGGAAGACCTGCTCGGCCAGTCCGGGCCGGCCTCCTGGGAGGACGACGGCTTCGGGGTGCACTTCGCGTTCTTCGGCCTGACCCAGGCCGACATCCGGATGCGAATCCTCGAAGGCCGCCGGAGCAGGCTCGAGGAGCGGCTCGAGGCATTCCGCGCCGCGGCCACCAGGACGCGCGAGCGGGTCGACAGCTACACCCTCGAGCTACAGCGGCACGGCCTGGAGTCGGTGGAGCGCGAGGTCCGCTGGCTGAATGAGCTAATCGCCTCGGAACGGCAGTCGGGCAGCGCACCTGGCCGTCCGGACGGGGACCACACAGAAGGCGGCGGGGCAAGCACCGCCGGCTAACGCCGGGACGGCTGCTGTCGCCGCGGCATAGATAAGGAGCAATCCTCATGGGTTCGGTTCGGGTCGCCATCGTGGGCGTCGGAAACTGCGCGAGCTCCCTGGTGCAGGGCGTGCATTACTACAAGGACGCGGAACCCGGCATCCGGGTGCCGGGGCTCATGCACGTTCAGTTCGGCCCCTACCACGTGCGCGATATCGAGTTCGTCGCCGCGTTCGACGTGGATGCCAAGAAGGTAGGCCGGGACCTCGCCGAGGCCATCGTTGCCAGCGAGAACAACACCATCAAGATCTGCGACGTCCCCCCGACCAATGTGACCGTCCAGCGCGGCCACACCCTGGACGGCCTGGGCGAGTACTACCAGGAGATCATCACTGAGTCCGACGAGCAGCCGGCCGACGTGGTGCAGGCGCTGCGCGACGCCAGGGCCGACGTGCTGGTGTCCTACCTGCCGGTTGGCTCCGAGCAGGCCGACCGCTTCTACGCCCAGTGCGCGATCGACGCCGGCGTGGCGTTCGTGAACGCGCTGCCGGTCTTCATCGCCTCCGACCCGGTGTGGGCGGCCAAGTTCACCGAGGCCGGCATCCCGATCGTCGGCGATGACATCAAGTCCCAGGTCGGCGCGACCATCACCCACCGCGTGATGGCCAAGCTGTTCGAGGACCGCGGCGTCGAGCTGCTGCGCACTTACCAGCTGAACGTCGGCGGGAACATGGACTTCATGAACATGCTGGAGCGCACGCGCCTGCAGTCCAAGAAGATCTCCAAGACCCAGTCGGTGACCTCCCAGATCCCGCACGAGATGGCCAGGGCGGACGTGCACATCGGCCCGTCGGACCACGTGCCGTGGCTGGACGACCGCAAGCTGGCCTTCGTCCGCCTGGAGGGCAAGTCCTTCGGCGACACCCCGCTGAACCTGGAGTACAAGCTCGAGGTCTGGGACTCGCCGAACTCGGCCGGCGTGATCATCGACGCCATCCGGGCGGCCAAGATCGCCCTGGACCGCGGCATCGGCGGCCCGCTGCTGTCGGCCTCGTCCTACTTCATGAAGTCGCCGCCCGAGCAGTACAGCGACGACGACGCCCGCGACGCGGTGGACCAGTTCATCCACGGCGAGGTCGAGCGCTAGCCCCGCGGCCGCACAAGGCTGCGATAGGCCGGCAGGTCGCTGGCCCGGCTCCCGAGCACTCGGGGACCGGGCCAGTGCCATGTCCGAGGGTCGTCCTGCGTGCTCTATCCTGCCCGGAGCATCTGGTGGATTCGCTGGTGTGAAAGGCCGAGCACATCGCCGATCACGGCTTGCGAGACGTTCGCGCGGGCCAGGGCCTCGATGGCGGCACGGCGAGCATCATCTCGCTCGTCGGCCGCCTGCCGCAGGGCTAGCTCGGCATTCCGGAGACGGCTTACTTCCACGGTGACGTCCTCGTCGCCGATGACGTACTGCCAGAACAGGCTGAAGCTGCGGGGATCGGAGTCCGTGAGGTCGGCAATCAGTTCCCGGACCTCAGCATCGAGATCGGCGAAGCGGTCGACATCCGCTGCGCCGATGACGTTGGGCGGCAGGCCATCGATGACCACTGCCCACCGCCGGCTCTCCCGCCTTACCCGCGCTTGATACGAAGCCATGGTCTCCCTGCCCCGTCCCGCCTGTCTCTGGGACCGGGATCATAGGTTCTAGCCGACTAGAAACCAAACGTCCATCGAACTAGACGCTCTGACCTGGATCACCGCTCTCGTCAGCCGGGGATGTCGGCACCGCCGGGGGCCAGGATCTCCGGCTCCGGACCCGTCGCCGGGAGGCCTGCCTCCTCCTCGGCCGTCTCAAGTTCCCGCTCGGCCCTGGTCAGCTGGGCGTGCCCGGTGGTCAGCACGCCCAGGCCGACCAGCACCGCGACGGCGCCGACGTAGAACGGCACGTGCACATTGAGGTCGGCGGCCATCCGGGCGGCGAAGTACGGCGCCAGCCCCCCGCCGATGAAGCGGACGAAGCCGTAGGCGGCCGAGGCCACCGGCCGCTCGACCGGCGCGATCAGCATCACCGCCTGGGTGGTCAGGGTGTTGTTCAGCCCGATAAAGGCGCCCGAGACGACGACGGCCGCGATCAGGGTCACCTGCGAGGTGGTGAACGCCGCGATCACGACCAGGTCGGCGGCCAGCAGCGCGAGGTTGACATAGAGGGTCCGCGGGGTGCCGAACCGGCGCTGCAGCCGCGGCGCGACGAACACCGCGAAGATGGCCAGGATGATGCCCCAGCCGGTGAAGACGTACCCCAGCTCGTGGATGCCCAGGTGCATCGGGAACGGGGTATAGGCCAGCAGCGTGAAGAAGCCCCAGTTGTAGCAGAGCGCGGTGAGGCTCATCGTGGCCAGGCCGCGATGCCGCAGCGCGCGCAGCGGTTCGATGACGGAGGTCCGGCGGGCGGGCCGCGGCGTCCGGTCCACGAACGCGACGGTTGCGGCCAGCGCGATGCCCATCAGGACCGTCACGCCGAAGAACGGGCCCCGCCAGCTGATGCCGCCGAGCTCGCCGCCGATCAGCGGACCGAGCGAGATGCCCAGCCCGAGGGCGGCCTCGTACAGCACGATGGCGCCGCCGAAGCCGCCCGACGCGGCGCCCACGATCACCGCCAGCGAGGTGGCGATGAACAGCGCGTTGCCCAGCCCCCAGCCAGCCCGGAAGCCGATGATCTCGCTGATCGAGTGCGAGGCTCCGGCCAGCGCGCTGAAGGCGACGATCAGGATCAGGCCCGCCACGAGCGTCCGCTTGCCGCCGATCCGGCTGGACACCCAGCCGGTAATCAGCATGGCGACCGCGGTCACGACCAGGTAGCTGGTGAACAGCAGCTCGACGGCGCTGGGCGAGGCGTGCAGCTGCGTGGACAGCGCCGGCAAGATGGGGTCGACAAGGCCCAGTCCCATGAACGAGACCACGCAGGCAAAGGCCACCGCCCAGACGGCCTTCGGCTGCCGGAACGGGCTGGCGCCACGGCTAGTCGTCATGCCGGCACCCCGGCCTTCTCCCGGCCGGCGGCCCGGTGCCGTGCGTCAAGTTCGCGCAGGCTCACCATGGCCGGGACGGCCCCGGCGAGCGCGGCGACCTGCTCGGCGGGCAGCTGGGCGATCAGGCTGGCCAGGGCCTGGGCCCGGGCCTGGCGCCGGGCGCGCAGGTAAGCAACTCCGGCCGGGGTGAGAGCGACCAGCACCACCCGGCCGTCGGCCGGGCTGGGCCGGCGCTCGGCTAGCCCGGACCGCTCCAGTCCGGTGACCAGCGTGGTCATGGACGGCTGTGCCACGCCCTCGATCTCGGCCAGGTCGGTCAGGCGGCAGGGCCCGCCGCGCTCCAGCGTCGCCAGGGTGGACGCGGTAGTCAGGCTGATGTCCCGCGGGCCGCTCCGCACCGCGACCGCGACCAGGCCATCGATCGCCGCTGCGACGGCCTGCTCCTGCGCCCTGGATGACCCGGCTGACCCGGAACTTCCGCTCATTGCACCCATGTCTTCCCGTTGCGTCACGAAGCTGTCCGAACCTGGCTGACCTGCAGCCCGGGCGAGTATAGCCTATCTATATAGGCTCCCTATATTCATGGCCGACCCGTAGTCTGGCCTCGTGTCCTCTGAGGCTGATAGCCCCGCCGGCCGGGTCGCCCAGCGGTCTGGCCCGCCTGGCTGGCGGCCGCAGCCGTCATCGTTCACCGCGGATCTGCGCGCCGTACTCGCCGAGCGCGAGTTCCGCAAGCTGTTCGCCACCCGGCTGATCTCCCAGACCGGAGACGGCGTCTTCAATGCCGGCCTGGGCGCGTACGTGTTCTTCAACGCCACGACGTTCCCCGACCCCGTAGCCGCGACCGTCGCCTTCGCCGTCCTGTACCTGCCTTACTCGCTGATCGGGCCGTTCGCGGGGGTGTTCATCGACCGCTGGTCGAGACGGCAGATCCTGGTCTGGTCGGCGCTGATCCGCTTTGCCTTCGTCGTGCTCGCCGCCACCTTCGTGGCCTCGGGCACGCTCGGCGTGCCGCTCTACATCGGGGCGCTGCTGGTGCTCGGGGTCAACCGGTTCTTCCTGTCGTCACTCTCGGCCGCGCTGCCGCACGTGGTCAGCTCCGACAAGCTGGTCATGGCCAACTCGGTGGCCCCGACCTCGGGCACCATCGTCGCCTTCGTCGGCGGCATCGCCGGGCTGGGCGTGCACGTGATCACCGGCGGCGGCCAGGCGGGCTCGGCGGCCACGCTGCTGGTCGGCGGCCTGTGCTATGTCTGCGCGGGCCTGGTGGCACTGCGGATCCCGCGGAACCTGCTGGGCCCCACTGCCAGCGAGATCCGCCAGGCCGGCGGGATCGGCGCCGAACTGGCGGGGGTTGCCCGCGGCCTGGCGGCCGGGGCCCGCCACGTCGCCCGGCGGCGGCGGGCCGCCGCGGCGCTGACCGCCACCGCCAGCCACCGGTTCCTGTACGGGATCCTGCTGCTGATGTCGGTCCTGCTGTACCGGAACTTCTTCTATCACGACGTCGGCAGCAACAACGCGCTGGGCCACTTCATCCTGGTCGTGGTGGCCTCGGCCATCGGCTACGGCACGGCCGCGGTCATCACGCCGGTGATCACCCAGCGGGTCGCCAAGGCGAGCTACATCGCCGCCATGCTGATCCTGGGCGGGCTGGCGACCGCGGCACTGGGCACCGGCTTCCGCCAGCCGGGCTTCCTGGCCATCGGATTCGTGCTCGGGCTGGCCGCCCAGGGCATCGCCATCTGCGCCACGACGATCCTCCAGCAGCAGTCGCAGGACGCCTTCCGGGGCCGCGTCTTTTCCCTGTACGACATGCTGTTCAACGCCTCGTTCGTGGCCGGGGCGGCACTCAGCGCGGCCTTCATGCCGATGACCGGCCGGTCCTATCCCCTGCTGCTGGTGGTCGCGATCGGCTACCTGGCGGCAGCCTGGGCCTACCGGCTGATCAGCGGTCAGTTCCCGGACGGCCCGGAGGGTGGCTCAGAGCCGGCCGGCGGGACGGACGGGTCAGCGGCCGGCACGCCCTCGGCGGCAGCCCAGTCCCGCAGTTCCTGAACCGCGCGGTCGTGGCCCAGCGGGCCGTACTCCAGCCGCAGGTCCAGCAGATGCCGGTAGGCCCGGCCGACCAGCGGCCCCGGCTTGATGCCGAGGATGGCCATGATCTCGTTGCCGTCCAGGTCCGGCCGGATCGCCGCCAGCTCCTCCTGCTTGCTGAGCTCGGCGATGCGCTCTTCCAGGCTGTCGTAGGCGCGCGCGAGGCGCTGCGCCTTGGCCTGATTGCGCGTCGTGCAGTCCGCGCGGGTCAGGGCGTGCAGCCGGGTCAGCAGCGGCCCGGCGTCGGTGACATACCGGCGGACCGCCGAGTCGGTCCACTCCCCGGTCCCGTACCCGTGGAACCGCAGGTGCAGCTCCACCAGCCGGGACACCTCGGCGACGACATCCTTGGGGAAGCGCAGCTCGGTCAGCCGCTTGCGGGCCATCTTGGCTCCCACCACCTCGTGGTGATGGAACGCGACCCGGTTGCCGGGCAGCCTGGACCTGGTCCGGGGCTTGCCGATGTCATGCAGCAGGGCGGCCAGCCGCAGCACGAGGTCCTGGCGCAGCCCGTAGCGCTCTTCCAGCCCGATGGCCTGATCCAGGACGGTCAGCGAGTGCTGGTACACGTCCTTGTGCCGGTAGTGCTCGTCGGTCTCCAGCCGCAGCCGGGGGATCTCGGGCAGCACGTGATCGGCGACGCCGGTGTCGACGAGCAGCCGGATGCCGGCCGACGGGCCGCCCGGCCGCGTCGTGGTCAGCAGCTTGGCCAGCTCAGCGGAGACGCGCTCGGCCGAGACGATGGCCAGCCGGGGCGCCAGCTCGGTCATCGCGGCCTGCAGCTCGGGCCGCGGCGCCAGGCCCAGCTGGGCCACGAAGCGGGCCGCGCGCAGGATGCGCAGCGGGTCGGCGTCGAAAGAGGCCTGCGGGCTGGCCGGCGTCCGCAGGACCCGGTCCCGCAGGTCCGCCAGGCCGCCGAACGGGTCGACCAGCTCATGCCCGGGCAGCCGGGCCGCCATCGCGTTCACGGTGAAATCGCGCCGCGACAGGTCGTCCTCTAGCGACTCGCCGTACTGCACCTCCGGCTTGCGCGACCTGCGGTCGTAGTGCTCGCTGCGGTAGGTGGTGATCTCGAAGTCGGTGCCGTTCTTGCGCATCCCGATGGTGCCGAAGTCGATCCCGATCGTCCACACCTGGTCGGCCCAGCCGCGGGTCAGCTCCAGCACGCGCTGCGGCGGCGCGTCGGTGGTCAGGTCGAGGTCGCCGTGCGGGCGGCCGAGGAATACATCGCGCACCGGCCCGCCCACCAGGGCCAGCTCGTGCCCGGCCCGGGCGAACAGCGTCCCGAGGTCATCGGCGAGCGGGGATACACTCGCCAGCAGCGCGGCGGCTGCCTGCCGCTGCTGACTGTTCATCGGCTGGTTGGTCATCGGCTACTAGATCATCGGAACTGAATCGGGCACGGGCAATGAGGGTAGGTCCTGAGCGCGAGCTGGTGATAGCCGGGGAGGCCGGAGAGGATAGATGCACGACATTCTCGCCGCCGCGCGCGGCTGCGGCCAGCTAGCCGCCAGACTGCCCGACATACCCGGCCGGCGGCAATAACATTTCGGCCATGCCTCCTCGCCGTGCTGCCACAGCGCCCGATGGCCCGCCCCGAGGGCGGCGGCCGGTCAGGCTGATGCTGGCAGCCGGCGCCCTGGCCGGGCTGGTGCTGCCCGCCGCGATCCCGGCCGCGCTGGCCCAGCCGGCCACGGCGAGTGCCCGGCAGGTCAGCGGGTCGCCGGTGGCGGTGGCCATCACCTCGATGAATCCGCCGTACGCGACGGCCGGGGCGACCATCACGGTCCGGGGAACCCTGACAAACACCTCGAAGACCACCCTCAGCGGCCTGACGGTCCGGCTCCGGTCCTCCAGCACTCCATTCGTGCTGCGGGATCAGCTCCAGCAGTACGCCGCGGGCGCCAGCGTGATCTCCGATGTCCCGGTGCACGGGGCGGTCGACGCGATGACCAGCCCGCTCGCGCCGGGCGCGACGGCCGGGTGGACCGCCGTCCTGCCTGCCAGCAAGGTGCGCATGTCAGCGTTCGGCGTGTACCCGCTGGCCGCTCAGGTCACCGATGCCGCCGGGATCATCCAGGGCACCGGCCGGACGTTCCTGCCCTACTGGCCGAAGGCGCGCCAGGGGCACCAGCGCCCTCGTGACGACATCGCCTGGATCTGGCCGCTGATCGACTCGCCCCATCAGGGACCGTGCAACGGGCTGCTGGACAACCACCTGGCCGCCAGCCTGGCCAGCGGCGGGCGGCTGGCCGGGCTGCTGAGCGCGGGCAGTGCGGCCGCCGGGCGGGCGGCCAGGCTGACCTGGGCGGTCGACCCGGCGCTGCTGTCCAGCGCGCAGGCCATGCGCGGTCCGCACACGGTCGGGGCGAATCGCAGCTGCCAGAACGGGAAGGTCGTGCCGGCCAGCCCCGCGGCCGGCAGCTGGGTCCAGCGGCTGCGGACGGCGGTGCACAGCCAGCCGTCGTTCGTGACGCCGTATGCCGACGCCGACGTTGCCGGGCTGACCCGCGGCAACCTGTTCGACGACGTGCACCGGGCCTTCACCGGGGGCCGCTCGGTCGCCGCGCAGATCCTGAAGCGGGACTTCACCCCGAAGGCGCCCGCGGCGGGCAAGGCGAGCGCGGCCGAGCTGACCACGGCCATCGCCTGGCCGGCCGGCGGGCGGGCGGACTACTCGATGCTGGAGAACCTGGCCGCGCTGAACGGCATCCGCACGGTGGTGCTCAGCAGCGCCGCGATGCCCCCCGTGGCGCCGGCCAGCTTCACCCCGAGCGCGGTCACCGCCACGCCGGACGGCGAGGGCGGGGACATGCGCGTGCTGCTGGCCGACAGCACGCTCAGCCGGGTCCTCGGCTCGGTCCGGGCCAAGAAGGCGGCCCCCGGCGCCGCCTTCGCAGTCCAGCAGCGGTTCCTGGCCGAGACCGCGCTGATCGCGGCGCAGGGTGGTCGCCGGTCGCCGGCCATCGTGGTCGCCCCGCCGCGGCACTGGAACCCGCCGGCCGGGCTGGCCAGTGCGCTGCTGCAGGAGACGACCTCCGCGCCGTGGCTGTCGCCGGTCAGCGCCGGCAGCCTGGCGGCGGACAGGCACGTGCCGGGCCGGGTGGCCCGGCACGCCCCCGACGACACCGCGGGCGAGCGCTTCAGCCGGTCGATGCTGCGCAGCATCAAGGCGGCCAACAGCAGCGTCCAGCAGGTGCAGAGCATCCGGGTCAGCCCGCGGCCCCAGCTCTACCAGGCCATGGCCGGGGTGGAGTCGTCGGCCTGGCGGAACACCGCCAGGGCCCGGCAGCGGGCGCGCAGCCTGCTGCACCGGATCACGGCCTACACCGACCGGCAGCTGGCCGGGGTGACCCTGGTCGGCGGCAGCCCGGTCACCCTGGGCGGGCAGAAGGGCACCATCCCGGTCGCCATCGACAACCGGCTGAGTTACCCGGTGCGGGTCCGGGTGAAGGTCAGCGTCGTGCAGGGGGCCGGCGGCGGCTTCTCCGTCCTGAGCGATCCCGGCGTGATCATGCTGCCGCCCGACAACATCACCACGAAGAAGATCAAGGTCGAGGCATCCGCCGTCGGGTCGACGACCGTCACCATGCGGCTGACCGCCCCGGACAAGCGGCCGCTGCCCGGCCCGCCGGTCAGCGCCACCGTACAGGCCACGCACTTCGGCACCCTGGCGCTCATCCTGCTGGCCGCCGCCCTGGGCATCTTCATGGCCGCCTCGGCCGCCCGGGCCATCCGGCGTGGCCGCACGCCGCCGGACCCGGCCGGCGCGGGCGCTCCTGGCCAGCAGGAACCGCCGGACGGCGCGAGCGGCGACCAGGACGCGCCGGGTACATCCGGCGCCAGCGGGCACGAGCAGCCGGAAGAAACCGATAACGTCGGTCATGACCGCGCCGAGTCCGGTGAGGCCGGCACCGACCACGTTCTGACGGAGGACGCGGATGACTACGCCCGGGTCCCAGGCTGGGCCGACCGCAGCTGATCCGGACTACCGCTCCCCGGTGACCAGGCGGCCCGCCGCGGGCTACGACTACGAGGCCGACCTGCCGCCCGGCTGGCCGGGCACGGCCCCGGCCCCCGGCAGCGGCACCGAGGCCGGGCCGGGAGAGTCCGGCTGGGACGGCACCGAGCCCGCCGACACCTTCCCCGGCCCCGCTCAGGCCGCCCCGGAGGCAGCCGGCACCGGGACCGGGCTGGAGGCGGCGGAGACGACGGCCGGCACGGCGGGCACGGGCACCGGCACCACCGGCACGGGCACCACCGGCACGGGCACCACCGGCACGGGCACCGATGAGCCGGCCGGAGCGAGTGTCATGCGCTCCAGCGGCATCATGGCCATCGGCACGCTGGCCTCCCGCGGCACCGGCCTGCTGCGCACCCTGGTGCAGGCCTACGCGCTGGGCGCCTTCGCGCTGGCCAACGCCTACAACAACGCCAACACGCTGCCCAATGCCGTCTACAACCTGGTCATCGGCGGCATCCTGACCAGCGTCATCGTGCCGCTGCTGGTCAACGCGGCCAAGCGGGATCGCGACCGGGGCGAGGCGTATGACCAGCGCATGTTCACCCTGATCACGGTGGCGCTGCTGGTCCTGACCGTGGTGGCCACCGCGGCGGCCGCGCTGCTGGTTGACCTGTACAAGGGCCGGATCACCGGGCCCGAGCTGCACCTGATGATCGTCTTCGCCTACTTCTTCATTCCGCAGATCTTCTTCTACGGGATCAGCTCGCTGGCCGGCGCGATCCTGAACGCACGGGGCAGCTTCGCGGCGCCGATGTGGACCCCGGTGGTCAACAACGTCGTGGTCATCGCCGTCCTGCTGATGTTCATGGGCGTCGCGGGCTTCGGCGCCTCCCCGGTGACCATCACCGGCACCCAGATCACCCTGCTGGGCCTGGGCACCACCCTGGGCATCGTCGCGCAGACGGCCGCGCTGGTCCCGGCGCTGCGCCGGGTGAAATTCCGGTGGCGGCCCCGGTTCGACTTCCGGCGAGCCGAGGTGACCGAGATCGGCCGGATGGCGGGCTGGATGTTCGGCTACATCGCCTCCACTCAGGTCGCTTTCCTGGTCACCACCCGGGTGGCCAACAGCGCGGGCGTGGCAGCGCAGAAGGCACATGTCGCCTACGGGGCCGGCTTCACCCCGTACACCTACGCCTGGCAGCTGTTCCAGATGCCGTACGCCATCGTGGGCATCTCGGTGATCACCGCACTGCTGCCCCGGATGAGCGCGCATGCCGCCGAGCGGAAGATGCTGCTGGTCGCCGGTGACTTCTCGGCCGGCGTCCGGCTGTCGTCGGTGATCGTGGTGCCCTCGGCGCTGGTGCTCGCCGCGCTCGGGCCCGGCCTGGCCGAGACGTTCCTGGCCTACGGCTCGACCAGCGTCGCCGATGCCCGGTACCTGGGCGAGGTGTTCGCCATCTTCTGCCTCGGCCTGCTGCCGTACATGTTCTTCCAGCTGCAGCTGCGGGTGTTCTACGCCCTGCACGACAGCCGCACCCCGGCACTCATCGGGCTGCTCACCATGGTCGTGAACATCGTGACCAACCTGCTGGCGCTGGAGATCCTGCCGCCGGGCCAGGTCGTGGCGGGCCTGGGGGTCGGGTTCGGCCTGGCCAACCTGGCCGGCACCGTGGTGGCCTGGCGGATTCTCAGCCGCCGGATCGGCGGCCTGGACGGGCGCGCGGTCACCGGGAGCCTGATCCGCATGCACCTGGCGGCCATCCCGCCGGCGCTGTTCGCCATCGCGGTCTCGCTGATGGTCGGGGTCGTCCTGCCCGCCGGGCACCTGAATGCGGTCGTGACTGTGACAATTGCGGGCTGCGGAGCGCTACTGCTTTATGTGATGTTTGCCCGGGCCCTGCGCGTCGGCGAGCTGGCCGACCTGACCAAGACGGTGACGGCCCGTTTCCGCCGCTGAAAGTTCCGGCCGACGCCGCGGCGGGGCGGTGCGGCGGCCGGACGGGTCTTTGCGGGACACTTGGTGCGGTACGTCTCCGAGCGGTAACGGTTTGCGAAGCTCCGGCCCACAGGCCTGCCGCCAGGTCGCGTGCCGCCTAGCATGTTGTGCAGCATCATTGTCTTATCTGGTCCTGTTGATCACTTACGGTCCAGGAGGGAGTCAAGGGTTCGGCCAACCCTTGAACTGCGACGTATGAGCACGTTCATCTCTGAGCCGGGCACCAGGCTCGGCGGCCGTTACCGCCTCGAGGACAGGGTCGCCGCAGCCAGTGGCTGGGCTGCCTGGAAAGCGATCGACGAGACCCTGGCCAGGCCCGTCACGGTGGTCACGTTCGCCGTCGGCTTCCCGCGGGTGCGCGAGGTGCTGACCGCGGCCCGGGCGGCCAGCCGGCTGACCGACGCCCGGCTGGCGCAGGTCTTCGACGTGGAAGACGACTGGGATAACGCCTACATCGTGATGGAGTGGGCGGCCGGCGACACGCTCGATGACATGCTGGCCAGCGGCCCGGTCGATCCGGTCGCCGGCGCCCGGATCATCGCCGAGGCCGCCGCCGCGCTGTCGGTCGCGCACGCGGCCGGGCTGGCTCACTTGTGCCTGACGCCGGAGTCGCTGCGGTGGACCTCCGGAGGCGGGGTCAAGGTCACCGGGATCGGGATCGACGCCGCGCTGTCCGGCACCAGCGCCGAGGATCCCGCGCTGGCCGATACGCATGGCCTGGGGCGCCTGCTCTACGCCAGCCTCACCGGGATGTGGCCCGGTCCTGACTACCCGGCCCTGCAGCCCGCGCCCTTCGCCGACGGCCAGCCGCGCCGCCCGCGGCAGGTGCGCGCCGGGGTACCGGCGGCCCTGGACGACGTCGCGTGCCAGGCCATGCAGATACCCGGCCGGGACGGCCTGGTCCTGGAGACGCCCGGTCAGCTGGCCGGCGCGCTGGCCGCCGAGCTGCCGCCCGAGGAGGTGCCGCCGGCCATGCCGGGCCGGGGCGACGCCGGGCCGATGACCCGTCAGCAGCCCGTCGGCGACTACTGGCCAGGAGACCGCACGCTGCCGCCCCGCGGGCAGGACTGGCGCGGGCCGCGCCCGCCGCGCGCGCCGCGATCGCGGGCGCGCACGGCCATCATCGCGGCGCTGGCCCTGGTCGTCGTCGCCGGCCTGGTCGCCGCGACCTCGCCGCTGTGGCACAAGTCCGGCCCGACCAGCCAGGCGAAGGTCACCCAGCCCACGGTCGCGCCGAGTCAGGCGTCCACTGTCCTGGCGCCGGTCAGCGCGCACGGATTTGACGCCCTGAACCCGCACGACGCCGGTGACGAGAACACCAACCAGGCGATGAACGTGCTCAACGGGAATCCCGAGGGCTGGAGCTCGCAGGAGTACTTCAGCCCGGAGCTCGGTCACCTCAAGGCGGGCACCGGCCTGATCCTGGACATGGGCAAGAACGTCCAGCTCAGCTCGGTGACCATCAGGTTCGGTCCGAACCCCGGCGCTGACGTGCAGCTGAAGGTCGGCGCCTCCGACGCCAGGAGCGCGGCCAACCTGGCCTCGATGACGACGGTGGCCAGCGGGAGTGACATCGGAAGCACCTACACCTTCCATGTCGCCAGCAAGACGTCCGGGCGGTTCCTGGTCATCTGGTTCACCAAGATGCCGCCCGTCGCCTCCGGCCATTACATGGCGCAGGTTTTCAGTATCATCGTCCGCGGCACAGCCGCGTCCAGCTAGCCGGGCCGCCGCGCCTGCGTTTACCAGGGGGCGACCCGCTGGAACCGCAGGCCGGGGGCGCCGTGTCCACCCGGGGGGCGACCCCTGGAACCCCAGGCCGGGGGCCTCGCCCCCGGACCCCCGGGGACGGGGAGGGGAGGAGCGACGGAACGGCATGACGCGGGTTCCGCCCGCGCCGAGACCCCGCTGCCGGCCCCGGCCGCGCCCGGCAGCGGCCACGGCGCTGATGCGGCCGGTCCCGCAGTTTCCGATGCCGAGCTGCTGCACCAGCACATCGCCGGCGATCCCGATGCCTTCGGGATCATCTTCAGCCGACACCGGGACCGGCTGTGGGCCGTGGCGATCCGGACACTCGGCGACCCGGAAGAGGCGGCCGACGCCCTCCAGGACGCGATGATCTCCGCATTCCGGCGCGCGGGCAGCTTCCGCGGCGACTCCGCGGTGACGACGTGGCTGCACCGCATCGTGGTAAACGCCTGCCTGGACCGGCTGCGGCGCCGGGCCGCCCGGCCGGCCACGACTGGCACCGACGAGCAGGCCCTGGAAGCCCTGGCCGGATCCCGCGGCCGCGGCGACCCGGCCGCCGACAGCGACGTGTCCCTGGACGTGATGGCCGCGCTGCGGATGCTGCCGCCTGACCAGCAGGCGGCCCTGGTCCTGGTCGACATGCTGGGCTACCCGGTCGCGGACGCCGCCCAGGTGCTGGGCGTGTCAGCAGGAACGGTCAAGAGCCGGTGCTCACGGGGCCGGGCCCGGCTGCTCCCCCACCTGACCCACCTGCGCTTCCCCGACCCCGGGGGACAAAAAGGGCGCCGGAACCGATCCGCGTCCCGGCGCGTCAAACCTTCGCAGGAGGGGGGTAGCGAGCCATGACGCGCCATGCCAGCGCCGAGACCCTGGCGCGGTTCCGCGGCGGCAGCCTGCGCCGCGGCGCGACCAGGCGCGTGCGCGCCCACCTGGACACCTGCGCTCGGTGCCGGGCCACCTGCGACGCCCTCGGAGAGATCCCCGCCCTGCTGGCCGCCACCGAGGCCCCGCCGATCCCCGAGCACCTGGCCGCGCGGATCGAGACAGCCCTGGCTACCGAGTCCGCGCACCGCGCGGCCGGCTCGCCATCCATCCGCCCGGAGCGATCCGGGCGCGCCCGCTCCGCCGGCCCACAGCCGGGACGGCCGCTGCACGCCGCCCGCGGGCAGCGGCGGCTGCGTGTCCCGGCCCTGCGGGCGCTGGCGGCGGGCGCGGTTGCCGTGGTCGTGGGCGGGGGCGTGTATGGCCTGACCCAGCTCGGCGGTTCCGGCGGGCCGTCCGCCGGCGGCTCGGCGGCCAGCGCTCCCCGCTCGGCTGCCTCGCCTGGTCACGGCACGGCCGGCGGGCTGGTCCGGCCCGGCACGAAGGCCCCGGCGGAATTCGGGCCGCTGGTGCGGTACCAGGCCGGCGGCAAGCCGGCCAGCATCCGGCCGGTGCAGACCGCCACGGACTACCAGCCCGGCCGCCTCAGCGAGCAGGTGGCGGCGAGCCTCGCCCGCGCGGCGCAGTCCGGGGTGAGCCCGAACATCGGCCTGACGCGCCCCGACCAGCGGCTCGGCAGCAGCCAGCTGGCCCGGCTGTCGGGCTGCCTCAGCCGGGTGGCGGGCGCTGCACCGGTCGCGATGGTGGATGTCGCCCAGTTCCGCGGGTCGGCGGCAACGGTCATCGCCACGAAGGCGACCAGCTCACATGCGGCGCAGGTCTGGGTGGTCGGCCCCGGATGCTCGCGGTCGGCCAGCGACATCCTCGATCACCAGCAGCTGCCCGGCTGAGGCCCGGGCAGTCCCGGCCGGGCGATCCGGGCACCCGGGCCGGCCAGGCTAGGAGGGCACGGGAATCTCCCGGCCCTAGGATCGGTTGACGCCGTAGCAACGCAGAAGGGGCAGGAAAAGCAAGTGACCGATGTGCGGGACGTCATCATCATCGGGTCGGGCCCGGCCGGCTACACAGCCGCGCTGTACGCGGCCCGCGGGAAGCTGAACCCGCTGCTGTTCGAGGGGTCCGTGACCTCCGGCGGCGCCCTGATGAACACCACCGACGTCGAGAACTTCCCCGGCTTCCCGGACGGCGTTCTCGGCCCTGAGCTGATGGACAGCATCCGCAAGCAGGCCGAGCGGTTCGGGGCCGAGCTGGTCCCCGAGGACGTCACCGAGGTCGACCTGCGGGCGACCCCCAAGGTGGTGAAGGTCGGCGAGGACACCCACCTGGCCAGGACCGTCATCATCACGACCGGCTCGCGGTACCGCGAGCTCGGCGTGCCGGGCGAGAAGCGGCTGTCGGGCCACGGCGTGTCCTGGTGCGCGACATGTGACGGGTTCTTCTTCCGGGAGACCGATATCGCCGTGATCGGCGGCGGGGACTCGGCCATGGAAGAGGCCACCTTCCTGACCCGGTTTGCCCGGTCGGTCACGATCGTGCACCGCCGGGACACCCTGCGCGCCTCCAAGATCATGCAGCAGCGCGCGATGTCGAATCCCAAGATCAAGTTCGCGTGGGACAGCGAGGTCGCCGAGGTCCTGGGCGAGGACCGGGTCTCCGGGCTGAAGCTGCGCAACGTGCAGACCGGCGAGGAAAGCGTCCTGCCGGTGACCGGGATGTTCGTGGCGATCGGGCACGACCCGCGCAGCGAGCTGTTCACCGGCCAGCTGCCGCTGAATCCCGACGGCTACCTGCTGGTTGATCACCCGAGTACCCGCACGTCCATCGACGGCGTGTTCGCCGCCGGTGACGTGGTGGACCACATTTACCGGCAGGCCGTGACGGCCGCCGGGACCGGCTGTGCCGCCGCGCTGGACGCGGAGCGGTGGCTGGCCGACCACGAGGCCTAGATCCGGCGCCAGCGCGCCAGCACTGGCGGGCACATACGAGGAAGGAAGTCCTGAACGTGGGCGCAACCAAGAACGTGACCGACGCGACCTTCGAGGTCGACGTTCTGAAGAACGACAAGCCGGTCGTCGTCGACTACTGGGCCGAGTGGTGCGGACCGTGCCGCCAGGTCAGCCCGGTGCTCGAGGAGATCGCCAGCGAGCACGCCGACAAGATCGATGTCGTGAAGCTGAACGTTGACCAGAACCCGGCCATCACGCAGCGCTACGGGATCATGAACATTCCCACCCTCAGCGTGTTCAAGGGCGGCGAGGTCGTCAAGGAGATCGTCGGCGCCAAGCCCAAGTCCGCGCTGCTGCGCGAGCTGGCCGACTTCATCTAGGCACGAGTCGCGGCGCACGGCCTCCTGTCCTGCCACCCCGGCGGGCAGGGGGCCGTTGTCGTGATCCGGGCGCGCGGCAGGTCCTCAGCCGGCGGTGGCCTGGCGTGGCCCGGCAGGCGGGCCGGCTGCGCCCAGGGCCACGTTCCGGGTGGCCGGCAGGAGCGGTGCGGCGAGGATGCCGGCCGCCGAGATCACCGCAACCACGCCCCCGGTGACATGCAGGGCGGTCACCGGGCCGTGCGCCCGCGCCTGCACCGCGAACAGCGCGGCGAGCAGGCCGATCCCGAAGGATCCGGCGATGCGCTGGCAGATGCTGAACAGGGTGCTGGCATCGCCGAGCTGAGCAGGCCGTAGAGGCTGGGTCAGGACCGCCAGCAGCGGGGCGATCACCAGCCCGATGGAAGCTGACCGGCCGGCCAGCACGGCGGCGGTGACGGCCAGCGGCGTGCGCGCCCCGATGGCCAGCAGGCCCAGGCTGGTCACGGTGAGGATGCTGAAGCCAGCCAGCACGGTGACCCGGACGCTGACCCTGGTCAGCACGCGCTGGCCGAGGGCGGTGCTGATCCCGGTGACGACGCCCTGAGGCAGCATGGCCAGCCCGGCGGCCAGTGCCGAGCGACCCTGCACCGACTGGACGAAGACCGGCAGCAGGAAGATGGCGGCGAAGGTCACCACTGACGCCAGCGCGCACAGGGCCAGCGCCAGCACCGGGCCGCGGTGGCGGGCCAGTCCCAGGTCCAGGGCCGGGTGCTCACGGCCGGCCGCCCAGCGCCCGTAGCCGGCCAGCAGCGCCAGGCCGCCCAGCAGCGGCAGCCAGGTCCGCGGCACCGCCCAGCCGGCCTGCGCGCCCTGGCTGGCGCCCAGCAGGACCAGGGCCATGCCCGCGGCGAGCAGCACGAGGCCGGGCAGGTCAAACCGCGTCGCCTGCGCGCGGCCCGGTGCCAGGGCAGCCGGGATGCGGCCGGTCGCGAGCGCCGCTGCCGCGCCGACGGGAACGTTGATCAGGAAGATCCACCGCCAGCCGGCCGCGCCGATCAGCGCGCCGCCGACCGTCGGGCCGAGGGCCGGCCCGAGGAACAGCATCATCCCGGCCAGCGCCGACACCGACCGCGCAGCGGGCTTGCCCTGATCCTGGCCCCGGCCGAGCAGCATGCTCATGGCCAGCGGGACCAGTGGCGCCGCAACCAGGCCCTGGACGACGCGGCTGGCCAGCAGCATGGCCGTCCCGGTCGCCGCGGCGCAGCTGCCCGAGGCCACGGTGAAGGCGATCATGCTGGCCCGGTAGACCGCCCGGGTGCCGAACCTGCGGGCCAGGTACGACGTGGCGGCCAGGCCGGTGCCGAGCGCCAGCAGGTAGCCGCTCACGGCCCACTGCACCGTCGCCAGGCTGGCGTGCAGCGAGCGGGCGATGGGCTCGGCGGCCACGTTGACGATGCTGCTGTCCAGCATGGACAGCAGCGGGCCCGCCAGCAGGGCGAACTGCACGGCGGACCGCAGCCGGGCGGGCGGCGCCGCGGCTGGCCCGGCCGCCATTGTCATGCCGGCCCGGCTTCGCCCGGGGCGGGCTCGCCCGCAGCGTTGCCGGAGTCCGCGGCGGAGTCCGGGCGGGCGGCCGCGGCCCGGAGCCGGGCGAGCCAGGCCAGCTCGGCCTCGCCACGGCGGATCAGCTCGCTCGTAACGGCCTGGCCCCACTCTTCACCCCCGGAGCGCTCGCGCAGCCGCTCCAGGCGCCCCAGGCGCTCGTTCAGGGCCGTCTGGCGGGCGTCCAGGACCGCCAGGCGCTCGGCGGGCTCCAGGAGCGCGAACTGGCCCAGCCGGGACAGGAACTCGCTGTCATCGTCGGCCTGGTCGGCTGGCAGCTCGGCCAGCATGTCGTGCAGCAGGTCACGGCCGACACCGGTGAGCTGGTACACGTGCCGGGGCGGGCGGCCCTGCTGCGGCTCGGCCGTCTTGGTCACCGCGCCGGCTTCTTCGAACCGGCGCAGTGCCGGGTACAGGGTGTTGTTGTGCAGGACGACCCCGGTGGTGGCCGCGACTCGCTTGCGCAGCTCGTAGCCGTGCGCGGGCGTCCGGCTGAGATGACGCAGGATCAGCATCTCGATGTACGACATAGTCCAGTATGACCTAGGTCAGACTGGACTAGCAATGCCATGGCGGCCGGGGTGCGGGAGAGGAGATGCACGGCCGTGCCGGCCGCCAGGGAAGCTCAGGCCCGGCGGGCCGGGTGTCAGGCCCGGCGGAAGTGTCAGGACAGCGTCAGGCCAGGCGGAGGGTGCGCTCCGGTGAGGACATGGAGCCGAGCAGCCGCTCCAGGGCGACCTCCACGTCCTCCCGCCAGGACAGCGCGGTCTTCAGTTCCAGCCGCAGCCGCGGGTAGCGGTGATGCGGCCGGACCGTCTTGAAGCCCACGGCCAGCAGGTAGTCGGCGGGCACGATGCACGAGGGCGCGGTCCACTTCAGGTCGCCGAAGGCCTCGATTGCCTTGATGCCCCGCCGGGTCAGGTCCTTGGCCAGCCCCTGCACCAGCATCCGGCCCAGGCCGCCGCCGGTGAACTCCGCCAGCACGTGCGCCGTCATCAGCAGCACGGCATCCGCGCTCACCGGGCTGGTCGGGAAGGCGACAGAGCGCGGGACGTACTGCGGCGGGGCGTACATCATGTGGCCGGCCGGAACGCCGTCGACATAGATGATCTTCCCGCAGCTGCCCCACTCCAGCAGGACCGAGGAGATCCAGGACTCCTTCTCCAGCCCCGGGTCGCCCTGCTCTACGGCACGAGTCTGATTGACCGGGTCGAGCTCCCAGAAGACGCAGCGTCGGCATCTGGGCGTGAGGTCATCGAGATTGTCCAGCGTGATGCTCGCAAGACGGCGCGACACGTGGCACCCCTGTAGTCGTACGCAACGGATGATGCCAGCCACTGCAAGAAATGGCCCCTGGCCATGTCCGGCGAACTCGCCGCGGGCTGGCCACGGGGGACATCGTACCCATCCTGGCGGCCGCTGACCCGTACACCGGTGCGGCCGCTGCGAGCGTGATCGCTAGGCTCACCTCGTGACAAGCCAGCACAAGAGCTTTGGCAGCGATAACCACGCCGGCGCGCACCCCGGAGTGCTCAGCGCCCTGATGGCGGCGAATGCGGGCGACGCTACGGCCTACGGGCAGGACCCGCTCACCGAGCGGGTGACCGCCCGGCTGACGGCTGAGTTCGGAGCGGCCGGGACGTACCTGGTCTTCGGCGGGACGGCAGCGAACGTCCTCGGCCTGGGACTGGTTGCCCGCGCGGGTGACGCCGTCATCTGCGCCGAGTCGGCGCACCTGAACGCCGATGAATGCGGGGCAACCGAGCGCGTGCTCGGCAGCAAGCTGCTGGCCGTCCCTGCCCCTGAGGGCAAGCTGACCCCTGAGCTGATCGCCACCTGCCTGGCCGGCCGGGGTAACCCGCACAAGGCCCAGCCGCGGGCGGTCGGGATCGCCCAGGCGACCGAAGCCGGGACCTGTTACACGCTCGGCGAGCTGCGGGCGATTCGTGAGTCCTGCGATGTGAACGGGCTCTTGCTCTACATCGACGGCGCCCGGCTGGCCAATGCCGTGGCTTACCTCGACTGCCAGCTAGCCGACCTGGCCGCGTTCGCGGATGTCCTCAGCTTCGGCGGCACCAAGAACGGGGCGCTGGGCGCCGAGGCGGTCATCGTCATGCGGGAGTCGCTGGCAGCCGCAGCGCCCTTCCAGCGCATGCAGCTCATGCAGCTGTCGTCGAAGATGCGCTTCCTGGCCGCCCAGTTCGGGGCGCTGCTGGATGGCGAGCTGTGGCGGCGCAATGCGGCCACGGCCAACGCGATGGCCCGGCGGCTGGCCGATGGCGTGACCGGGACGCCTGGGCTGGCGCTGGCATTTCCCGTCCAGGCCAACGCCGTGTTCGCCACGCTTGGCCAGGACCAGGCCGCCACCTTGCAGCGGGACTGGAACTTTCATGTGTGGGCGGGCGAGGGCGACCGCGACTGCACCGTGCGCTGGATGACCGCGTTCGACACGACCGAGGCCGACGTCGACGAGTTCGTCGCGGCGATCCGGGCGACGGCACCGGAGCCCAGCCCGGCGGTCAGCTAGCAGACGGGGACTGGCTGGCGGCAGCCCGCCTCGGCCGCACGCTGGCCCGCGCGGGTGAGCGCTACCCGGCCGGGGCGCCCGAGCGATGTTTCACGTGAAACAGCGGTCAGGCGTTCCGGCCCCGGGTTAGTCCCGGCGACATGCTGGCGACGATCCGCTGCAGGTCCTCTACCGAGGCGAACTCGACGACGATCTTGCCCTTGCGCTGTCCCATCTCGACCTTGACCCGCGTGTCGAAAACGTCCGAGAGCTTGTCGGCCAGGTCCTTGAGCGCGGGTGCCACCGGTGCCTTGACTCGCTTCCGCTCGGCCGGCGCGGCGGGGGTGCCCGCGCTCCCCATGGCGACGATCTCCTCCACGGCCCGGACGGACAGCCCCTCGGCCACGATGCGGCGCGCCAGGTGCTCCTGGGCTGTGGTGTCGTCCACGGACAGCAGTGCCCGGGCGTGCCCGGCGCTGAGCACCCCCGCCGCCACGCGCTTCTGCACCGTGGCCGGCAGGTTCAGCAGCCTGATCGTGTTGGAGATATGCGGCCGCGACCGCCCGATGCGCTTGGCCAGCTCGTCGTGGGTAGCGGAGAAGTCGTCCAGCAGCTGCTGGTAGGCCGCGGCTTCTTCCAGGGGGTTGAGCTGCTCGCGATGCAGGTTCTCGATCAGCGCGTCCCGGAGCAGGTCGGTGTCGGAGGTCTCCCGGACGATGGCGGGCACCGCGTCCAGGCCCGCCAGCTGGCAGGCCCGCCAGCGGCGCTCGCCCATGACGATCTCATAGGCGCCGGGGCCGACCCGCCGGACGACCACCGGCTGCAGCAGGCCGACAATCCGGATCGAATCAGCCAGCTCGGCCAGCAGGTCGTCGTCGAAGACCTGGCGCGGCTGCCGCGGGTTGGGCGTGATCGCGCCCACCGGAACTTCCTCGAAGTAGGCGCCGACCACCGGCAGGATCTCCGTGCCGTCCATCCCCGCGGCCCGGGCGCCCGGACCGGGGCGGCCGACCCCGAAGCCCCCGCTGCCCATGCCTGCCGCAGCGGTATCGCCCGGAGCACCGCCGGGGGATCCGCCGGGGACCACGCCGACCGGGGCGGTGGGGATGAGCGCCCCGAGCCCCTTGCCGAGTCCACGCTTCGGTTGCGGCATTGTCACTCCTTGCCTCACGCCAGGCCAGGCGCGGGCCGGCTGGTACTGGGACGGACGCGGGCACCGGGTAGCGGTGGCGACAGGCCCCGGCGCGCACCACTCCATCCTGCCAGCTACCCGGAGCCGGGAAAACGCGATCGGCGCACCCGCGCGACGATCGGCCGGCCGTGCACAGCAGCGGGTGATCGTGCTGGCCGCGATGAACAAGAAAATGACCGACCCCGGCACACGCCGGAGTCGGTCATCGTCAGCTCACGGGCCGCTGCTCGCCGAGGCCTCTGCTCCCTGGCCCTCTGCTCCCTGAGCCTCAGCTCACCGGGCCCCGCCCGTCGGGGCTCAGCTCGCGGCCAGCTGCCCGGCCCGGAAGGCGATCTCGCGGGCCGCTTCCAGATAGGCCTGCGCTCCGCTGGAGCCAGGGTCGTAGGTCATCACCGACTGCCCGTAACTGGGCGCCTCGGAGACCCGGACGCTCCGCGGGATTACCGAGCCCAGCACGACCTCACCGAAGTGACCCCGCACCTCCTCGGCTACCTGAGATGCCAGCCGGGTCCGGCCGTCATACATGGTGAGCAGGATCGTGCTGACGGCCAGCCCCGGGTTGAGGTGACTCTTCACCAGCTCGACCGTCCGGAGCAGCTGCTCCAGGCCCTCCAGCGCGTAGTACTCGCACTGGATCGGGATGAGCACCTCGGGCGCGGCCACCAGGGCGTTGACCGTCAGCAGCCCGAGCGAGGGCGGGCAGTCGATGAAGATGTAATCCAGGTCCGAAGCGTCATAGCCGGCCACCGCCCTGGCCAGCCGCGACTCACGCGCGACCAGCGGGACGAGCTCGATCTCGGCACCCGCCAGGTCAATCGTCGCGGGGGCGCAGTACAGCTCCGGGAAGCCATCGACGCGGCGCACGATCGACGACAGCGGCTGGCCTTCCACGAGCACGTTGTAGACCGAGCCCACGCCGGCGTGATGGTCGACGTCCAGGGCCGTCGAGGCATTGCCCTGCGGGTCCAGGTCGACCACCAGCACCCGGGCTCCGTGCATCGCCAGGCTGGCAGCAAGGTTCACGGCGGTGGTGGTCTTTCCCACCCCGCCCTTCTGATTCGCGATCGTCACGACCCGGCAGGTGCCGGGCCGCGGCCAGCGCTGCCCGCCCGACCGGGCCACCACGGCAGCCTGGGCCGCCCTCGCAATCGGCGTATCGGCCGAGCCGCCCGGCTCAGCGGCCATGGCTACATCACCCTCGCTCTCAGCATTCCTGTTGCCTGCCACGCCCGTCTCCCGTCTCGCCGTCTCCGGCCCCGCCGTCTCCGGCCCGGCTGGTACCGCTCCCTCCGTCTCCGGCCCGGCCGGTACCGCTCCGGCTGGCCCTGGCCCGGCTGGCCCTGGCCCGGCTGGCCCGGCACTGGCCGGGCCGGCGGGCGCCGCCGGGCGGGCGGGCGGAACCGGTCCGCCGGGATAGGAGTCGGCTGCCTGCCATTGTCCTGGACCGTGCTCTGGTGGTCCCTGCCTTTTGGTCACCGGACCTCCGGCCTGGCTGCTGACCTCGCCGGGCCGCCCCGGCCCGCCCGCCTGGCCGGGCCAGCCCGGGCTGCTCGCCTGGAAATGCCGCCCCGGGTTGCCGGGCACCGGCCGGGCATGTGCCGGCCGCGCATCCTCGGCAGGCTCGCGGGCCGCAGGAACGCCCGGTGCCGCGGGCCGCGCCGCCGGATCCGGTCCGCCCGCTCCCGCACCCGGAGGGCCTGTCGTTTCACGTGAAACACTGGCCAGCGCCTGCTGCAGCCGGGCCGGGGGCCCGGCTGCCCGGTCGCCCCCCTCGTCTGGCATAGCGACACCGGGGGAAATAGCATCCAGACCACTCAGAGCCCTGGATTCCGGCCAGCCCAGCCCGTCGTCACGCCCGCCGGCCGTGCCGGTCGCCCGGCCCGCCGGGGCAGCGGACGCGCCGGCCGGCCGGGGCAGCCTGCCCACGCGTGACTGCCAGGGCCAGCCCAGGCCGTTGGCCGCCATCATCGGTTCACCTCATCAGGCCAAGCTGTCCGCGAGGACCGTTGAACTCCCACATCGACTCACCGATCCAGTAGCCATCGCCACGGGCTCCTGACGCAGTGAAACCCGGTCCGGCCCGGTCTGGCCGGGCCCACACCGCATCTCCATCATGAGTCCGCTCCGGGCTGAACGCACGCAGCTCCGGTCCGCCTGCACGTCAGTCATCGCCCGGACCGTCATCGCGCCTGCGGCCGGCGGACTCCTGGCTGCCGGCAGCGCGGCGCCGGGCCGGACGCCCCGACCGGGAGCCCGGTGCCCCCGAGCCGGACGACTTCCCGCCACGGCTCCGGCCGCCCGGCCGGACGCCCCGGACGGCGGCAGCCCGCGGCTGTGGCGGCGCCACGAGCCTGACTACTGTGGCAGGCGGATCGACCTTCCCGCTACCGACCTGCAGAACCGCGTGGTCCGCGACACCCAGCTGGCGGAGGGCTGCGGCCGACGCGGCCAGCTCGGCAGCAGCGCTCGCGCCCTTGATGGCCAGGACTGTGCCGCCAGGGCGGCACAAGCCGATCGCCCAGCCCGCCAGCCGGTCCAGGGGCGCTACTGCCCGCGCGGTCACGATGTCGGCGCGTATCTGGCCCGCCAGGTCCTCGGCCCGGCCGCGCAGCACCCGAACATGCGCGAGGCCGAGCTCGGCGACACATTCATTCAGGAACGCCACCCGCCGGGCCAGCGACTCGATCAGCAGGACCTCCGCCCGGGGGCGCAGCAAGGCCAGGACGATGCCGGGCAGGCCCGCCCCGGAGCCCAGGTCCGCCAGAACGCAGCGGTCGGGCACCAGTTCGGCCACCACCGCGCAGTTGAGGATGTGCCTGTCCCAGATCCGCGCCGTCTCGGCCGGCCCGATCAGGCCGCGTTGCACGCCAGGGCCGGCCAGCAGCGCGGCATAGTGCTCCGCGGCCGGCAATGCGGCCCCGAGCACGGCGTTTGCGCTAGCCGGAGCCCGGGTCACCGGCACCATAAGCTCTGTGCCGGTCAGCCCGCCGGCAGCACGACGACCCGGCGGTCGGGCTCCTCGCCCTCCGACTCGCTCCGCAGGCCAGCCTCGGCCACGGCATCGTGCACGACCTTGCGCTCGAACGGGTTCATCGCCCACAGCCGCTTCGGCTGCCCGGTCCGCTTCACCTCGTCCGCAGCTTCCCGGCCGGTCTCGGCCAGCTCCGAGCGGCGGCGCTGGCGGTATCCGCCGACATCGAGCATCATCCTGGTCCGGCTGCCGGTCTGCCGGTGCACCGCGAGCCGCGTCAGCTCCTGCAGTGCCTCCAGCACCTCACCCCGCGGGCCGACGAGCTCATCCAGCGTGGCGCCGACGATCGAGACGAATGCCCGCTCGCCCTCGACGTCCATGTCGATGTCGCCGTCGAGGTCCGCCACGTCCAGTAGGCCCTCGATGTAGTCGGCCGCGATCTCGCTCTCCGCCTCAAGGTCGGCCATGCTGGGACCTGCGCCGTCGCTGGCCGCAGTGTCGGCCGCCGCCGTGTCAGCCGCGGCGCCGTCCGCGCCGTCGCTCCCGGCGTCTGCCTCCGGCGCGGCGGCGGTGTCCTCGGCGGCCTGGGTGACGGGCTCGGAGATCTCGCTGGCCGAGGCCTCGTCCTGACCCGGCATGCCCTGCTCCTCGTCAGGCTCGGCTACCACGTTGTCTCCTTGCCTCACGCCAGGCCTCCTCAGATCGGCTCTCATATCCGCGGCCGCCTTCGCGCCCGACTTCCTATCTGCCTCCGGCAGCCGCCATCGCGGTCCCGCTGAACGGGACACCGTCCCGCGCAGCCGGCCCCGGACACCGCCCGGCTCCGGGCACTGCCGGGGCCATCGCCTCAGCGCTTACCCGACCTCTTGCTGCGTGACTGTCGCTGCCGCTGCTGCCTGACGAGCTTAACTTCGGGCTCGGCCTGCTGCGGCTCAGGTTCAGAACGACGGCCCAGTTTGCGGAGCATCCCGCCGCCCGCGGTGCCCCGGTCGCCCGCCGACCCGTTGGCCGCGGCCGCGGCCCGGCCATTCTGGCTGGTCACCGCGCCGCTCCTGGCGCCCGCACCCGACCTGGCGCCCGCACCCGACTTGGCCGGGGCAGCCTTGCGCGGGGCAGCCTTGCCCGGGGCAGACTTCGACCCGGCGCCGCCCGATGCCGGCGCAGCCGTGTCGGCCCCCGCCGCCGCGGGCGGGGTCCACGGGTACCGCTTGAACAGCGCCCACTGCTGGCCGAGCGTCCACAGGTTGGTCGTCACCCAGTACAGGACCAGGCCGAACGGCCAGTACAGGCCCGTCAGCGCGAAGAACGGCATGATGTAGGCCATGTACTTCTGCGACGAGGCCATCGGATTGTCGGCCGTCGCGGTGGGCATCATGCCGCGCTTCATGCTCTGCCGCACGGTCAGGTAGGTCGTCGCCATGCTGATCAGGACCGCGCCCAGGATCACGATCTTCGCGTGCAGCGGCACACCGTGCGAGAACAGGAACTTGTCGTCGATGGTGGCGCCCAGGATCTGGGCGTGCGAGGCGCCGTGCATCATCTGCTCGGTCAGCCCGTACTTGGGAACCTGGCCCGGCTTCCACTCCGCGATGGCCCGCAGGACGCTGAACAGGGCGAAGAACAAGGGCAGCTGAGCGACAACCGGGAGACAGCCCATCAGCGGGTTGACGCCCGCCTCCTGGTAGAGCTTCATCGTCTCCTGGTTGAGCGTCTGCTTGTCGTTCTTGTACTTCTTGCGCAGCGCAGCCATCTGCGGCTGGAGGGAGCTCATCGCACGGGTGGTGTGCATCTGCTTGATGAACAGCGGCACCATGAGCAGCCGCATGAACACCACGAGGATGATGATCGTCAGTGCCCAGGTCCAGCCGCTGGAGGAGCCGAATAGCGGGCTCAGCACGCCGTAGAGCTGTTTGACGATCCAGCCAACGGCCTCATACAGGACGTTCAGCGGATTACCCACCTGCTAGCTCCCTTGCGGTCTGGACAGAAAACTCCGCATCCGCGCCGCGATCCGGACTGACGGCACGACCGCTAGGTCGCGCGGGCGGCACTGGGTCCACGCCCCCGGCATGGAACGGGTGGCACCGGCTCAGCCGCCGGACTGCCAGCCAGGACCCGCGCAGGGCACCGTGCACCTGCACTGCCTCCAGCGCGTAGGCGCTGCAAGACGGGTAGAAACGACAAGACGGCGGCAGCACCGGGCTGATGGCGAGCTGATAAAAGCGGATCAGCAGCATGAGCATCCGGGCGCCGGCTGACCGCCGGCCCGGTGCCTGCTGACCGCCTGGGCTCGTCACCGACACAGTGCCCTATCCTGCCGCCGAAGCAATGCTGCGATTACCAGGTCGAGTTCGGCGGCGAGTTCCTCCTGGCGCGCCGTCGCGGCGCGTGGGTTAGCGCGCAACACAAGCAGGCTACCTCCAGGAAGTGACCCCAGATGCCCGCGGGCTAGGTGGCGAAGCCGTCGTTTGACCCGGTTCCGCACCACCGCGGTACCCACCGCGCGGCTCACGACAAATCCCACTCGCGCGGGCTCATCAGCGGGCCGGACCAGCAGATGACCCGAGACCAGCGGCTTGCCGGCTCGGCTGCCGCCCCGGACCGCAGCCGAGAACTCCGCCTTGCGCCGCAGTCGCGCGGCGGCGGGAAGCATCGGCAGTCACCCGCCCCGGCGCCGGCGTGCTTCAGGCGCTGACGCGCGCGCGGCCCTTCCGCCGCCTCGCCGCCAGGATGGCCCGGCCGGCCCGGGTGCGCATGCGCAGCCGGAAGCCATGCGTCTTGGCACGGCGACGGTTGTTCGGCTGGAACGTACGCTTGCTCACCAGAACTCCAGGTGCTGCGGATCTCGGAACTTCGGGTATCTCGGAACCACGGATCCTCGAACCACGGGGGTCTCAAGGCTGACCGTCCCGGTCCGGCACGAGGCCATGCTTCACCCGCACCGGTCTAACCGGGCTAATGAACGTTACGCGTCCCGAGGGGGACCGGTCAAACCGGTGACGGTCCACAGCCCGTCTCCGGCCCGTCACCGCCTGAGCCCGGCTCGCCTTAGCGGCGGCCGTGCCCGAACCATGACCCTGGCTGTTTGCCAGCCACGCCGCGAAGGGCGGCCCTAGGCTGTGGATAGTGGATAGCGGTGCCGGACCCGGGTAATCGGTGACCTCCCCCGATCACCGGCCCCGGCCGCCGGGCGGGGAACTGACGTGCGGCAGCGCACCGCTGCAACGTGCACATGCTGTGGAAAAACCTGTTGATCATATGTGGGGGCGCGAGGTGAGTTGCTAGT
>DASUBV010000142.1:0-6661 GCA_035763085.1 Streptosporangiaceae bacterium | reverse complement strand
GGCCGCCGCCGGCCGGCCGGAACACGGCGGGAGCGGCGATGAGCACGGGAACCTCAGGGACGGCGGCGGGCCAGGGCCAGGCCACGGGTACCGCTCCGGCTGGCTCGCTGACACCGCCGCCAGCGGTTCCGCTCAGCTTCCTCGCGGCAGCGGCAGCGGGGCTTGTCGGGTGCGGCGTCACCCTGGCCTGGGCGCGTGCCACGGCGGCGGCCGACCCGGCCGCCGGACCGGTCGTCGCGGCCGTGCACCTGGGCATGCTCGCGACGCTGTCGATGGCGGTGATCGGCGCCCTGCACCAGTTCGCGTCGATCCTCGCGCACCGGCCGCTGCGCTCGGTGCCGCTCGCCTGGATCACGTTCGGAACCTGGCTGGGCGCAGCCTGGCTGCTGCCGCTCGGCATCGCGGCCGAGCGGGAGGACCTGGTGGAGGCCGGCGCCGCGCTCGCCACCGTCGCGGTGACGGCGCTGGTGGTGAACCTGTGGGCGGCGCTGGCGGTTCGCGGCAAGGGAATCGCCGTCGCCGGGCTCCGGATGGCGGTGGCGGGCCTGGCCTTCACCGTCTGCTACGGGGCGGTCTACGTCGCCGACCGCCGCGGTGCCTGGTTCGTGCTCGCCGGCCATGTCGTGCTGGCCCACGCCGTGGTCGGGCTGTTCGGCTGGCTCGGGCTCAGCTACGTGACGCTGGCGCAGAAGCTGTGGCCCATGTTCCTGCTCGCCAACGTGCCCGGCAGGCGGCCCGGCCGGATAGCCGTGCCGGCGGTAGCGGCCGGGGTGGTGCTGCTGTCGCCCGGGCTGCTGCTGGGCGTGGCCGGGCTGGCCTGGGCCGGAGCTCTGGTGCTGGCGGCCGGGCTGGGCGCGCACCTGGCATCCCTGGTGGCGCACCTGCGGCGGCGCCGTCGCGGCGGCCTGTTCCTCGCCTTCCTCGTGACGTCGGCGGCATTCCTGCCGGCGGCGGCCGGGCTCGCGCTCGCGGCCGCCGCGGTGATGGGCGGCGATCCGCGCCTGGGCCGGGCGCTGACCGCTGCCGCGGTCACCGCCGTGACGGGCTGGCTGCTGGAGGCGCTGGCCGGCCACGTGCACCGGGTCGTGCCGCTGGTGATGTGGCCGCGCCTGCGCGCCCTGGGCGTGCCCGGGATCAAGGGTGTCCCGCCCGGCCTGACCGGCTTGTACGACCCGCGCCTGGCCGTCGCGGCCTACGCCCTGCTGACCGCGGGCCTGGCTGCCGCCTGCGCCGGACTGGCGGTGTCCTCCGCCGGGGCCATCGCGGCCGCGGGCGTGCTGCTGGCGGCGGCCGGGATCGTGACGGGCGCCAACCTCGCGCTGCGCCCGGCCGCCATCCTGCGCCGGCCTGGCAGCGGCCAGCAGGGATCGTGAGGACGGGCCGTCCGCGGGGATCGCGCGGCGCCGCCGCCGGCCGGAGACTGCGGGCGGAGCCACGGCAGGCCGGCGCGCGGGACCGGGACGGAGCCGGGGCGGGCCGCCGGACTGCGCGCATGGCCAGCCCGCGCACCGGCGCCGGTCCGGGGGCTGGCCATGACGCGCTGGTCAGGACGCGCTGCGCGCGGGCACCTCCGGCTGCCGGGACGCCGCGATGACGGCACTGGCGACCTTGGTCAGCTCCCGCGCGGCGGGCGAGCCGGGGTCAGCCAGCACCACCGGGATGCCGCTGTCGCCCGCCTCGCGAAGCCGCAGGTCGATGGGCACCTGGCCGAGAACGGGCACGCTGGCGCCGACGATCCGGGTCAGGGCGCTGGCCACGGCCTCGCCGCCGCCGGAGCCGAAGACGTCGACCCGCTCACCGCAGTGCGGGCACGGCAGGTAGGACATGTTCTCGATCACGCCGGCGACCCGCTGGTGCAGCTGCATCGCCAGCGACCCGGCCCGCTCGGCCACCTCCGCCGCCGCGACCTGCGGCGTGGTGACCACGATCAGCTGCGAGCCGGGGATCAGGTGAGCGGCGGAGATCGCCACGTCGCCGGTCCCCGGCGGCAGGTCAAGCAGCAGGATGTCCAGGTCGCCCCACCAGACGTCGGCCAGGAACTGCTCAAGGAGCTTGTGCAGGATCGGCCCGCGCACCGGTATCGGCTCGTTGCCGTGCTTCATCATGCCGGCCGAGATGGCGCGCACTCCGTGCCGTTCCGGTGGCATGATCATGTTCTCGACCCGGGTCGGTGAGCGGTCGGTGCCGAGCATGCGGGGCACCGAGTGGCCGTAGATGTCGGCATCGAGCAGCCCGACTCGCTGGCCGGCGGCGGCCAGGGCCGCGGCCAGGTTCACGGTGACCGACGACTTGCCCACGCCGCCCTTGCCGCTGGCAATGGCGAAGACGCTGGTCGCCGAGTCAGCGTGGGCGAACGGGATGTCCCGCATGGGCCTGCCCCCGCGCAGCGTGGTCTGCAGGCCCCGGCGCTGCGCGTCGGTCATCACGTCCAGATCGACCTGCACCCGCGACACGCCCGGCAGCGCGGCGACGGCCGCGGTGACATCGCTGGTGATGTGCTCGCGCAGCGGGCAGCCCGCCGTGGTGAGCAGGATGCGCACCCGCACGGTGCCGTCGCGGGCCACCTCCACGTCCTTGACCATGCCGAGATCGGTAATCGGCCGGTGGATCTCCGGGTCGTTCACCCCGGCGAGCGCCTGGCTGACCTGGTCGGCGGTCGGAACGGCTGGAGCTGTGCGACGTGTCATGGCAGCCTGGCCGTCCACCGGCTGCGGCTGAACTTGTCCCGGGCGAGGTCCCTTGCGGCCCGCAGCTCGCCGGCCGTCACGGGACCTGCCGTCAGGCCGTAGCTACCGCGGAAATGGGCCGCCAGGGTGTCGATGATCTCGGCCCGCGGCAGCCCGGTCTGCCGGCGCAGCGGGTCCACGCGCTTGACCGCGCTGCCGATCCCCTTGCCCGACAGCTTCTCCCGCCCGATGCGCAGCACCCGGGTCATCTTCTCCGCGTCGATGTCGTAGGCCATCGTCACGTGGTGCAGCACCGCGCCGCCCGTCAGCCGCTTCTGGGCGGCACCGCCGATCTTGCCCTGCGCGGAGGTGATGTCGTTCAGCGGCTGATACCACGCCGACAGCCCCAGGTCCCGGGTCAGGGTGTCAACCACCCAGGTATCCAGGTAGCCGTAGGACTCGGCGTAGGACATGCCCGCCACGAGCGACTGCGGCGCGTACAGCGAGTAGGTGATCGTGTTGCCAGGCTCGATGAACATCGCGCCGCCGCCGCTGATCCGCCGCACCACCGTGATGCCCAGGCGGCTCGCCTCGGCCATGTCGACCTCGTTGCGCAGCGACTGGAAGCTGCCGACGACGACCGCGGGCGCCGACCACTCCCAGATCCGCAGGGTCGGCGGACGGCGCCCCGCGGCCACCTCCCTGGCGAGCACTTCATCGAGTGCCATGTGCATCGCGGGTTCGCGGGGTTCCTCGTAGATGAACCGCCAGTCGTGGTCCCGCCAGCCGGTGGCCCGGCTGAGGGCGCGCCTGACCGCGGTCGCCATCGACCTGGCGCTCACCCCGCCCAGCACGACGTCATCGCCGAGCGCTCGCTCGATCCGCGCCGTGATGGCGGGAGTGTCCGCATCGGACGGCATCCCGGTGAGCGCGGCGTTGACTCGGTCCAGGGCGTCGTCGGGCTCCAGGAAGAAGTCCCCGCTGACCTGGACGCTGGCCAGCAGCCCGCCGGCCACCTCGACATCGGCCGCCACGAGCTTGCCGCCGGGTGGCTTGTACTCGCCGTGCATCTTGGTTGCTTGCCCTTCCTGCTAGCCGGCCGTCCGGCCGATCCGCACCCGCCACACCTTCGGCCCGGCCTCCAGGTAGTCCCAGGTGAACTCGCCCGCGTGGGAGGCGTCGAACTGGTACTTCAGCGGCTTCGGGTCGTGGTCGTTGACGAGCACGAACCCCCGGCCCGGGCGCAGCGAGCGGTAGGCGGTGAAGATCAGGCCGTGCCGCTGACCGTGGCTGACCTTTCGCACGTCCAGGTCCGGCTCCTCGCCCGCCGCGTCAGCGTTGATCTCTGCGGCGTCTGCCGCGGCGTGCTCGGCGGCGGCCGGGCGGCCGATCCGCACCCGCCAGACTTCCGGGCCGTTCTCCAGGTAGTCCCAGGTGAAGTCGCCCGCGTGCTCGGCCTCGAACTGGTAGCCGAGCGGCTTCGGGTCGTGGTCGTTGACGAGCACGAACGCGGTGCCGGGCTGCAGGGCGTCGTAGGTCTCGAAGATCGTCACGTGGCGCTGTGCCGGGGGCATGTCCCGGACGTCGAGATTCGGGTCGACGGTCACGTCCACGCCGTCTGGCGCCTTGCTCGCGACCGGGCCGTCGACCTTGCGGGTGAGGCCGTGCAGCGCGGCGGTGAGCTTGACCGCCAGGTCCGGCCGGGGCCCGCGCAGGGCCGCCCACGCCGATGCGGCGATCCTGCACGCCCGGTCGGCCCCGCCGGCGCGCGCCAGGGCTGCCGCGCCCTGCAGCAGCAGCGACACGAGCTCGGCCGGGAGATCCCCGTCCGCTGACCCGGCGGCCGGGGCCGGGGTGCCGGCCTGCTCGGCGAAGTGGTGCAGTTCGCCGAGCAGGCTGGCCAGGTCCACCGACTCGTCGGCGAGCAGCGCGGGCAGCAGGACGTCGTTTTCCTTGGCCGCGTGCGCCGAGAAGTGATCCGCGATCGTCCGGGCCTGCTCGGCGGCCGCGGACCCGCTGGTCACGGCGGCGAGCTGCGAGCTGGCGGCCGACAGGAAAACGTGCTCGGCGGTCATCTCGCTGAGGTCAGCGTGCTTCACGGCGGCGGGATAGATCGTCTTCTCCTCGGCCGCCGCGTGCGGCAGCACCTCCTCGGCCAGGTAGGTGATGACGTCAGCCACGGCCACCTCGTACGGCCGCGCTGACGACACCGCGGCGAGCACGGCGTCGGCCCGCTCCCTGAGCCCCTCGTCGAGCGCCTTGTGGTGCGCGAGCATCGCCGCGTATGCCTCGGCCTCAGTAACTGCCATGGTCTCTCCTCGCTGACATCGAGCGACAAACTAGCCTGATCTCTTGTTGTTTTAACTATATCAATTGAATAAAAGAAACCGCTCGCCGAACCCCATCGTCGGCGACAAGCCGGGGGAACTCCGGCGGGGTCATCCCGGCTGCGCAGGCGGCACCGACCTCGAAGCCGGCGCCGGCGAGCATGGCGGCGCACCCGGTGCCGGCGAGAGGCCGTTGCTCAGCGCGGAGGCAGTCCGGTAGTGTTCGACGCCGGCGCCGGAGGCGGGCCGGCGGCCCGACAGCAGGCCGGCGGTGCGTCCGGGACCGGGTGCCAGTTCGACCACGTCGGGGCCGGTCACCTGCCCCCGGGCCACGTCGCGCAGTTTATACAATCGACCTTGTGAAAACTATGAGCGAGTCTGGGTGACATGCCAGAGGGTCATGTAGTCCACCGGCTCGCGATGGCGGTGCAGCGGCATCTCGCGGGCCCGGTCGCCGTCTCAAGCCCCCAGGGCCGCTTCGCCGCCGCGGCAGCGCGCCTCGATGGCCGGACGCTGAGCGGCGCCGACGCCTACGGCAAGCACTTGCTGCTCGACTTCGATGACGAGCGCTGGGTGCACGTTCACCTCGGCATCTACGGGCGGCTGACCGTTACGGAGTCACCACCGTCGCCGCCGGTAGGGCAGGTCCGGATGCGGCTTGTCGGTGACCGCGCCTGGGCCGACCTTCGCGGACCCGCGGCCTGCGAGCTACTCGACACAGCTGAGCGCGCCGCCTTGCTGGCCGCTCTCGGGCCTGACCCGCTGCGCCTGGACGCCGACCCCGCTCGCGCGTGGCGACGCCTGCACGCAAGCCGCGCGCCGGTCGCGACGCTGCTCCTGAATCAGGCGGTCATCGCCGGCGCCGGCAACATTTACCGCGCCGAGGTACTGTTCCGGCACTCCGTGGACCCGATGCTGCCGGGACGCGAGCTGCCCGAGCCGGCGTGGCAGGCCATGTGGGCCGACCTGCGCGCGCTCATGCGCGCAGGCGTGCGCGACGGGCGAATCGACACCGTGCGGGCGGAGCACGACCCGGCGGTGACCGGGCGTGAGCCCCGCCGTGACCGGCACGGCGGGGAGGTGTATGTCTACCGGCGGGCCGGCCAGCCGTGCCATGTCTGCGGCGTGGCCATCGCGGCACGGGTGCTGGCGGGCCGCAACTTGTTCTGGTGCCCGGCTTGCCAGCCACCGGGCGCACGCGGGCCGGCAGCCACTGGGCAACCCCAGATAGGAGTCGCCGGCCAGGGGCAAAGTCGCCGGGCCCTTCCAGGAAAGGGCCCGGTAGCTGCCGGGTGGCCAGCTCGCGGCGCTGAACCCGGTGCCGGCGCGGGCGAGCCGCCGCGGACGTAGTGTCGAGGCGAGTGTGGCCATACCGCAGTGGAGGCGCGCCATGAGCATTGGCGGAGCTGTCGCTCAGGCGCGGCGCCAGGCTGGCCTGACCGTCGCCGAGGTCAGCCAGCGGACCCGGATCAGGGTAATGATCATCGAGCGCATAGAGGCTGATGACTTCGCCGCATGCGGCGGCGATTTCTACGCGCGGGGGCACATCCGGGCCATCGCCAGGGCAGTCGGGATCGACTCCGAGCCGCTGATCGCGCAGTACGACGCTGCGCGGCTGGCGCCGCTGGATAACGCGGAGGACGAGACCAGCCCGCTGCAGCCCGTGCG
>DASUBV010000141.1:0-12044 GCA_035763085.1 Streptosporangiaceae bacterium | reverse complement strand
TACCCCCGGTTTAAGCCCCGCCGCGGCCGCCAGTCCGCCACCTACACAAGGTCGGCATTCCGGATGCGCGGCACGGACTTGTGGCTGGCGAAGATGACCGCTCCGCTGAAGGTCACCTGGACCTGGCCCGGCACCGACCTGGCCGCGCTGAGTCCCACCTCAGTGACGGTGGTCCGTGACCCGGCGGGTCGGTGGTTCGTGACCTTCCACGCCGAGATCCCTGACCCGGCGCCGCTGCCCGCGGCCGCCGGCGCCATCGGCATCGACCTGGGGCTGACGGACTTCGCGGTCCGCTCGGACGGCGACCGGATCCCGCATCCCCGGCACATGGACCGCTACGAGCAGCGGCTCAAGCGCTACCAGCGGCGGCACGCCCGCTGCCAGAAGAACTCCGCCAACCGGAGAAAAGCAGCCCGGAAGGTGGCCCGTGCCCATGCCAGAGTGGCCGACGCGCGCCGCGACTTCCTGCAACAGGAAAGCACCCGCCTGATCCGCAGTTTCGGCGTGATCGCCATGGAGGACCTGGCGGCGAAGAACATGGTCCGGAACCGGAAGCTGGCCCGCGCCATCTCCCGCACCGGGTGGGGAGAGTTCCGGCGGCAGCTGGACTACAAGGCGCAACGCTACGGCCGGACCCTGGCCGTGGCGGACCGCTGGTTCCCGTCCAGCAAGACGTGCTCGGCGTGCGGGTTCGTCCTCGCCGAACTGGACCTTGGAACACGCCAGTGGACGTGCCCGGCCTGCGGCACCCGGCACGACCGGGACGTCATCGCCAAGAACATTCTTGCCGCCGGGCTGGCGGCAGCCGCCGCAAAGAACGGCGGTGAAGCCTGCGGAGCGGACGTCAGACACGAAGGGCAACCTCCCGTGCAGACCGCGATGAAACAGAAACCCCGGCCCGCGAGAGCCGGGATCCCCGCCCTTCAGCTTCAGGACGGGGAGTAGTCAAATCATTGACGCCATGCGCGAGGCCTTCCAGGGCGCGTACGCGACCACGATCATGCTGGAAGGCGTCTGCGTGGCGGTCGGGCTAGCGGCCGTGTGCGTGTGGGTGGCCTCGCGCGCCTTCGTCCGCGAGAACGCCTGACCGGCTGCCGCCGCCGCCCTGGCTGCTCGGCGGGCGGCGGCCCGGCTCGGCCGGCTAGCTGATCCCGCGGCGGCGCAGGATCTCCTGGATGTCTTTCATGTCGTCATCGTCGGACCCGCGCGAGACCGGCGCCGAGCGCTGCTGCGGCGCCGCGACCTCGCCCCGGCCGGTCCCCTCCACCTGGCCGTCCCTGGCGGCCTTGGCCTCCTTCGCCGCCTTGCGGCGCGCCCGCGCCTTGCGCCAGTTCAGCAGCGGCAGCCCGCCCGAGCCCAGGAACAGCAGGGCGGAGATGCCGACCACGATGATCCCGGCCCATGCCTTGGGCGAGAAGACGAACGACCCGGCGAAGATGACCACGGCGTTGACCATGCGGCCCAGCAGGCCCACCGCGCCGGTGAGGTAGGCGGCCAGCGGCAGCAGCGACCAGGCGGCCGCGCGCATGCCACGGCCAGCGCCCTGCTTGCGCCAGATCAGGTACGTGAAAATCAGCCCGACGGCTGTCGCCGCGACGCAGATAGCGCCGCCGATGTCTGCCCAGACGCTCATGATCGCCTCCCTCGTGGGGCCGGCCGCCGCGCGCCGCCCCAGGCGTGCTCACGACCCATCGTCGCACATTCCGCGCCGCCGGCCGAAAACCAGCCAGCACGCGGCGCAATTGCCGCCTTACCCGGCGTACCCGGCGGAGCGGCAGATAAGCCGCCTCAGCGGGCGGCGGCCAGGTCCCGCAGCCGGGCCAGGGTCAGCTCGGTGAGCGAGGACACGACGGTGCGGCCGTCCGCGGCCGGGATCGGCACGATGCTCGGCACCGCGACCGTGATGCAGCCGGCCCCCTCCGCCGCGGCCACCCCGTTGGGCGAGTCCTCGATGGCCACGCAGCCACCCGGATCGGCGCCGAGCTTGGCCGCCGCCAGCAGGTACGGCTCCGGGTCGGGCTTGCTGTGGCTGACGTCATCGCCGCACACCGTGACCGGGAAGGTGACCTCCAGCCGGCTGAGCACGGCCTCCATGACCGGCCGCTCGGACGACGTGACCAGCCCGTAGGGGACGCCAGCCCCGGCGACCTCGGCCAGCAGCTGCCGGGCGCCGGGCATGACCGGTACCTCGCGGGTGGACAGCAGCTCCACCATGCCGTCGACCATCCAGCGGGCCACCGCCGGGCGGGTGGCCGCGCGGGTGGCCTTGGCCAGCAGGTAGTCCAGGCTCTTGTCCAGCGAGCCGCCGACCAGCGCGGCCTGGTCCCGCCCGCCCCACGAGCCGCCCAGCCGGGCCATCACCGCCGACTCCACCTCGAACCACAGCGGCTCAGAGTCCACCAGCAGCCCGTCCATGTCGAACAGGACGCCCTGCAGCGGCTCAGGCACTGAAGTACTTCGCCTCAGGATGATGCACGATCAGCGCATCGGTGGACTGCTCCGGGTCCAGCTGGAACCCCTCGGATAGGGTGACCCCGATCCGGTCCGGGGCCAGCAGGCGCACCACCTTAGCCCGGTCCTCCAGGTTGGGGCAGGCCGGGTAGCCGAAGGAGTACCGGCAGCCCCGGTAGTTCACCTTCAGCAGGCCGTCGAGGTCAGCGGGGTCGTCGCCGCCGATGCCCAGCTCGGCGCGGACCCGCCGGTGCCAGTACTCGGCCAGCGCCTCGGCCAGCTGCACCGACAGGCCGTGCAGCTCCAGGTACTCGCGGTAGGCGTTCTTGGCGAACAGCTCGCCGGTGGCCACGCTGATCCGCGGGCCGACCGTGACCAGCTGGAAGGCCGCCACGTCGGGCTCCCCCGACTCCCGCGAGCGGAAGAAGTCGGCCAGGCACAGGTGCCGGTCGTGCCGCTGGCGGGGGAAGGTGAACCGTTCCCGCTCCCGGCCATCAGAGTCGAGAATAACGAGGTCATCGCCCTCACTCACGGCCGGGAAGTACCCGTAGGTGACGCCGGCCTCAACCAGGCCCTCGGTCTGGATCCGGTCCAGCCAGCTGCGCAGCCGCGGGCGGCCCTCGGTCTCGACCAGCTCCTCATAGCCGGGCCCGCCCGCGCCGCGGGACGGCTTGAGGCCCCACTGGCCCATGAACGTGGCCCGCTCGTCCAGGAACGAGGCGTAGTCGGCCAGCTGGATGCCCTTGACGACCCGCTCGCCCCAGAACGGCGGGGCCGGCACCGGGTTGTCTGCGGCGACGTCCGAGCGGGCCGGCATGTCCTGCGGCTCGGTAACCCGCAGCCGGGCCCCGGCCGCGACCTTGCGGGTGCGCAGCGCGGGCAAGGTCGCGCCGGCGTCGCCGCGCTTGACCGCCATGAACGCGTCCATCAGCCGCAGGCCCTCGAACGCGTCGCGCGCGTAGCGGACCTCGCCGTCGAACAGCCCGGCCAGGTCCTGCTCCACGTAGGCGCGGGTCAGCGCGGCGCCGCCGAGCAGCACCGGCCAGCGGCCGGCTAGCTGGCGGGAGTTCAGCTCGGCGAGGTTGTCGCGCATCACGACGGTCGACTTGACCAGCAGCCCGGACATCCCGAGGACGTCGGCGCCGTTCTCGGCGGCGGCTTCCACGATGGCCGAGATCGGCTGCTTGATGCCGATGTTGACCACGTCGTAGCCATTGTTGGACAAGATGATGTCGACCAGGTTCTTGCCGATGTCGTGCACGTCGCCCTTAACCGTGGCCAGCACGATCCTGCCCTTGCCGCCCTCTCCCGAGCGCTCCATGTGCGGCTCGAGGTAGCCGACGGCGGCCTTCATCACCTCCGCCGACTGCAGCACGAACGGCAGCTGCATCTGGCCCGACCCGAACAGCTCGCCGACCGTCTTCATGCCGTCCAGCAGCACGTCGTTGACGATCTCCAGGGCCGGCCGGGCGGCCAGCGCCTCGTCGAGGTCCGCCTCCAGGCCGTTGCGCTCGCCGTCGATGATCCGCCGCTTGAGCCGCTCCCACAGCGGCAGCCCGGCCAGCTCGGCGGCCCGGCTGGCCTTGACCGACGCGGAGTCCACGCCCTCGAAAAGCTCCAGCATCCGGCTCAGCGGGTCATAGCCGTCCCGCCGCCGGTCGTAGACCAGGTCCAGCGCGACCTGCAGCTGGTCCTCGGGGATCCGCGAGATGGGCATGATCCGGGCCGCGTGCACGATGGCCGAGTCCAGCCCCGCCTTCACGCACTCGGCCAGGAACACCGAGTTCAGCACGGCACGGGCCGCGGGGTTGAGGCCGAACGACACGTTCGACACGCCGAGCGTCGTCTGGACGTCGGGGTAGCGGCGCTTGAGCTCGCGGATCCCCTCGATCGTCTCCAGGGCGTCGCGGCGCGTCTCGTCCTGGCCGGTGGAGATCGGGAAGGTCAGGCAGTCGACGATGATGTCGCTGCGGCGCATCCCCCAGTTGCCGGTCAGGTCCTCGATCAGCCGGGTGGCGACCTGAACCTTCCAGTCGGCGGTCCGGGCCTGGCCCTGCTCGTCGATAGTCAGCGCGATGACCGCCGCGCCGTGCTCGCGCACCAGCGGCATGACCCGCGCGATCCGCGACTGCGGCCCGTCACCGTCCTCGTAGTTGACCGAGTTGACCACCGCGCGGCCGCCGAGCCGCTCGAGCCCGGCGGCGATGACGTCCGGCTCGGTGGAGTCGAGCACCAGCGGCAGCGTGGCCGCGGTGGCCAGGCGGCTGACCACCTCGGCCATGTCCGCGCTGCCGTCCCGGCCGACGTAGTCGATGCAGACATCGAGCAGGTGCGCGCCGTCGCGGGTCTGCGCGCGGGCGATCTCCACGCAGTCCTCGTAGCGCCCGGCGAGCATGGCCTCACGGAACGCCCTGGAGCCGTTGGCGTTGGTCCGCTCCCCGATGGCCAGGAACGCGGTGTCCTGGCGGAACGGCACGTGCTGGTAGAGCGAGGCCACGCCGGGCTCCGGCCGGGGCCGGCGGGCGGTCAGCGGCCGGTCGCGCAGCCGGCCGGAGAGCTCGGCGATATGCTCCGGGGTGGTGCCGCAGCAGCCGCCGACCAGGGCCAGGCCGAACTCGCGGGTGAACATCTCGTGCGCGTCGGCCAGCTCCGCGGGCTGGACCGGGTAGTACGCGCCGTCGGAGGTCAGCTCGGGCAGCCCGGCGTTGGGCATGCACGACAGCGGCAGCCGGGAGTGGGCCGCCAGGTAGCGCAGGTGCTCGCTCATCTCGGCCGGGCCGGTGGCGCAGTTCAGGCCGATCATGTCGATGCCGAGCGGCTCCAGCGCGGTCAGCGCCGCGCCGATCTCGGTGCCCAGCAGCATCGAGCCGGTGGTCTCGATGGTCACGTGGGCGATGATCGGCACGTCACCGGCGCCGTCCAGCGCGGCGATGGCCCGCCGGGCGCCGACGATCGCCGCCTTGGCCTGCAGCAGGTCCTGGCAGGTCTCGATGATCAGCGCGTCGGCGCCGCCGCGCAGCAGGCCGGCCGCCGCCTCGGCATAGGTGTCGCGGAGCCGGGCGAACGGGGCGTGGCCGAGCGTCGGCAGCTTGGTGCCGGGGCCGATCGAGCCGAGCACCCAGCGCTGCCGGCCCGCGCCGGAGAACGCGTCGGCGGCCTGGCGGGCCAGCCGGGCGCCGCTTTCGGCCAGCTCCCCGATCCGGTCCGGGATGTCGTACTCACCCAGGTTGCCCAGGTTGGCGCCGAAGGTGTTGGTGGTGATGCAGTCCGCGCCGGCGGTCAGGTAGGCCTCGTGGATTCCGGTCACCACGTCGGGGCGGGTCACGTTCAGGATCTCGTTACAGCCCTCGAGGCCCTCGAAATCCTCCAGGGTGACCGGGCAGCCCTGGAGCATGGAGCCCATCGCGCCGTCGGCTATCACGACGCGCTCAGCAAGCGCCGCCCGCAGCGACGACCGGGCTGTCTTGGGAGTTTGCTGCTGCCGGGATCCGGGTGCGGTGCGCGTCATGGTGCTCTCATCATAGTCAGCACGCCTCGCCGGCCGCCGGACTCGCCGCGGCGGGGCCCGCCGGGCGGGCTTCGGGCGCCCGGCAGCGGGGGCCCGGGACAGCCGCGCGCCGGTGGCCCTAACATATGGATGCCGCCCGGAGCGCAGGAAAGCGGCCGGAACCAGCAGGTGCCCGCGGTCAGGCGACCTGACCCGGCTGCGGTCGCGGCCGGGCACGTAGGCTGGAAGCCATTCGCCTGATGAGCAGGCGGCTGCGGAGGGAGGTGGCCGGCGATCGAGCTCGATGCCATCGGCAAGCTCACCGCGCCAGCGCTGATAGCCGCATTCGAGGGCTGGAATGACGCGGGCGAGGCGGCGACCGGCGCCGTCAACCACCTGGCAACCGCATGGGACACCAAGGCCATCGGCCAGATGGACCCGGAGGATTTCTACGACTTCCAGGTCACCCGGCCGGTGATGGAGGTGACCGACGGCCAGACCGACCGGCTCGTCTGGCCCACTACCCGGCTCAGCCTGGCCCAGCCGGCCGGCGCGGGCCGCGACCTGGTCCTGGTGCACGGCATTGAGCCGAACATGCGCTGGCGCGGCTTCTCCGGCGAGCTGGTGACCGCGTTCCGCGACCTGGAGGTCGAGCTGGTCATCCTGCTCGGCGCGCTGCTCGCTGACTCCCCGCACACCCGGCCGGTGCCGGTCAGCGCGGGAGCCTCGGACCCGGAGCTGGCCGGCCGGCTGCATGTCGAGCCGGTGGACTACAAGGGCCCGACGGGCATCGTCGGCGTGCTCCAGCAGGCCTGCGCGGCGGCGGGGATTCCCGCGGTGTCGCTGTGGGCGGCCGTCCCGCACTACGTCGCGCAGCCGCCGAGCCCGAAGGCGACCCTGGCGCTGCTGCACGGCGTCGAGGACATCCTGGACATCTCGCTGCCGCTGGCCGACCTGCCTGATGAGGCCAGGGCCTGGGAGCGCGGCGTGGATGAGCTGGCCGAGCAGGACTCTGAGGTGGCGGACTACGTCCGCACCCTGGAAGAGGCCAAGGATGCCACCGACCTGCCCGAGGCCAGCGGCGACGCGATCGCCCGCGAGTTCGAGCGCTACCTGCGCCGCCGCGGCGACCGCGGGGAGCACGGCGGGCGCTAGCCAGGCCGGCCAGGCCGCCTAGATCGGCGGCCAGGGCACCGCGGGCCAGTCCGCCGGCGGGAACGGGTGCACCTTGTGCTCGGCCAGCAGCGCTACCCGGGCCCGGGTGGCATCAATCTCCTCCGGCTCCAGCCACCGGTTCAGCTCCTGCGCCAGGGCGGCGCCGGGCGCCAGTTCCTGGCCCAGGTGCTGCAGCGCGGCCACCGCCCGGCCGGGCAGCTTCTTGCCCCGCCACTGCCACAGCACGGTGCGCAGCTTGTACTCCGCGCCGAAGCACACGCCGTGGTCGCAGCCGTACAGGTGACCCCCGGCGTCCGGCAGCAGGTGACCGATCTTGCGGTCGGCGTTGTTCACCACCGCGTCAAAGACCGCCATCTGCCGCAGCCCGGCATGATCGGTGCGCCGGGACAGCTGCACCAGGTCCACGGCCTCGTCGGTGTCGATCCACAGCTGGCACATGCCGGGCCCGAACGGGCCCTCCCGGTAGACCGTCGGCGGGACGACATCCCAGCCCGCCGCCCGCGACACGGCATAGGCGGCGACCTCGCGGCCGGCCAGCGTGCCGAGCGGGAAGTCCCACAGCGGCCGCTCGCCGGCCACCGGCTTGTACACGCACGACACGCTGCCGGCCGGCCCGCTCACCGTGCAGTACATGGTCAGGTTGGAGGCTTCGACCACGCGGCCGGCCACCTCCAGGTGCCCGTCTTCGAGCAGGTCCAGCATCGCCTGCTCATCCCCGGCTCCCGCCGGGGCCGGCCCGCCGCCCGGCTGCCCGCCAGCGGGCCTGCTCCCCCGCGGCAGCGGATCAGCCATGCCCGGCCCGGTGCCCGTTCTGCCGGGGGCAGACATGCCCGGTCGCATCCAGCGGCAGCCCGCACAGCGGGCACGGCGGGCGGCCGGCGCCGACCACCTGCAGCGCACGCCGCGAGAAGGCGCGGGCGGCCGCGGCCGAGATCCTCACCCGCAGGATCGCCGGGCCGTCCTCGGGGATGTCGTCGGCCAGCGGCTCCACCGGCTCATCGGTCTCCTCCTGGGCCTCGATGATGACGCGGTCGCCGTCATGATCCCAGGCCAGGGCGATCGCCCCGACCCGGAACTCCTCCATCAGCGGCAGCTCGAGCGGCCCGTCGTCAGCCAGGCCGGCCGGCGCGGCCGCGGGTACCGCCGCCGCGCCGCCGGTGCGCCGCAGCACTTCGTCCAGGAGCTCGTCCAGCCGTTCCGCCAGCTGGCTGACCTGACCCTTCTCCAGCAGGACGCTAGTGGTCCGGCCGCCGCCGGTGGCCTGCAGGTAAAACGAGCGCTCGCCGGGCTGGCCGACGGTCCCCGCGATGAATCGCTCGGGCGGGTCATATGAATAGACCGGCATGAACCTATCCTCCCGCGCCGCCGCCCACCTGCGCGTCCGCCTCGTGCAGGGCGGACGTGCGGGACGGCTCCTTGCTAGGTCTCCTGAGGCTGCTGACATCCCCGCCAGCGTCGTTCATCCGCAGGACGAAAGGACGCAGCGGCGTGTAACGGATCACGCTGAGCGAGCAGGGGTCGACCTGGATCCGCTGGCACATGTCGAGGTGCATGCCCAGGCTATCGGCGAGGATCGACTTGATCACATCGCCGTGCGAGCACAGTACGTAGACAGCGTCCCGGCCGAGCCGCTCGTTCCAGTCGCGCACCGCGCTCACCGCGCGGACCTGCATGCCCGCCATCGACTCGCCGGCCGGGCCGGGGAAGCGGACCGCGCTGGGATGGGCCTGCACCACCCGCCACAGCGGGTCCTTGGACAGCTTCTTCAGCGGCTGCCCGGTCCAGTCGCCGTAGTGACACTCCCCCACGCGCTCATCCACCTGCACCTCCAGGCGCGGGCCGTCCCGTGCGTCGGCAATGGCCTGGGCGGTTTCCCGGCAGCGCTCCAGGGGGCTGGAAATAATGGCATCCACCGGCACGTCGGCCAGCCGGGTCCCGACTGCCTTGGCCTGCGCACGGCCGCGGTCGTCCAGGGAGATCCCCGGCGTCCAGCCGGTCAGCGCCGTGCCGGTCGAGGCCGTCAGGCCGTGCCGCACCACCAGGACCAGAGTCACGCACTGACTCTATGGGGTCTGTCGCGCTCGGGGGTACTTGGCGTACCCGGGCGCCTGGCGGTGCCTCGGTGCTAGCCCGGCGGACGGCCCCCGGGCCCCCGCGGGGCGCCTGGCGGCGCCTCGGTGGTGAGGACGTAGCTGGCCGTCCCGAATGACACCACGTCACCGGGCCGCACCAGCACCCGCCCGGAGATCCGCCAGCCGTTCAGCCGGGTGCCGTTGAGCGAGCCGAGATCGGCCAGCCACCAGCCGCCGGCGCCCGGCCGGAGGTCAGCATGCCAGCGGGACACGGTCGGGTGCCCGATCGTCAGGTCACACTCCCACTCCCGGCCGATGGTGTAGCGCGGCTGTCCCGGCCGGGGCAGCATCAGCGGCGGCGGCCCGGCGCCGCGGCGGCGGCCATCCGCGGCGAGCTTCACCGTGCGGCTCAGCTCACGGCCGAGGTTCCGGCCCAGCTCGCCGGCCCGGTCCAGCAGCGCCCGCGCCCGCAGGACCGCTGAGCGCCGGCCCGGACGCAGGTCGGCCACCTGATCGTCGAGCTCAGCCAGCCGCCGCGCGCGCAGCGTCGCCTCCACGCGCAGCACGAAAGTCTCGTGGCTGAGCCGGCCCGCGACGAACCCGTCGCCCAGCGCGTCGAGGACCTGCTCGCGCTCGGCGTCGGAGGCGCGGACGCCGCCATCGGGCCCGCCGCCCGGCCCGTCAGCGGCGGCGCGCTCGTCAGGCAGCAGCGGCGCGGGGAAGCCTCGCGCGTCGGACTCCCGCTCTCCGGCCAGCCGGGTCATTCCTGAAGTATCGCCGGGAGCCGGGCGGCCAGCAAGAGCCGCCCGGCTAGCCCAGGTCACGGCGTACTGAGCACCTCACCGGAGCCGTTGCCGTCGCGGGCCGCCCCGGCCGCCGAGGCAGCCGGCGGGACGTAGCTCTGCAGCGGGAAATGGCAGGCCGCCATGTGGTCGGGACCGAAGGACCGCAGCTGCGGCTCCTCGGCCGCGCACAGTTCCTGCGCGAACGGGCACCGGGTGCGGAACCGGCAGCCCGACGGCGGGTTGACCGGACTGGGCAGCTCGCCCTTGATGCCCTCCCGGGCTGTGGCCCGCGCGATGGCCGGCTCGGGCACCGGGATGGTGGCGATCAGGCCGGCGGTGTAGGGGTGCGCGGCGCGCTCGTAGATGTCCTCGCCGGAGCCGATCTCGACCATCTTCCCCAGGTACATGACGCCGATCCGGTCGGCCATGTACTTGACCACCGCCAGGTCATGGGAGATGACCACGTAGGTAAGCCCGTGATCGGCCTGCAGCCGCTTCATCAGGTTGAGCACCTGCGCCCGGATGGACACATCCAGCGCGCTGACCGGCTCGTCGGCGATGATCAGGCGCGGGTTCAGGGTCAGCGCCCTGGCCAGCCCGATGCGCTGCCGCTGGCCGCCGGAGAACTCGTGCGGGTAGCGCTCCACGGCGTTGCGCGGCAGGCCCACCTCGTCCAGCAGCTCGAACACCCGCCGCTGCTGCTCCGCGTGGCTGCCGATCTTCTGGATCGACAGCGGCTCCCGGACAATGGCCCCGACGCGCATCCGCGGGTCCAGCGAGGAGTACGGGTCCTGGAACATCAGCTGCAGGTCGCGGCGGTTGCGGCGCAGGTCGGCGCCGTGCATGGCGGACACGTTCGCGCCGTTGAGGAGGATCTCGCCGCTGTTGGGCTGCTCCAGCGCGACCACCATCCGGCCGATGGTCGTCTTGCCGCAGCCCGACTCGCCCACCAGGCCGAAGGTCTGGCCGGCCTCGACGGTGAACGACACGTCGGACACCGCGTGCACGGCGCCGACCCGGCGCTGCAGGATGGCCCCGGCGGTGACCGGGAACTCCTTGACCAGCCCGCGCACCTGCAGCAGGGGCACGCCCGTCCCGTCGCTGGTGGCCGCCGGGCCGGCCCCGGACCGGGCAGCCGCCGCCATCGCAGCCGCCGTGTCCTCTGGCCCGGGCGGCCGCTCGGCCACGGCCGCCGGGCCCGAGCCGTTGGCCCGGCTGGCCACGCCGGGCTCGCCGGGCTCGCTGCCCAGCTTGAGCTCCAGCGGCCCGTCGACCGGATGCCAGCAGGAGAACCGGTGCTCCAGGCTCTGACCGGCCAGCGGCGGCTCCTCGGCGCGGCACTTGTCCGAGGCCCGGCTGCAGCGCGCGGCGAACCGGCAGCCTGCGGGCGGGCTGGACAGGTCCGGCGGGATGCCGGGGATGTTGGCCAGCCGCAGGGACTGGTCGTGGTCCAGCCGCGGGATGGAGGCCAGCAGCGCCTGGGTGTAGGGGTGATGCATGTGCTCGAACAGCTCGCTGGTCTCCGACTCCTCGACCAGCCGGCCGGCATACATCACGTTCACCCGGTCCGCGTGGCCGGCGATCACGCCCATGTCGTGCGTGATCAGCAGCATCGCCATGCCCAGCCGGGACTTGAGGTCATCGAGCAGGGCCAGGATCTGGGCCTGGATCGTGACATCCAGCGCGGTGGTCGGCTCGTCGGCGATCAGCAGCTTCGGCTCGCAGGACAGCGCCATGGCGATCATGACGCGCTGGCGCAGACCGCCGGAGAGTTGGTGCGGATAGTCAGAAAGGCGCTCTTTCGGGCGCGGCAGGCCGACCAGGGAGAGCACCTCGGCGGCCCGGTCGAGCGCTTCCTTCTTGCTCGCCCCCCGGTGCAGCAGCACCGGCTCGGCGACCTGGGAGCCGATCGTCTTGGTCGGGTCCAGCGAGGTCAGTGGGTCCTGGAAGACCATCGCGACCTCGTTGCCGCGAACCTTGCGCAGTTCGCGCTCGGGCAGGCCGACAAGCTCGCGGTCTTCGAGCTTGATCGAGCCGGTGACGACCTGCCCGCCGGGCGGGAGCAGTCCCATG
>DASUBV010000140.1:0-44539 GCA_035763085.1 Streptosporangiaceae bacterium | reverse complement strand
GCGCCGATCTGCAGCGGCATGATCTCGTTGGCGAACCCGACGAACAGCGGCGTCGCGAACAGCAGCAGCATGATCGCGCCGTGCATCGTGAACAGCTCGTTGTACTGCTGATCGGACACGATGTGGTTGTTGGGCCCCATCAGCTGCGCCCGGATGATCATCGCCATCAGGCCGCCGATCATGAAGAACGCGAACGACGTGATCAGGTACAGGTGACCGATGATCTTGTGGTCAGTAGAGGACAGCCAGTCCGCCAGGATCGACCCCTTGCGATAGGGGGCGGCGATCGGCGCCTGCAGCGTGCTGGTGGGCACGGGCTGGCCTGGGTGGCTGGTCGCGGTCACTGAGTACTCCCAGATCCGGTCTGCGCGGCGGTGGTGATCGCCGCGTTCTGCTGCGCCTGCTGTTGATGGATCCACGTGTTGAACTCAGCCTGGGACACGATCTTCACCCGGAACAGCATCCGGCTGTGGTACAGGCCGCACAGCTCCGAGCAGCGGCCGATGGAGGTGCCTGTCTTGGTCGCCGTCACCTCAAAGTGGTTGGGGTGGCCGGGGACCACGTCACGCTTGAACTCGAAGGGAATGATCCAGAAGGCGTGGATCACGTCGGTGGAGACGAGGTTGAACCGCACCGTCTCGTGGGTGGGGATCTCCAGCACCGGGAGCTGCTTCTCGTTGCCGGGGTTCTCGCCGTTCCAGGTCTCGCCAAGCTCGCAGACGGCGTTGCCGCCGCACAGGGCGGCCTGCGGCTTCACCTTGTACTGCGGGTACTGGAAGGACCAGCCCCACTGGAAGCCGGTCACGTTCACGACCACCGCCGGGTGCGCCGACAGCTTGTCGATCGAGTTCTCGTCTCGGGCGGTGTAGTAGAACAGCACCCCCACCATGACGAACGGCAGGACCGTGTAGAGCATCTCGATCGGCAGGTTGTACCTGACCTGATGCGGGATCCGGTCCGACCGCCTGCGGTGGAAGATCACCGCCCACAGGATCAGGCCCCAGACCACGATGCCGACGCACAGCGCGGCGATCCAGGAGCCCTGCCACAGGTGAAGAATTCTCGCGCCCTGGTTAGTGGCCGGCGCACGAAGACCCAGGTTCTCCCAGGCGCTGGTCTGGCAGCCAGCTGTCATTGACACCAGCGCGATGGCCAGGGCAGTGCGGGGCAGCCAGCGGCGCAGCTGGCGTGCTGTCACCCCGGCGCGCGGGTGACTGCGGAAGAGACTCACAGATTGCCTTCCCAGCGGATGACTTCCGGCTTCACACAGGCCGGAAACGCTCGTCCTACAGCCTGTCGTGGAAACAGTACAACGGACCGCTGCCGCGTCCTGCGCTACCCCCGGAAATCTGGTGCCTACACTGGAGCCCGTGACCCCGCACCAGCCCCCGACACCTGACATCCGGCCAGCTAGCCCCGGCCCGGCAGCGCTGACCATTAACGCGCTGGGCAAGAAGTGCCCGATTCCGATCATCATGCTCGCCGAGCGGATACGCGAGGTGGCGATCGGTGAGATGGTCGAGGTACTGGCCGATGACCCGGCCGCGGAGAGCGACCTGCCGGCCTGGTGCCGGCTCAAGTCGCAGGAGCACGTGCTGACCCGCCAGCTGCCCGAAGGCTGGTCGTTCCTGGTCCGGCGGTGCTACTGAGCCCGGTCCCGGCTGCTGAGACCGCTCCCCCGCTGCTGGGCCCGGACCTGACCACTGTCACCGGTCGCGGCCGCTGGGGCCGGTCCTGGCTCCTGGGACCGGTCCGGCTAGCGGGCCCCATCCTGATCTGCATCGGCGGCCGGGCCGGCCACAGACTCGAACCGGCCGGCAAACCGCTGGTCTGACTCCCACCAGGGCCGCTGCGGCGCGCTCGCGGCGGCCCCGGCTGCTGACCCCAGGGCTCCGGCCGCGCCGCCCGCGGGCGCCGCAGCGGCCTCTGCGGCGTCCAGCTCGGCGTCAATGACCTTCGCGTCGGCCTCGTCCTCGCGGATCATCTGGATCAGCTGGGCGACCAGGAACGGCAGCCCCACGATGTCGCCGAGCACCCAGATGGTGCCGCCGCCCAGGACCTGGTCGGTGGCCAGGCTCGGGCCCCAGGGCCGGGCCACCAGGTGGTAGTGGGCGGCCGCGATCAGCGTCGGGTCGGCGATGATGGCCAGGCCCAGGATCGCGTCGCCGATGACCTCCGCCCCGCTGATCCACAAGGACACCAGGTAGGGGTAGGCCTTCGGTACCGGGTCGATACGCAGCAGCGTCCAGAAGAACACGAAGCCGGGTACCAGCAGCGCCACGTAGGTCAGCTCGCGGACCACTCCCGAGGTGAACCCGGCGGCGTACCACGAGGTGAAGTAGAGCAGGAACGGAATGACGACCAGGACCATTGTGGTGATCGCGGGGAAGGTCACCAGCCGGGCGGCCCGGCTGCCGATCACCGCCTCGATCCGGCCGCCCTTGTCCCCGAGCGCCGCGATGGCCAGGCTGAGCGGGCGGCCCAGGGCCCAGAACAGCGGCACTACCAGCAGCAGTACGACCGTCTGCGCGGCCCGGGCGTAGAACAGCACCGGCTGGTACACGCGCAGGAACGACATGGTGGCGATGACCGCGAACCCGGATCCCAGCCCGCAGCAGGCGATCACCCGGCCGACAGGCCACGGCTGCCCGGCGCGGCGCACCCGGCGCACCCCGGCCAGGTATGCGGCCGTGAGGAGGACGATGACCACCAGGGCCCAGGGGTCGAGCATCCACTCGGTCACAGCCCGCAGCGGTGTCAGCTCCGGCGGACCGGTGTAGGCGGGGGCGTGCATGCCGACCACGGTATCGCCCGCCGCCGGGCAGGACGCCCCGGCCAGCCCGGCCGCCGGGCGCGCGGCGACGCCGGCCGGGGCCGGGCGCTGTGGGCCGGGTTGCGCCCCGGTGCTCCGGAAGTCGCAGTCCTCCCGCGCGTCGCGCCTTGCCTGCGCCCCTGACGGGCTGGAAGGTAAGCACCGGGGCTGCCGGCCTGCAGGTCAGCCCGCATTCCTGCGGAATCAAGGGAGACGCGCATGCCTCAGCACACCCGGCCGCGAGCCGGCCTGCGGGCCCGCACCGCCGGCGCCGCGCTGACGCTGGCGGCGTTAGGCCTGGGCAGCCTGGCCCTGGCAGCCGGCGGGGCACGGGCCGCTACCCCGGCCAGCCGGGTCACGCTCGCCGGCACCCATCCGTCCTGGGCGGTCGCCGCGCACCAGGTCGGGCGCCAGGCGGTCACCTCCGGAACGGTGCGCGCGCGGGTCTACCTGGCCCCGCGGGACGCGGCCGGGCTGGCCGCCACGGCGATGGCGGTCTCGACGCCGGGCACCCCGGGCTACCGGCACTTCCTGCGCCCGGCCCAGGTCCAGGCCCGGTACGGCACCACCGCGGCGCAGCTGTCAGCCATCCGCGGCTGGCTGCGCTCGTCCGGGCTGCGGGTCACGTCGGTGCGCAACCACGTGGCGGGCGGGTACGTGGCCGTGTCCGGCCCGGTAGCCGCGGCCAGCCGGGCGTTCGGCGTCCGGTTCGCCCGCTACCGGCTGCCCGGACAGGGCATCGTCCGGGCCCCGCAGCACGCCGCCAGCGTGCCGGACAGGGTTGCCGCGGGCGTCCTGGAGGTGACCGGGCTGAGCACCGCCCGGCAGATGATGCACCCGCTGAGCGCGCCCGCCGCCGGGGTCAGCAGCCCGGTCCGGGGGCTGCCGCCGCCCGGCCCCAACTACTGGGTCGCCCGGCCGTGCGGGACGTACTACAACCAGAAGACCGCGCTGGCCAAGCCGCCGGCCTACGGCCGGCACTGGCCCTGGGCGGTCTGCGGATACACCCCGCGGCAGATCCGCAGCGTCTACGGCGTCAGCGCCTCGGGGGCGACCGGGGCCGGGCAGACGGTGGCCATCGTGGATGCCTACGCCTCGCCGACGATGCCCGGCGACGCCAGCAAATACGCCAGGGCCACCGGCGACCGGCCCTTCTCCCCCGGCCAGTACCGGCAGTACCTGCCGCACAGGTTCACCGGCGCCGGCCCGGATGTCTGCGGTGCGCAGGGCTGGTACGGCGAGCAGACGCTCGACATCGAGTCCGTGCACGGCATGGCACCGCGGGCGAAGATCCGGTACGTGGCCGCCGCCAGCTGCTATGACGAGGACCTGGCCAGCGCGCTGTCCCTGATCGTGAACAACCACCTGGCCAGCATCGTCAGCAACTCGTGGGGCGGCACCGAGGACAGCGACCTGCCCTTCAGCCCGATCTACCACCAGATCTTCGCGGCCGGGGCTGCCGAGGGCATCGAGTTCATGTTCTCCTCGGGCGACAGCGGCTACGAGGCGCCGTCGCAGGACCCCGGCTTCTCCGACAGGATCCAGGTCGACTACCCGACGTCCGACCCGCTGGTGACCTCGGTCGGCGGCACCAGCCTGGCCATCGGCAAGTCACGCGGCTACCTGTTCGAGACCTCATGGGGCACGCTGCTGAACCCGCTGGCGGCCGGCGGCCGGAAGTGGCAGTACCCGCTGCCCGGCCCCTACCCGCAGGGCTTCAACGGCGGCAGCGGCGGGGGCACCTCCACCATGTTCGCCCAGCCGGCCTACCAGGCCGGCGTGGTCCCGGCGTCACTGTCGCAGCGGCTGCCCAGCGGCCGGACGGCCGAGCATCCCATGCGCGTGGTGCCGGACGTATCGGCCCTGGCCGACCCGGCAACCGGCATCCTGGTCGGCCAGACGGTGCGGGAGCCTCATGGTCACCGTTACGGGTTCGCGCTCAGCCGGATCGGCGGGACCAGCGTGGCCTGCCCGGTGCTCGCCGGCATCGAGGCCGACGCGCAGCAGGTCGCCGGGCGGGCGCTCGGCTTCGCCAACCCGCTGATCTACCAGCGCTACACCGCCGGCGACGGCAGCTTCCGCGACGTTACCGACCACCCGCTCGGGCCGGGGCGCCTGGCCCAGGTGCGCGCCAACTACACCGACCCGGCGACCAGGGGCAAGCCGATCCTGTACTACCTGCGCACCCTGGGGATCGACGGCGAGGGAGCGGCGGCCCTGCACGCCGTCAAGGGCTTTGACGACGCGACCGGGGTTGGCTCGCCGTGGCACTACATCGCGTCCTTCCGCCCGGCTTAGCCGCGCGGGCTCGCAGCGCGCAGCCGCGCAGTCAGGCGGCCGGTCCCCGCCGGGCGGCCGCCTGGCACGCCGGGCGGGCCAGCTGAGGTGCCCGGCCGCCTGGCGGGCCGGGGCGGGCTAGCTGAAGTGCTCGGCGATGTCCTGGCCTGCCTGCGGGCCGTACGCCGCCGACAGCCGCCCGGCCACGTCCGCGGGCTTGAGCACGTACTCCTGCGTCCCGGTCGTCTCCAGGGCGTGCACCGCGATCAGGTTGCCCAGCTGGGCCGCGCGCTCCAGGCTCAGCCCCCAGGAGACAGCGGCCAGGAAGCCCGCCCGGAACGCGTCGCCGGCCCCGGTCGGCTCGCGCGGCGCGACGTCCGGGATGGCCGGTACCTCGACCGGCTGCTGGCCGGCCACCTCTACCCGGGCCCCGGCGGCGCCCAGCGTGGTGACCCGGATGCCGACCTGCGCGGTCAGCTCGTCGCTGGTCCAGCCGCTCTTATGCACGATGAGCTCGGCCTCGTACTCGTTGCTGAACAGGTAGGCAGCCCCGGCCACCAGGTCGCGAACCTGGTCGCCGTCCATCCGGGCCAGCTGCCAGGAGGTATCGGCCGCGAACGGGATCCCGCTGCGGCGGCACTGCGCGGTGAAGCCGAACATCGCCTCCGGGTCGGTGGCGCCGAGCACCACCAGGTCCACCTGCCCGGCCAGGCCGCCGACGTCGATGTTCACGTCCTCGCTCATGGCGCCGGGGTAGAACGAGGCGATCTGGTTGAGGTCGATGTCGGTCGTGCCGATGAACCGGGCGGTGTGATGCACCGAGGACTGGCGCACGCCGCTGGTGTCCACGCCGTGCCGCTCCAGCCAGCCGCGGTACTCGGCGAAGTCCGCGCCAGTCGTGCCGACCAGCAGCGGCCGCAGCCCCAGGCAGCCCAGCCCGAACGCGATGTTGGCGGCCACCCCGCCGCGGCGGATCTCCAGGGTGTCGACCAGGAAGGACAACGCGACCTTGTCGAGCTTGCCGGGCATCAGCTGCTCGGCGATCCGGCCGGGAAAGGTCATCAGGTGGTCGGTCGCAATCGACCCGGTCACGGCAATGCGCACGGTCGTCCTTCGGCAGGGGTCTGAGCGGGCCCAGACAGGCTACCGCGCGGCCGGCGGACCGGACTGTGCTGACCCGCGAGCCAGACGGGGCCGGGCCGGCAGGCCGGGAAGATCGGTCACATCGGGAAGACGGGCAGCCTGACGCCCAGGCAGCTCAGCAGGTGCCCGATGTCATGCGGATCTGTGCTGACGATCGCGGCCTGCGCTGCCGTAGCCAGCAAGGCCACGAAGGCATCCACGACATCGGCCGTGCCCGCTGCCGCCAGCAGGCGCCCCACCGGGACGTGGTGGAGGGCGCTGAAGGGAACAATGTCACAGCCACGCAGCGCCCGCATAAGCCGTGCCTGCCGCGCCGGGTTGCGGACCACCTGCGCGGCGACCACCGCGGGGACCATAATCCGGTACCCGCTCACCAGCCTGCCCTGATGCCGCCGAAATGCCAGCGGGTTCCCGTCGCTGATCGCGATCAGCACCCCGCTGTCATAGACGACCGCAGGGGCATCGGCCGGCCCGGAGGCCACCGGGTTCATGCCGCGCCAGCCTCATGACCATCACTCTGCCCCGCGTGTTCAGCGGCAAGCTGCCGGCTGAGTTCGGTCATCTGCGCCTCGACGTCTGCGCGGGCCGCTGCAACGTCCTCCGCAGACGGGTACCCCGTCTCGCGGTACTCCTCCTCGATCGCGGCCAGGCCGTCGGCGCGGATCTGGTACCACTTGAGCTGCTCAGCCAGCGCCGCCTCGACGACGCTGGAGATGGTGACATTGCGGGCCGCGGCCTCGCGCCGGACCGCCTCGGCCACCGACTCGGCGACCGTGACGTTGAGCACCGCCTTCTTCTCGGTCATGTTATGAACATAACATGACCGAGAAGCCGTCCGGGCATGCCAACGGCCGCCTGGTCAGCCGGAGCCAGCCAGACGGCCGTTATGCGTCTATCAGTGGAACGAGTCGCCGCAGGCGCAGGAACCCGTGGCGTTCGGGTTGTCGATCGTGAAGCCCTGCTTCTCGATGGTGTCGACGAAGTCGATGGTGGCCCCGGTCAGGTAGGGGGCGCTCATCTTGTCCGTGACGACCTGGACATTGCCGAAGTGGCTCACGAGGTCGCCATCGATCTGGCGCTCGTCGAAGTACAGCTGATAGCGCAGGCCCGAGCAGCCGCCCGGCTGCACGGCAATGCGGAGCCGCAGGTCATCGCGGCCCTCCTGCTCCAGCAGGGTGCCCACCTTCACGGCGGCTGCCTCAGTGAGGACAATGCCCTGGGTGGTCGCCTGATCCTGAACTGTCATCTCGGATAACTCCTGCGTCCGACTAGCCGTCGCCCCTCCGGCGGGGCCCGTCACCTGCTGTACCAACCAACCATAAGCCCGGCGCTGGCATTCCGGCCGGCCCCGCCCCCTGGCCGGGCCGGCGCGTTCATGCTGGCCATCGCCTACAGGCCGGGCGCGCCCCATACCGGGAACCAGCGGTTCAGCTCCGGCTCGATCTTGAGGTCGTCGCCGACCGTGCCGCGGATCTGCAGTTCCAGGGCGTTGTCCCGGCGCTGCCCCGATTGCGGGGCAAACGGGTAGAACGTCCCCCGCTTGTACAGGTAGACCAGGCCAAGGCTGCGGCCGCCGGAGTCCTGGAACGCCATGATCGTGCACAGCAGCTGCGGGCCGAAGCCGCCCAGCTCCAGCGACGAGTTGACCGCGTGCAGGTCGGTGACCAGGCCGGCCGGGTCCGACGGGTCGTGCCGGCACACCAGCCAGGTGAAGCCGTAGGAGTCGGTGGAGACCTCCGGCGGCTTCTTGTCCCCGCCCATGGCCAGCAGGTCACGGACGTCCTTCTCAATGTCGCTGAAAGCGCGGCCCTCGGTGGCCCGGAAGCACACCGAGCCGCTCCCGGTGGGCCGGAAGTCGGTCCCGGCTTCCAGCGTGAGCGCCGCGCCCGGCAGCCCGAACAAGTTATCCAGGTTGGGCGGCGCCGGCTTGGTCCGGCCCAGGAGCGTGTCCAGGAATCCCACCTGCTGCCTCCCTGAAGCTAGCGGCCGAGCTGCTGAGAGATCTGGTCGAGTTGCTTGAGCCGCTTCTCCAGCGGCGGGTGCGTGGAGAAGATGTTCGACAGGCTGAACTGGCCGCTGCGGTTGGACAGCGCCGGGGTGAAGTAGAAGGCGTTCAGCGGCTCGGCCGCCCGCAGGTCCCTGGTCGGGATCCGCGCCATCTCACCGGTCACCTTGACCAGGGCGCTGGCCAGCTTGGACGGCCGGCCGGTCAGCAGCGCGCCGGACCGGTCCGCCGACAGCTCGCGGTACCGGGACAGCAGCCGGATGAGCAGGAAGCTGATCGCGTAGACGACAACCCCGACCAGCAGCACGATCAGCGTGATGGGCAGCGCGTTCTGGTCATTGCCGCTGCGCCGGTCCCGGCCGCCGCCGCCGAACAGCTCGGAGTAGAAGGCGAACCGGACCAGCAGCGCGGCCATGATTCCCAGGAAGGACGCGATCGTCATGACCGCGACGTCCTTGTGCGCCACGTGCGACATCTCGTGGGCCAGGACGCCCTCGAGCTCCTCGTTGTCGTCCAGCTTGTCCAGCAGGCCCTGGGTGGCGCAGATCACCGCGACCTTGCTGCTGCGGCCCGTGGCGAAGGCGTTGGGCATGGAGGTCGGCGCGATGGCCACCCGCGGCTTGGGCATGTTGGCCAGCGCGCACAGCCGGTCCACGATCGCGTGCAGCCGTGCGGCGTCCTGCGAGTCGTTCGGGCTGACCAGCCGGGCGCCCGAGGTGCGCAGGGCGATCTTGTCCGACCAGTAGTAACCCGCGAATGCCGCGCCGATGCCGATCAGCGCGGCCAGGACGACCCACGCGCCCGTGCTCGTGGTCTGGGCAGAGTTGCCGCGGCTGGAGTACCAGTCCAGGATCAGGAACAGTCCCACGATGAGCCCGACAAACACCAGGCCCAGCAGGAACATGGTCGCGCCCATCCGCGCAATCAGCCCGGGGTCAGACGCGTAGCGAGTTCGCGCCATCGGGGGCGCCTCCGTTTCATCAGCGGCCCGGTGCGGGCCGCCCAGCCCTCATTAGAACGGTGCCGTGCCCCGTTGCCGCCAACCCGCCCCCGGCCCGCAGCTAGCTGCCTTGGCTACGGGACGCTCGCCGCCTGCCCGGAACCCCTTGTCCCGGACAGGCGATGACGAGCACGCCGTCCACTTAATTGAACGCGCCCGCGCGCTGCTTCGTTCCGCGCGGCGTGGCGCTCCAGCCTCTTTCAGCTCCTTCTCAGCCAGGAATAAGCCCGTCGTCAGCCAGCAGCTGGCGCACGTCGTCCATGGTGGCGTCGGCCTGCGGCAGGATCAGCCCGGAAGGTTCCAGGACATCCAGGTCAGCCGGCGTTCCCAGCTCCCTGACCCGGCCCAGCAGCGCGGCCAGCGCGACGCCGAAAGCAGCCTCGTCATTGCGCTCCACGGCCGCCTCGAGCTTGGCATCGAGCTCGTTTAGTTCGCTGAGAGCTGAGTCATCGACAACCAGCTGCCCTTCGCCCAGAATCCGGACGATCACTGCTGGTCACCCGCCTGCGGCTGCTCCCCGGGGGGCGTGGCGGTGGCCGTCTGGGTCTGCTGCGACTCGGACTGCCCCTGGCCGCCCTCGATCTCGCGCGGCGCGCTGCCGCTCAGCTCGGCCTTCATCTGCTCCAGCTCGTGGTCGACGCTGGTGCTGGCGCCCATCCGGTCCAGCTCGACCTGGATGTCGTCGCGCGGCCCGCTCACCACGTCATCCAGCGCGCCCGAGGCCATCAGCTCGTCGATCGCGCCGGCCCGCGCCTTCATCTGCTCGGTCTTGTCCTCGGCGCGCTGGATCGCCATGCCGACATCGCCCATCTCCTCCGAGATGCCGGTGAAGGCCTCATTGATCCGGGTCTGCGCCTCGGCCGCCGTGTAGGTCGCCTTGATGGTCTCCTTGCGCGTGCGGAAGGCGTCCACCTTGGCCTGCAGGCGCTGGGAGGCGCCGGTGAGCTTCTCCTCCTCGCCCTGCAGCGAGGCGTACTGCGTCTGCAGGTCGGTGATCTGCTGCTGCAGGCCGGACTTGCGGGTCAGCGCCTCGCGGGCCAGGTCCTCGCGGCCCGCCCCGAGGGCGTCGCGAGCCTGCCGGTCGAGCTTGTCCGAGGACTGCTGCAGCTGGTTGAGCTGCAGCTCGACCCGCTTGCGCGAAGTCGCCACGTCCGCGACGCCGCGGCGCACCTTCTGCAGGAGCTCCAGCTGCGTCTGGTAGGAGTAGTCCAGCGTCTCTCGCGGATCTTCCATCCGGTCCAGGGCCTTGTTGGCCTTGGTCTTGAAGAGCGTGGACACCCGCTTCATAACGCCCATAGGCGCGACCATCCCCTCATACATGTACACCGCTGCCGCAGCGCGGCAGTGCCGCGGACTGGCGCCTGCGAGAGGCAACGGACATTGCCGACACGTGTTTTCCCCAGCCTACGACGCCCTGATGCACGCGTCATCCGCGGGCGGCGTGCCGCACCGATCTTCTTGGGTAGCAATCTGGGGCGTTCGTCCCGGTAGGCTGGACAGGTGTTCCGACGACGCTCGAATGACGCTCCTGACGTGCTTGATCCCGACACGCCGGATGAGCAGGCCGGGGAGGCTGAGCAGGCACCGCGGCCGGGCTACACCGCGGCCAAGGGCCGGCCCACGCCCAAGCGCAGCGAGGCCGAGAAGCGCCGCCGCCAGCCCTACTCCGCGCCGGGCGACCGCAAGGCCGCATCTGCGCAGGTCCGCGACCGGGACCGGGCCTCCCGCGTCCGCCGCATGGAGGCCATGCGGCGCGGCGAGGACTGGGCACTGCCGCGCAAGGACCAGGGCCCGGTGCGCGCGCTGGCCCGCGACGTCGTCGACTCCCGCCGCGGCTTCAGCGAGTTCTACCTGTACGCGATCGTCGTCCTCGTGGCGCTGCTGTTCGTGCCCGCGCTGCGCGGGCAGGCCATCGTCGACTACCTCATCGTGCTGATCCTGGCCATCCTGGTGATCGAGGGCTGGTTCGTCAGCAACAAGGTCATGAAGCTGGCCGCGGAGCGCTTCCCCGGCTCGAGCACCCGCGGCGTCCGGATGTACACCGCGATGCGCGGCACCCAGATCCGCAAGATGCGCGTGCCGCAGCCGCGGGTCAAGCCCGGCGACAAGATCTGACACCCGGCGGCAGGACCTGACGCCTGCCGGCCTGGCGCGCGGCAGCCCGCACGCGCGGCCGGCCTGACGCCTGCCTGAGCTGGCGCGCGGCCGGCCTAACGATCGCCAAGATCAATAACTGCCGGGTCGGCGGTCCGGGCCGGGCGGCCCCGATTAGGTTAGACGCCATGGAATACCGCCACCTTGGCCGCAGCGGCCTGAAGATCAGCGAGATTGCCTACGGAAACTGGATCACCCACGGGTCGCAGGTCGAGGAGGACGCCGCCAGTGCGTGCGTCGCCGCCGCGCTCGACGAGGGGATCACCACCTTCGACACCGCCGACGCCTACGCCGGCACCAAGGCCGAGGAGGTGCTCGGCCGGGCCCTGCACGGGGTGCGCCGGGAGTCGCTGGAGATCTTCACCAAGGTGTTCTGGCCGACCGGCGCCGGCCAGAACGACCGCGGCCTGTCGCGCAAGCACATCATGGAATCGGCGCACGCCTCGCTGCGCCGGCTGCAGACCGACTACGTCGACCTGTACCAGGCCCACCGGTATGACCACGAGACGCCGCTGGAAGAGACCATGCGCGCCTTCGATGACCTGGTCCGCCAGGGCAAGGCGCTGTACATCGGGGTGTCGGAGTGGCGGGCCGAGGAGATCACGGCGGCGCTGAAGATCGCCGAGGACATGGGCTTCGACCGGATCGTCTCCAACCAGCCGCAGTACAACATGATCTGGCGCGTGATCGAGGCCGAGGTCGTCCCGCTGTGCGAGAAGGAGGGCATCGGCCAGGTCGTGTTCTCCCCCATCGGGCAGGGTGTGCTGACCGGCAAGTACCGGCCCGGCGCCGCGCCGCCGGCCGGCTCGCGGGCGACCGACGAGAGCGGCGGCGCGACGTTCATCTCCCGGCTCATGAAGGACGACCTGCTGACCCGGGTGCAGGAGCTCAAGCCCGTTGCCGACGAGGCCGGCCTGACGCTGGCCCAGCTGGCCGTGGCCTGGACGCTGCAGAACCCGAACGTCTCGGCGGCGATCATCGGCGCCACCCGGCCCGAGCAGGTCCGCGACAATGCCGGCGCCGCGGGCGTCCGGCTCGACCCGGCCCTGATGCGCCGCATCGACGACATCCTGGGCCCGGAGATCATCTCCGACCCGGTGCACACCGCCAGCCCGCCCAGCCGGCCCTGACCCCGGGATGCCGGCGCCGCCTGGACTGAGCGCTCGACGAGGGGAGGGGCCAGCGACGAGGGAAGGCGGTGCCGCCCGCGCGTGCCGCCGGCTCGCGGAACGGCGTCGCGGTTTCGCTGACTCGCTGATCTGATGCCGAGCCTGCTCCCGGCGGGGTGCCTACTCCTCCGCCGGGTGCAGGCTCATCGGGCCGTACTCGACGCGCCCGTCCTCGACCAGGCTGACCTGGTCCACGCCCTGGTCCAGCAGGTCCCGCCAGTTCTCCCCCAGCCAGCTCTCCGCGTCGCCCTGGCTCGCCCAGGTGTCCTTGGGCAGGTCACGCGAGGCGACCGCGCCGCCGTCGGCCTTCTCGAACTGCCAGGTCCAGGTCATGTCTCGCCTCGGTAGCTAGGATCGGGCCGTCTGCCGCGGGCCGCCGGGAAGGGGCCCGAGGCCGGCCAGCCGGGCCGGCCGGACGCCTATCGTAGCCACCCTGGGCGCAGGCCAGCGTGGATGGGACGGGGAATGAGAATTCGGTTCGCGGGCACGGCCGGGCCGGCCGGCTGGCCTGCCGCGGATTGCCGCTGCGCCTCCTGCATGCGCCTGCGGACCAGCAATAACGAGCTCCGCAGCGCTGAGGTGGTGGTCGACGGCCAGCTGCGCCTGACGCCAGGCACCCCGCCTGGCCCGGGCGCCGGCTACCGGATCGAGCCGGTGCCCGGCGGCTGGGAGATCACCGGCCCGGACGGCGCCCGGCTGCTGGCCGCCGGCGGCCCCGGCCTGGTCCCCGACCCGCCTGCCGGAACCCGCGCCTACGACGCGGCCCTGCTCGACCTGCTGCACACGCCGGCTCAGCTCGGCGCGCTGCGCCGCCGCCGGCTGCTGCCCGGCCCCGGCCGCACAGAACCCGGCAGCGCCGGGCCCGGCCGGGCCGGCGCCTTCCGCGCGGCCGCCTTGTATGCCGACCACCGGATCAGCTCCCCCGCCGAGCTGGCCCGGCGCTGCGGTTTCTGGCAGGCGCTCAGCCCGGCCGACGGTGATGTGCTGACCGTGCCGGCCGCGGCGGAGCTGCCGCGGGGCGAGCCGGCGCCTGACTGGCCGCACCGCACGCTGGTGCTCGGCGGAGTCCGGTCCGGCAAGTCGCGCGAGGCCGAGCTGCGGCTGGCCGCCGAGCCGCGGGTGACCTACCTGGCGGCCGGCCCGTACCCGGACAGCGCCCGCTCCGGCGGCACGGGGCCGGGCGAGCATGACACCGAGTGGGCCCAGCGTGTCGCCGCGCACCGGGCGGCGCGGCCGCGCTGGTGGCCGACGATCGAGAGCACCGACGTGGCCGGAGCGCTGCGCCGCCTGCGCGGGGCCGTGCTGGTCGACGGGATCGGCACCTGGCTGGCGGCGGCCATGACCGAGGCCGGCGCCTGGGAAGCCGGCCACCAGGCGGCCCTGGCCGCGCTCGCTGCGCGGGTGGACGACCTGGTGGCCGCCTGGCGGCAGACCGGGGCCCGGGTGGTGGCAGTCAGTGACCAGGTCGGCTCGGGGATCGTGCCCGCGACCCCGGCGGGCCGGGCCTTCCGCGATCAGCTCGGCTGGCTCAACCAGCGGCTGGCAGCGGAGTCCGAGGAGACCGTGCTGATAGCCGCGGGACGGGTGCTGAGCACACATTGACGCGGGCCGAGCGAGCCCCGCGCTGTGCTTGCCCGCCCGCCCCCGGACCCCCCCAGTAGCCGGGGGCGGCCCCAGAGCCCTCCGGAACCTCAGTGGCCGTGCTTGCCCGGGGGCCGCCCCCGGAACCCCCCGTAGCTGTGCTTGTCCGGGGCCACCCCCGAAACCCACCAGTAGCCGGGGGCCAGCCGCCGGGCCTCGGCTACTGGGGAGGGAGAAGATGACCGAATCGCTACCAATCACGGATTCCGACCCCGGAACGGCACAAGAGCGGTCCGCGGAACTGTTAAGTTCTATGCGCTAGCTCTGAGCCGGGCGTTCGTTCCGAGTGGCCCGCTCACAGCCCCGTGATCAAGGTGGTGAGACGGCATGACGCGCGTCGTCGTCGTTGGTGATCTCATGACGGACACGGTCGCCCACGCCGCCCTGCCACTGGCCAGGGGCAGCGACACGCCCGCCGTGGTGACCATGCACGGAGGAGGCTCCGGGGCGAACATCGCCGCGTGGCTGGCCGTCGACGGAGCCGAGGTGGCGTTCGTCGGCCGCCGCGGGGCCGACATCGCCGGCCGCAACCGCGATATGGAGCTGATGGGCTACGGGGTGGACGCCCGCCTGGTGATGGACCCGGAGCGGCCGACCGGCACCTGCGTGGTCATGGTCACTCACAAGGGCGACCACACGATGCTGTCGGACCCCGGTGCTAACGCCGCCCTGTCCCCCGACGACCTGCCCAAGGACCTGTTCACGCCCGGCGGCCACCTGCACGTCTCGGGCTACACGCTGCTCAACGATGGCTCCCGGCAGGCCACCCTGGCCGCTATGTCGCACGCCCAGCGGGCCGGGATGACGATCTCGGTGGACGGCGCCTCGGCGGCGCCCCTGGAGCGGGTCGGCGCCGAGCCGTTCCTCCAGCTCACCAACGGCGCCGCCCTGCTGTTCGTGAACGCCGCCCAGGGCCGGGTGCTGACCGGGCGCGAGGAGCCCGAGCAGGCCGCCCGGGTGCTGAACGCCTGGTACCCGCACGTGGTCATGAAGATGGGCGCCGACGGCGCGCTGTTCTACGCCAACGGGCGCCCGGACCCGGTCCGGGTGCCGGCGCCGCCGCTGGAGAAGCTGGTGGACCGCACCGGCGGCGGCGACGCGTTCTGCGCCGGCTTCCTGCCCGCCTGGCTGGACAAGAAGCCGCCGGCAGAGGCGCTGGTCAGCGGCTGCCGCCTGGCGGCCCGCGCACTCAGCCTGGTCGGCGCCCGCCCGCTGCTCTAAGCCCCCGAGGTCGTTACTGAGGATTCCAGGGGACGCCCCCTGGGATAGCCAGTCTTACCGGGAGTTCCAGGGGTGACCCCTGGGGTAGCCAGTCGCTACCGGGCTCCCAGAGGTGGCATCCAGGGATAGCCAGTCTTACCGCGGTTCCGGGGGCCCCTGAGAAATCCAGCCGGCTAGCGCGCTCGCCCGGCCACGACATCGCCCGGCAGCTCACCGGCATTAACCGGCTCCGGCTCGCTGCCCGGACCGGGTCCGGGGACACCGCCCAGCTCGTCGGCGCGGACCAGGATCACCCCGGCCAGGATCAGCACGCCGCCGCCGAACTGCATCAGCGACGGCAGCTGGCCGAGCAGGATCCAGGCGAACAGGACGGCGAACAGCACCTCGGAGATGCCGATGAACGAGGCCAGCTTGGGCCCCAGCAGCCGGACCGCGCTGATCGCCGCGACGTAGGCGAAGACCGCGGCCACCAGGGACAGACCCAGCACCGGCACGAGCCAGCTGACCTGGTGGCCGAGGAAGTCGACGGGCCGGGCCGGCGCCGTCATCGGCAGCAGCCCCGCCGCACCCACCACGCCCAGCGCGATCGCGCCGGTGCACATGCCGCCCCAGGCCATCACGATGGGCGGCAGCGGGTCGGCGTCGGCCGCGGACAGCACGAAGAAAGTGGCCAGGCCGACGGCCGCCAGCAGCGCGAACACCACCCCGGTCAGGCTGAGCCGGGCGGAGCCGGACAGGTCGAGTACCAGGCCGAGCCCGGCCAGGGCGGCCACCGTGCCGGCCAGGGTCCGGCGGCGCGGCCGCTGCCCGTGCCGCAGCCACAGCCAGCCGACCACCCCGATGATGCCCAGGTACTCCAGCAGCAGCGCGACCCCGACCGGCATCCGGGCGATGGCGCTGAAGTAGCACACCTGGCACCCGGCCACCGCGATCAGCCCGTAGGCCACCATCCGGCCCGCCCCGCGGCGCAGCTGCGCCCACTGGCCGCGCAGCTGGACCAGCGCGGGGATGGTGAGCACCACGGCCGACACCGTGATCCGCGCGGTGACCGCGGCGGCCGGGCTCCAGCCCGCCCCGATCAGCGACGCGGCAAAGGTGCCGGATGTCCCGAAGGCCGCGGACGCCGCCACGGCCAGGGCCAGGCCCCGGCCGGGAGCGGCGGAGCGGGCCTGCGCGCTAGCCACCGAGTTACTCCTGGGCACGGTCGTCTCACACGCGCGGTCGCGCCCGCGGGCCCGGCACGCGCTGTGTAAGAGGTAAAACTGGGCTACGCTAGTGACGGTAGCGGGGGCGCGCGAAAGGGGTCAAGTGCTTTTTGCTCATGACACCGAGGTGGCGCTGACCGAGGCAGCCGCCCTGGTCAACACCGGCCGCGGCGCCGATGGCGACGAGCTGGGCGACATGGCGGCGCTGGACCGCTTCGTGACGGCCTGGCAGGTGTCGGGTGAGCGCACCCGCGACGCCGCCGAGCTGGCCGCCGTGCGCGCGCTCCGGCCCCGCCTGGAGCGGCTCTGGGACGCCGGCGCGGACGAGGCCGCGGAGCTGGTCAACACCCTGCTGCGGGAGGCCCGCGCGCTGCCTCAGCTGGTCAAGCACGATGGCTGGGATTATCACGTGCACGCGGCCCCGGCGGGCGCGCCGCTGGCCGACCGGATGGCAGTCGAGGCGGCGATGGCCTTCGTCGACCTGATCCGGTCCGGGCAGCTGGGACGGCTGCGGCGGTGCGCGGCCGACGACTGCGCGCACGTTCACGTGGACCTGTCCAAGAACCAGTCCCGGCGGTTCTGCAGCACCTCATGCGCCAACCGGGTGAACGTAGCCGCCTACCGGGCCCGGCAGGCCGCCCGCTGAAACCTCGCCGGAGGGACGCCCGGCGCCGTCTGGACTGAGGAGCCCGCGACGAGGGAAGACGGCGCCTCCCGGGGCGTCCCGGAGGCGAGCAGGAGACGGAGCTCCGGCGCGCCGGAATCGGCACGGGGCCTGGCGGGACGGCACAATGGCGGTCATGGCCAGACGCACCACGACAACTCCGCCGCCCGAGGACTTCGAGGAAAACATCGTTGACATTGACGTCACCGATGAGATGCGGGGCAGCTACCTTGAGTACGCCTACTCGGTGATCTACCAGCGCGCCCTGCCGGACGCACGGGACGGGCTCAAGCCCGTGCAGCGGCGGATCCTGTACCAGATGAGCGAGATGGGCCTGCGGCCCGACCGGGCCCACGTCAAGTGCGCGCGGGTGGTGGGCGAGGTGATGGGCCGGCTGCACCCGCACGGCGACGGCGCGATCTACGACGCCCTGGTCCGGCTGGCCCAGCCGTTCGCGATGCGGCTGCCGCTCATCGACGGGCACGGCAACTTCGGGTCCCTGGGCGGCGACGACGCGCCCGCGGCGATGCGCTACACCGAGGCCCGGCTGTCGGCCGCGGCCATGGAGATGACCGCGTCGCTGGATGAGGACACCGTCGACTTCATCCCCAACTACGACGGCCAGGACGTCCAGCCCGAGGTGCTGCCAGCGGCACTGCCCAACCTGCTGGTCAACGGGGCGTCCGGGATCGCCGTGGGGATGGCCACCAACATGGCGCCGCACAACCTGGGCGAGGTCGTGGCGGCGGCCCGGCACCTGATCGCCAACCCGGAGGCCGACCTGGAGACGCTGATGCGCTTCGTGCCGGGCCCGGACCTGCCGACGGGCGGGAAGATCGTGGGGCTGGACGGCATCCGGGACGCCTACGCCACCGGCCGCGGCATCTTCCGCACCCGGGCGGCGGCCCGGGTGGAGAAGCTCACCCCGCGGCGCACCGGGATCGTGATCACCGAGCTGCCCTACGGCGTCGGGCCGGAGAAAGTGATCAGCCGGATCAAGGACCTGGTGCAGGCCAGGAAGCTGAACGGGATCTCCGACCTGAAGGACCTGACCGACCGGCACCGCGGCCTACACCTGGTCATCGAGGTGCGCAACGGCTTCCACCCCGAGGCTGTGCTGGAGGAGCTCTACCGGCTGACGCCGATGGAGGAGACCTTCGGCATCAACAACGTGGTCCTGGTCGACGGCCAGCCGCGGGTGCTCGGGCTGCGCGAGCTGCTGCAGATCTATGTCGATCACCGGATCGAGGTGGTCCGGCGCCGGACCGAGTTCCGCCGCAGCAAGCGCGCCGACCGACTGCACCTGGTCGACGGCCTGATCATCGCGCTGCTGAATATCGACGAGGTCATCCAGGTCATCCGCACCAGCGACGACGCGGCCGCGGCGCGCGAGCGGCTGATGTCGGTGTTCGACCTGACCCAGGTCCAGGCGCAGTACATCCTGGACACCCCGCTGCGCCGGCTGACCCGCTACGACAAGCTGGAGCTGGAGGGCGAGCGCGACACCCTGCAGGCCGAGATCGCCGAGCTGACCGCGATCCTGGAGTCCGAGCAGCGGCTGCGCGAGGTGGTGTCCGGCGAGCTGGCCAGCGTCAGCGAGCGATTCGCCACCCCGCGCCGGACGGTGCTGCTGGAGGCCAGCGGCGTGACCCGGACCGCCGCGGTGCCGCTGGAGGTCGCCGATGACCCGTGCACGGTGCTGCTGTCCTCGGCCGGGCTGCTGGCGCGCACCGCGGCCGCCCCGGCGGGGCCCGACGGGCAGCTCCCGCCACCGCCGGACGCCGGGCGCAAGGCCGGGCGCGCGCAGCGCGCCGCCCACGACGTCATCGTCGCCTCGGTGCCGGCCACGGCCCGGGGCACGGTCGGGGTGCTCACCTCGCGTGGCCGGCTGATCAGGATCGGCGTGCTCGAGCTGCCCGCCCTGCCGCCCAGCGCCCACTCCCCCGGCCTGTCGGGCGGGGCCCCGGTGAGCGAGTTCGTTTCGACTGAGCCTGGTGAGACAGTTGTCGCCGTGGTGGCGGCGGACGGCGCCGGCGCCGGGCTGGCCGTGGGGACCGCCCTGGGCGTGGTCAAGCGGGTAGCGCCGGATTACCCGCAGAACGCCACGGACTTCGACGTGATCTCGCTGAAGGACGGCGACCGGGTGGTCGGCGCGGTTCAGCTGGCCAGCGAGGAGCAGGACCTGGTGTTCATCACCAGCGACGCGCAGTTGCTGCGCTTCCCCGCCTCGTCGGTCCGGCCGCAGGGCCGGGCGGCCGGCGGCATGGCCGGGATCCGGCTGGCGGCGCGGGCCAGCGTGACCTGGTTCGGCGCGGTGGACCCGGCCGGCGAGGGCGACGGCGAGCCGGTAGTGGTCACGGTGGCTGGCTCGGCCAGCGCGCTGCCGGGCACGACCGCGGCGACGGTCAAGGTCACCCCCTACCGCGAGTACCCGGCCAAGGGCCGGGCCACCGGCGGGGTCCGCTGCCATCGGTTCCTCAAGGGCGAGGACGCGCTGGTGCTGGCCTGGGCGGGCGCCGGCCCGGCCAGGGGCGCCACCGAGGCCGGCACGCCGGTCGAGCTGCCGGCCGCCGAGGGCCGCCGCGACGGATCCGGCGAGCGCGTCAGGCAGCCGCTGGCCGCCCTGGGCGGCACGGCCGGAGGGACGGCATGACCGCCGCGCAGCCCACCATCGTCGCGACCAGCATCGGCTTCCGGCAGTCGGCGGACGGCCTGCTCGACAACGTGGCCGGGCCGGCCTACACGCTGGCCACCCGGCTGGCCCGGGCGGGCCGGCACCCGCGGCTGTGCGTCATCGGCACTGCCGTGGGCGACAACCCGGCCATCATGGCCCGCTGCTACGAGGCGTTCGGCCGGCTGGACATGCTGGTCTCGCACCTGTCGCTGTTCACGATGCCCAACCAGCCGGACGTCGCCGCGCACCTGGCCCGTCAGGACATCATCTGGGTGATGGGCGGCAGCACGGCCAACCTGCTGGCGCTGTGGCGGCTGCACGGGCTGGACACGATCCTGCGCGACTGCTGGCAGGCCGGGGTGGTGCTGATGGGAGTGTCGGCGGGCTCCATCTGCTGGCACAAGGGCGGCACCACCGACTCGTTCGGCCCCCGGCTGCGGCCGCTGACCAACGGGCTGGGCTTCCTGCCCTGGTCCAACAGCCCGCATTACGACGCCGAGCCGGAGCGGCGGCCGCTGACCCAGCGGCTGATCGCCGACGGCGTGCTGCCCGACGGCTACGCCACCGACAACGGCACCGGGCTGGTGTTCTACGGCACCGAGCTGCACGAGGCGTTCACCGAGGTGCCGGGGGCCAGCGCCTACTCGATCAGCCGCAGCCCGGACGGCCAGGTCGTGGAGCAGACCCTGCCGACCCGGCTGCTGTAGGGGCTGGCGGCCGCCGAGCCGCCGGCAGCCGGCCGGTCAGGTGTCGATGCGGGCCGGGTCCAGCTCGCCGGCCCCGCCCACGATGAACTCGCGGCGCGGGGCCACCTCCGAGCCCATCAGCAGGTTGAAGATGCCGGTGGCGGCGGCCGCGTCCTCGATCCTGATCCGGCGCAGGGTGCGCTGGCGCGGGTCCATGGTGGTCTCGGCCAGCTGGCTGGCGTCCATCTCGCCCAGGCCCTTGTAGCGCTGCGGGGGCTCCTTCCAGCGCTGGCCCTTGCGCTCGAGCTCCAGCAGCGTCCGGTGCAGCTCCGCGTCGGAGTAGGTGTAGCGGTACTTCAGCTGGCCCTTGCGCGGGTTGGTCAGCTCGATCCGGTGCAGCGGCGGGACGGCCGCGAACACCCGCCCGGCCTCCAGCATGGGCCGCATGTAGCGGTGGAACAGGGTCAGCAGCAGGGTCCGGATGTGCGCCCCGTCGACATCGGCGTCGGCCATGAAGATCACCCGCTGGTACCGGGCGGCCTCCAGGTTGAACGCGCTGCCCGACCCGGCACCGAGCACCTGGATGATCGCGGCGCACTCGGCGTTCTTGAGCATGTCGGCCAGCGAGGCCTTCTGCACGTTGAGGATCTTGCCGCGGATCGGCAGCAGGGCCTGGAACTCCGAGTCCCTGGCCAGCTTGGCGGTCCCGAGCGCGGAGTCGCCCTCGACGATGAACAGCTCGCTGCGGTCATCGGCCGACCGGCAGTCCACCAGCTTGGCCGGCAGCGCGGAGTTGGCCAGGCTGGTCTTGCGCCGCTGGTTCTCCCGGTGCTCGCGCGCGGCGATCCGGGTCCTGGCCGCCGCGACGACCTTGTCCAGCACGGCGCGGGCCTGCTGCTTGCTGCCCCGCACCTTGCCTTCCAGGAAGTTCCGCAGCTCGGCCGAGACCACCTGGGCCACGATCCGGGACGCGGCCGGGGTGCCGAGCACCTCCTTGGTCTGGCCCTCGAACTGCGGCTCGGGCAGCCGGACCGCGATTACCGCGGTCAGGCCCTCCAGCACGTCCTCCTTGATCACGGCCTCGTCGCCGTTGCGCAGCAGCCGGGAGGCCCGCAGCTGCTCGTTCACCGTCCGCACGATGGCCCGCTCGAAGCCGGTGACGTGCGAGCCGCCCTTGGGGGTGGCGATGACGTTCACGAACGACCGGGTAGTGGAGTCGTAGCCACCGTCCCAGCGCAGCGCGACGTCCACGTCGAGCTGCCGCTCCACGTCGGTCGGGTTCAGGTGGCCCTGGTCGTCGAGCACCGGCACGGTCTCGGTGAACTGGCCAGAGCCGGTCAGCCGCAGCACGTCGGTCAGCGGCTCACCGCGGGACAGGTGGGCGCAGAACTCGGCGATGCCGCCGGCGAACCGGAACTCGGTCTCGCGCGGCCCGTCGCCGGCCTCGCCGGCCTCGGCGCCGTCCGGCCGGGCGCGCTCATCGATGATCTTGATGGCCAGGCCGGGGACCAGGTAGGCGGTCTGCCGGGCCCGCTCGATCAGGCTGCTGAGGCCCCAGTCCGCGCCGGGCACGAAGATCTGCCGGTCGGGCCAGAACCGGATCCGGGTGCCGGTGACGGCCTTGGCCACCCGGCGCCCCTTGCGCAGGCCCTGGCCGGGCGCGAACGGGGCCTCCGGGCCGTCATCGGCGAACTCGCCGGGCATCCCGCGCCGGAAGCTGGTCGTCCACTCAGCGCTGTTCCTGGTCACGCAGATGTCCAGCCGCCCGGACAGCGCGTTGACCACCGAGGCGCCCACGCCGTGCAGGCCGCCCGACGCGGTATACGAGCCGCCGCCGAACTTCCCGCCGGCGTGCAGCCGGGTCATGACCAGCTCCACGCCCGACAGGCCGGTCCGCGGCTCGGTGTCCACCGGGATGCCGCGGCCGTCATCGGTGACCTCGGCCGAGCCGTCCTCGTGCAGGACGATCTCGATACGCGAGCAATGCCCGCCTAGGGCCTCATCGACGGAGTTGTCGATGATCTCCCACAGGCAGTGCAGCATGCCCCGGCCGTCGGTCGAGCCGATGTACATGCCCGGCCGCTTGCGGACGGCCTCCAGGCCCTCCAGGACGGTCAGGTGGCGCGCGGTGTAGCCGTCGGCTGAGCTGACGGGCTTCGGCTTCACGCGGGCTTCGCTGACGGCGGTCACACGGATCTCCTGAGCTGACATCGGGGCCGGCCGCCCGGATCGCCGGCGCCACCGGGCTTCCGGGACGGGCTTTCGCAGACGGCACTGTAGGGCAGACTAGCCGCCCGGTGGCCCTACCCGGCGCAACCACGCCGCTGACATAGGCGGCGACCTGGTACTTAACGGGGGGGTTTCAGGGGGGCGGGCCCCTCTGTGCTGGGGGTTCCAGGGGGGTGGCCCCCTGGGTCAATACGGGGGGTTCAGGGGGGCGGGCCCCCTTGTGCTGGGGGTTCCAGGGGGTGGCCCCCTGGGCCAACACGGGAGGATCAGGGGCCCGCCCCCCTGAACTGGGGGTTCCGCGGCCGGCCCCCCGGGTCAGCACGGGGATTCCACGGGCGGGCCCCTCCGGCGGGACCCCTCGGTACGGGGTTCCGGGGAGCAGCCCCTGGGTTAACACCGCTTCCGGTCACTCAGAGTGTCTGCCTGGACACCCCACAGAGACTGACAGGCGGCCGTTGTTCGCCTTCGGCATATCCCCCATGCGCGGGGGATGACAAGGACCCCGGCCAGGTGTTGTGATGCGTAGAGATCACGGACGGCCCGCGGCACAGGCGCCGCACAGGGCCCGAGGCGAGGAGGCGACATGACCGGAGCGCTAGCCCCTACAAAGCCGCTGACCGCCAGCGACCTGTGCGACCGGTGCGGAGCGCCCGCGTACGTGCGCGTGCTGCTTCCAGGGTCCGGGGAACTGCTGTTCTGCGGACACCACAACCGCCAGCACGCTGATGCGCTGGCCAAGATTGCGGTGGAAATCCAGGACGAGACGGGCCGGCTGGCCTCTCAGCCGGCGACCGACTCGCGCTGATAGCGATAAGGAAGGGGCGGTCCCGGCTAGGCCGGGACCGCCCCTTTCGTCATGGGATGAGTTAGTCCAGATAGTCGCGCAGCACCTGGGACCGGGACGGGTGGCGCAGCTTGGACATGGTCTTGGACTCGATCTGCCGGATCCGCTCCCGGGTGACCCCGTAGACCTTGCCGATCTCGTCCAGGGTCTTGGGCTGGCCGTCGGTCAGCCCGAACCGCATGGACACCACGCCGGCCTCCCGCTCGGACAGGGTGTCCAGGACCGAGTGCAGCTGCTCCTGCAGCAGGGTGAAGCTGACGGCCTCGCCCGGCTGGATAGCCTCGGAGTCCTCGATCAGGTCACCGAACTCGCTGTCGCCGTCCTCGCCCAGCGGGGTGTGCAGCGAGATCGGCTCGCGGCCGTACTTCTGCACCTCAATGACCTTTTCCGGGGTCATGTCCAGCTCGGCGGCCAGCTCCTCCGGAGTCGGCTCGCGGCCCAGGTCCTGCAGCATCTGCCGCTGCACGCGGGCCAGCTTGTTGATGACCTCGACCATGTGCACCGGGATCCGGATGGTGCGCGCCTGATCGGCCATGGCCCGGGTGATGGCCTGGCGGATCCACCAGGTGGCATACGTGGAGAACTTGTAGCCCTTGGTGTAGTCGAACTTCTCCACCGCGCGGATCAGCCCGAGGTTGCCCTCCTGGATCAGGTCCAGGAACAGCATGCCGCGGCCGGTGTAGCGCTTGGCCAGCGACACCACCAGCCGGAGGTTGGCCTCCAGCAGGTGGTTCTTGGCCCGGCGGCCGTCGTCGGCGATCCACTCCAGGTCCAGCCGCTGCTCAGGCCGCAGCGATCCGCCGATGCCCTCGGCCAGCTTCTCCTCGGCGAACAGGCCCGCCTCGATCCGCTTGGCCAGCTCGACCTCCTGCTCGGCGTTGAGCAGCGGGACCTTGCCGATCTGCTTGAGATAGTCCTTGACCGGGTCCGAGGTGGCCCCGGCCACCGCGACCTGGGCCGCGGGCAGGTCCTCGTCGTCATCGCCGTAAACGAAGGTCTCGTCGTCAGCCTCAGACTCGCCGGTCCCGGCGGCCGGCTTGGCGGTCTTGGCCGCCCCGGCCGGCCCGGCGGCTGGCGCGCTGACAGCCTCGCCGTCGGCCTCCTCAGCCTCCTCGGCGTCGTCCCCGGCCTCCTCGGCCTCGCCCTCGGACCCCGCGTCGCTGTCCTCGACGTCCAGGCTGATCTCTTCGTCCTCGGGCAGCTCGGACAGGTCGTCCATGTCCGGGTCGGCCTCGAGTTCGCCGCTTGCCAGCTCCGGGTCGCCGTCCAGTTCCGTCACCTCAGCGGAGTCTGCGTCGGTATCCACGCCGCCGCGTGCCTGGCCGGGGAACTCCTCAGCCTGCGCGCTCACCTTCTTGCGCCCGTTGCCGCCATTGCTTCCCCCACCTCGCCGATCTGACTGGTTTGATGATCCCGAGCCGTGCTGCCGGGCGCCCCGGCGGCCTGCCGGCGGGGCCGGAGCATCGACGCCGGCCTCGTCAGCCAGCGCCACGGCGCCGTCTGAGGATCTCCCACGGGCCTGCTGCGGAACACGTGCGCCCTGAGCCGACGGCCGCGTCCGGCGCCGGGCTGCGGAGCTAGCAGCGCTTGCCACCGCGGTCACCCCTTCCTTCGCTGGCCGGCCGGCTGCCACCGGCCGGCCCGCCACCGGCCGATCGAACTGACAAGCGACACAGCCACCTCTCCGGCAAACGTCATGGCGAGAAACGGACCTTACCGGGCCGCGCCGGCTGCCTGGACCATGCCGGAGACCGCGCCTGCGGCCCCGGACCTGTGGCAGGAGGCTGGCACCAGATCCTGTCCCGCCCACCACCTTAGGCGGAGTCTGAGGGTAGGTCGTACAGTCGCGGGCCGCCGCCGGGCATTCCCGGCGGCCGCGAGCGCGATCGCCGAAATGGTACCCGCATTCGTCATGCCCGCCCCTTCCTCGTCACTCCGGCCGCCCGCGGCCGGCGCTCTGGCTGGCCATCGCGCCGGGGCACGTGCAGCACCAGCACCATGACGTCGTCATCCTGCTCGTACCCGGTCAGCATCTGGTCTACGAGATAAGCCAGCAACTGCGCCGGATCTTCCGCAGCCCCCGGCGGCGCCTTCGACGCCACCGCCACCAGCTCGTCCAGGCCCTTGTCCAGCCCGCGCCGGCGGTTCTCCACCAGTCCATCGGAATACAGCACCGCGGTGTTGCCGGGCGGCAGCGAGAACTGGTACTGCTGGCGCGGGCTGGCCCAGCCCAGCGGGGTCCCGGCCTCAGTGGTGTCCAGCCGGGGCACGGCCCCCGACGACAGCAGCAGCGGCGGCAGGTGGCCGGCGTTGCCGGCCATCCCCTCCCCGGTCTCCGGGTCGACCACCAGGTAGGCCACGGTGGTGACCTGCTCCTCCAGCTCGGTGGCGATGAACAGCCGGTCCAGCCCGGCCAGCACGGCGGCCGGGCGCGGGTCGGTCAGCGCCAGTGCCCGCAGGGCGTTGCGGACCCGGCCCATCCCGGCCGCGGCGGTCAGCCCCTTGCCCATGACGTCGCCGGCGGCCACGGCCAGCTTGCCGTCGGGCAGCCGGAAGGCGTCGTACCAGTCGCCGCCGATCTCCATGTTCCTGGTGACCGGCAGGTACCGGGCCTCCAGGATGATGCCCGGCACGGTCGGCAGCCGGTCGGGCAGCAGGCTGCGCTGCAGCGTCTCGGCCGTGGTGTGCTCGCGCTCGAACAGCGACGCCCGCTCCAGGGCCAGCGCGCACTGCCCGGCCAGCGCCTCGAGGAACACCCGCTCCTCGTCGGTGATCCGCCGGGGCCGGGTAAAGGAGAACCGCAGCGCGCCCAGCGGCGCGCCCGACGACAGCAGCGGCAGCCCGACCCAGGCCTTCTCGTCGCTATGGGTCAGGAACAGGTCCAGGTTCGCCAGGCTCTCGAAGTGCCGGCGCAGGGCATCGGGGCTCTCGAAGGTCAGCGGGCGCCGGGCGGTGATGGCCGCGGTCATGACGCTCGGGGTGTCCAGCGGGATGTCGCCGCTGACCGCCCCGGGGCTGGTCGGCAGCCCGCCGGGGTTGATCGTCTTCAGCCGCAGCCGGTCGGGGTCCAGCATGGCCACCGCCGACCGCTCGGCACCGATGGCCGACCGGCCGACCTCGGTGATGACACCGACCACCTGCTCCACGGTCAGCGCCTCGGCGAGCATCGAGGTGGCCTGCTGCAGCCGCGCGGTGCGTAGTGCCGCGGCCGACAGCTGCTCGGTCAGCCGGCCGCGCATCTCCTCGGCCTCGCGCTGTCCGGTGACGTCGGTGCTGGCGCCGACCCACTCGATGATCTTCCCGTCCCGCTCGACGGCCACCGCCCGGACGTCATAGTGCCGGTAAGAACCGGTCTTGGTGCGGATCCGGTACCGGCTGTCGAGCGCCTTGCCCGACCGCAGGCTCTCGGCCCAGTCGTGGCTGACCCGGTCCCTGTCGTCCGGGTGGATCACGTCCATCCAGCCCCTGGCCAGGTACTCCTCGACGGTCTGGCCGGTGATCCAGCGCCATTCGGGCGAGTCCTCGGCGATCTGGCCTTCCGGGGTGGTCACCCAGACCACCTGCGCGCCGGCCTGCACCAGCGAGCGGTACCGCTCCTGGCTGCGCCGCAGCGCCTCGGCTGCCGCGCGCCGCTGGGCATGGTCGACCGCGATCAGCGCCACGCCGGCCACGCCGCCCTCGGCGTCGCGGGACGGGTACCAGGACAGCGCCCAGCGCCCGGCCGGCTGGCCAGGGTCGGCGGGCGGCGCCGCGGCAGCGGCCGGGCCCGGCTGCGCCGGGTCCGGGTAAACCGTCTCCAGCGTGCGGCCCTCGGCCAGCACCCGGCCCAGCGCTGCCTCGGCATGGCCGGCCAGCCCCGCCGGCCATATCTCCGCGGGCGTGCGGCCGATGTGCCCGGCCGGCTCCAGGCCGGCCAGCTGGGCCAGCGTCTGGTTGACCCGCCGGAAGCGAAGGTCAGAGCCGAGGAAGGCAAAGCCGATCGGCGCCTCGCGCAGCAAAGTGTCCAGCAGCGCGGAGTCGCCGACATCCAGGCCGGGTGCCCGCGGCCTGGGCACGGACATGCCAGTGCTCACACCGAACACCCCGCACCCGTGCGAGCGCGTGCCATGGAAGATCTCCTTCCTGCTCACTGCGGACACAAGAAGGCTAGCGGCAACAACGGGCGCAAGAAGCCCGCCGACGACAACTGCCGGCAATCACCTCGCAGGTCGCGGCGCCGCCTGCACCTCGCCCGGAGGGCGGCGCGGGGGGTTTCCAGGGGTCGCCGCCCTGCGCTACCCGCCGCCCGGAGGGCGACACCGGGGGTTCCAGGGGCCGCCCTCCGGCCAGCAGAGCACGCCGGCCGGAGGGCGGCATCGGGGCTTCAGTGGGTCGCCCCCGGGCCAGCAGAACCGGGCTAGCTCGCCGACACGCCGGGCACGGAGGCGGCATGGCCGGCCTGGCCGGGGCTGCCCTGGCCGCCGGGCCCGGCATCGCTGCCGTGCAGCGGGAAGTGACAGGCGACCAGTTGACCGCCGGTGGCCGTGGGCCGCAGCGGCGGCTCCTGCACCGCGCAGATCTCGGCCGCCAGCGGGCACCGGGTCCGGAACCGGCATCCGGACGGCGGGCGGGCGGTGACCGGCTGCTCGCCGGCGATCGGCTGGCCAGGATGCCTGCCGGCGGCGCTGAGAGCCACCACGGGGACCGCGTCGATGAGGCCGCGGGTGTAGGGGTGGGCCGGCACGGTGCAGACCATCTCGGCCGGTCCGATCTCGACCATCTTGCCCAGGTACATCACGCCGATGACGTCGGCCATGTACCGGACCACCGACAGGTCATGGGAGATGAACAGGTAGCTGAGGCCGTACTGGCGCTGCAGCCGGCGCATCAGGTTGAGGATCTGCGCCTGGACCGAGACGTCCAGGGCCGAGACCGGCTCGTCGGCGACGATCAGGTCCGGCTGCAGGATGAGCGCGCGGGCCAGCGCCAGCCGCTGCCGCTGGCCGCCGGAGAACTCCCGCGGGAAGCGCCGCACCGAGTCGGCGGGCATGCCCACCTCGTCCAGGAACCGGGCCACCGTGCGCCAGTGCGAGCGCTTGCGGCCCGCCTTGGCGATGATCAGCGGCTCGCGCAGGATCGTGCCGACCCGCATCCGCGGGTCCAGGGACCCGAACGGGTCCTGGAACATCAGCTGGATCCCGGTGCCGGCCTTGCGCCGCTGGCCGCGGCTCAGCGCCGTCAGGTCGGTGCCGCGGAAGGCGATGGACCCCGCGTCGGCCTGCTCCAGGCCCGCCAGCAGCCGGGCCAGCGTGGTCTTGCCGCAGCCGGACTCGCCGACCAGGCCGAACGTCTGGCCGGGCGTGATGTCGAAGCTCACCCCGGCCACCGCGCTGACCTCGCCGGTCGCGCGCCGCACCACCGCCCCGCTGTACACCGGGTAGTTCTTCACCAGCCCGCTGACCCGCAGGACCGGCTCCGGGCCCGCCGTTCCCGGCTGGCCCATGCCGCCGAACTGGCCGATCGCGTACTCGCCGGTGAACGGGCTGACGGCGGCCGAGCGGTCCTCATAGGGCCAGTTCCCCGGCATCCCGATGCCGTCGGGCAGCCCGCCGGGCGCCGGCGCGGCCCCGGGCTGCGCCCGGCCGGCGGGCCGGTCCCAGGCGCTGACCAGCGGCCCGGCGCCGCCGGCCGCCCGGCCATCGGCCGCCGCGCGGCCACGCGGCTCGACCGGGTAGAAGCAGGCGTACACGTGGCCGGGATGGTCGCCGTCCAGCGCCGGCTCGCGGGTGACGCAGAAGTCGCTGGCGCGGCGGCACCGGGGCGCGAACCGGCAGCCGGCCATCGGCGCGGTCAGGTCCGGCGGCTGGCCGGGGATGCTGTACAGGGTCCGCCCACCGGCGCCGGCCAGCCCGGCCGGCGCCATCTCCGGCAGGGCATCGAACAGCGCCTCGGTGTAGGGGTGCCGGGGACTGGCGAACACCGTGGCCGTGGATGCCGACTCCACGATCTGGCCGCCGTACATGACCGCCACCCGGTCCGAGTGCGCCCCGATCACGCCCAGGTCATGAGTGACCAGGATGACGGCCATCTGCAGCCGCTGCCGCAGGTCATCGATCAGGTCCAGGATCTGCCGCTGGATGGTCACGTCCAGGGCCGTGGTCGGCTCGTCGGCGATCAGCAGCCGCGGCTCGCAGACCAGCGCGATCGCGATCATGGCCCGCTGGCGCATGCCGCCCGACAGCTCGTGCGGGTACCGGGCCATCACCCGCTGCGGCTCGGGCATCTGGACCAGGCCGAGCACTTCCTCGGCCCGCCGCAGCGCCTCGCGCCTGGCCATCCCCCGGTGCAGCTCGAGCGGCTCGGCGACCTGGGCCCCGATCGTCATGACCGGGTTCAGCGCGCTGGCCGGGTCCTGGAAGATCATGCCGATGTCGCTGCCGCGGACCTGCCGCAGGTCCGGGGCGGTGAGCGAGACCAGGTCGGTGCCGTCCAGGCTGACCCGGCCGCCGGTGATCACGCCGCCGGGCGGCAGCAGCCGCAGCACCGACAGCGCGGTGATCGTCTTGCCGCTGCCCGACTCCCCCACCAGGCCCAGGCACTCGCCCGCCGACACCGACATGCTGACCCCGTCCAGGGCGCGGACGACCGACGTCCGGAGCCGGATCTCCGTGCGCAGGTCCGTGATCTCGAGCAGCGGCGCCATCGGTCCTCTATCGTCGCGAGTCAGCGGACGAGCCCAGGGTGTCGCGCAGCCCGTCGCCCAGCATGGTGAAGGCGACCACCACGGCGACGATCGCCAGGCCGGCCGGGTAGATCTGCCACCAGTAGCCATTGTCGATGAGCTGGATGCCGTTGCCGATGATGTCGCCCCAGTCCACCGACGGCGGCTGCACGCCCAGGCCCAGGTAGCTCAGCGTGGCCAGGGTCAGGATCGCGTTGGCCACCTGGAAGGTGACGTTGACCGCGATGGTGCCGGCTGCGTTGGGGGCGATATGCCGCAGGATCGACCGCACGTCCCCGCCGCCCATGACGCGGACGACCTGCACGTACTCCCGCACCCGCAGGGTCAGGGCCTCGGCCCGCACCAGCCGGGAGGTGCCCAGCCACGAGGTGGCGGCGATGACCACCACCAGCACGAATGCCGACGGCGTGTAGATGGTGACCAGCAGCAGGAGCAGCACCAGCGACGGGATTGCGATGGCGGCGTCGACGATCCGCATCATGATCGCATCCACCGCGCCTCCGAAATAGCCCGCGACCGCGCCCCACAGCGACCCGACCACCGCGGCTAGCACCCCGGCGGCCACGCCGGCCTCCAGCGAGATCTGGCCGCCGGCCATCAGCTGGCCCAGGATGTCCACGCCGTTGGCGTCGGTGCCCAGCGGGTGCCCGCTGCCCGGCGGCAGGTTGGCCAGCGCCAGCTGCACGTGGGTGGGGTCCCAGTGATAGAACAGCGGACCGCCGAAGCACAGCAGCGCCACCAGAACGATGATGCCCAGGCCCGCGCAGGTCAGCGGGCTGACCGCCAGTGCCGCACGGACCCGCTCCAGCGAGCCGACGGGGCGGGCCTCGTCCGGGCGCCCGGCCGCCCCGGCCGGGCCGGGCGGGCCGCCAGGCCGGGGCCGGACGGCGGGACCGGGCGCCCCGGCATGCCGACCGCGGGCGCGGCCGGGCTGCGCTCCCCTGGCCGGCCCGGCCGGCTCGCGTGCCACGGTCACCGGCGCACCAGCCGGACGCGGGGGTCAAGAGCGGCGTAGCCGAGGTCGGCCAGCAGCGAGCCGAGCACCGCCCCGACGCCGATGACCAGCGTGAAGCCGAGCACGACCGGGAAGTCCTTGTGCTGGGCAGCCTGCCAGATCTGCCAGCCCATGCCCCGGATGTTGAACACGCTCTCGGTCACCAGCGCGCCGCCGACGATCTGCGGGATGCTCAGGCCTATCAGCGTAACCAGCGGGATCAGCGCGTTGGGCAGCACGTGCCGGCGCAGCACGCGCCGCTCGTCGGCGCCCTTGGACCGGGCCGTCCGCACGTAGTCCTCGGCCAGGCTGTCGACCGCCGAGGAGCGCATGTTCCGGCTGAACACCCCGATGGTGAGCAGAGCCAGCGTCAGCACCGGCAGGGTCAGGTCGTGCCAGTCGGCGATGATGGCGCCGAACCCGGCCGCCTGCGGCCCCTCCGCGCCGAGCGCGTGCATCTTCACCGCGAAGATCAGGATGGCCACGGTGCCCAGCACGAACGACGGCGTCCCGTAGGCCACGAAGGTCAGCCCGCGCAGCACGTGATCGGTGGCCGTGCCGCGGCGCAGCGCCTGGGCCAGCCCGAGCGGGACGGCGACGATCAGCGCGAGCAGCGTCGAGGTGATCGTCAGGGCCAGCGTCCGCGGCAGGCTGGCCGCCAGCAGCGCCGAGACAGGCTCGTTGAAGTAGTTGGAGAAGCCCAGGTTCCCGTGCAGGACCTGGCCCACCCAGGCGACGTACTGCAGCAGGAACGGGCTGTGCACGCCCAGCGCGCCGCGGATCAGGCTGACCTCCGCCGCGGTGGGGTGCGCCCCGAGCATCGCCGCCGCCGGGCCGCCGGGCACCAGCCCGAGCAGGAAGAACAGGATCAGCGTGACCAGCACCAGCGCGGCCACCGACTGCAGGGCCCGCCGGGCCAGGTAAGCAGTCACTATGCCCCCGGCCGGGGGTTCCGGGGGGCGGCCCCCCGGGCCAGCCCGGTGCCGGGGCGGAGCGCCCCGGACTGGGGGTTCCAGGGGGTGGCCCGCCGGGCCAGTCCGGTCCCGGGGCGGGCCGCCCCGGACTGGGGGTTCCGGGGGGTGGCCCGCCGGACTGGCACTGTCCAGCCCGGCGGGTGAGTCTGGCGCCTCACTTCACGTAGAACCAGTCTTCCGGGGTGAGTGCCAGCGTCGGCGACTGCACGCCGTTGTCGGCATTCAGGTCGTTCCTGGTCTCGGTCAGCTGGTTCGGCCCCTCAGGCTCCATCAGGTTCGGCAGCTGGGCGGCCAGGAAGTTCTCCCACCTGTAGAACGCCTTGTAGAACGCCGCGGGCGAGTTGGCGTGCAGGGTCTCGGTGATCAGCTGGTCGTTGTGGTGGTTGCTGTAGCCGCCGATGTTGTCCACCGAATTCGTGCCGAACAGCTCCTCGCCGGTCGGCAGGTAGTCGGGCGCGTAGCTCCAGCCGCCGCCCCAGTCCAGCAGGTCCCAGGTATTGCTCCCGATGTTGCCGACCACGGTGTTGAAGGAGGCCCCGGTCAGGTTGATCTTGATTCCCACGTCAGCGGCGTTGGAGGCGAACTCCCTGACCGCCGAGGCAACCCAGGACAGTCCCTCGTCGTAGATGAGGCTGAACGACAGCTGGGCGCCGGACTTGACGCCCTTGCCGCAGTCGGCGGCCCCGGCACCGGGCCGGGTGCACGTGCGGACCCCGTTGACCATGGTCCAGCCATGACTGGCCAGCAGGGTCGTGGCCCGGCCGGGATTCAGCGCGAACTGGTCGCCCTTTTTGAGCTGGGGCGACAGGTACTTGGTCACCGGCACGACGCCGACCGGGCCGAGCGACACCGCGCCATACCCGTGCAGCGGCCCGCTGACCACGCCCTCCTGGTCGGTCAGCAACTGCATCGCCTGCCGGATGTACAGCTGGTTGAACATCGGCGCGACGGCCGGGTTCCGGAAGTCGAACGGGACGTAGCTGAGCCCCCAGGCGAACTGCGGCGCCAGCTGGTAGCCGGGCAGCGGATTCTCGCCGACCGCGGCGCCGGCCGGGCGCACCGGGGCATCGACGGTCGGCAGGTAGCCGATCTGGAGCCCGTTCGCGCCGCCGGCCTGGAGCACGTTGTACTCCTCCTGCTCCGTGGTGAACGGCCGCTCGATGAACGTCGTGATGTGGTGCGCGGGCACCTTGCCGCCGTAGGCGGAGTTATAGGTGAACACGACGGTGCCGTCCACCGCGAAGCTCTTCAGCTTCCACGGGCCGTCGACCACGCCCCAGATCCTGGACGTCGCGTAGGTCTTGGTATCCCTGGCCTGGGCGTTGAGGTAGTTGTAGACGGCCGCGCAGTCGGCCACGACGGCCGTGCAGTTGCTCGACCCGGTCGCGGTCCGGTCCCATGCCTTGGGCATCGGCGTGATCTGGCTGAGCTCGTTCGCGGTGAACCACGGCTGCGAGAACGGCCCCTTGATCGTGAAGACGACCTCATGGGTGCCGACTGCCTTGTAACTGGAGATGTTGTCGGGGATGTAGCCCTTGATGTAGCCGCCCCAGCCGATGGTGCCTGATGCGTTGGCTGCCGCCGCCTCGGCCTTCATCATGTTCATCCAGAAGATGACATTCTGCGCGGTCACCGGGGTGCCGTCAGACCAGCGGTAGTTGGTCTTGAGCTTGATGATGGCCTGGTTCCCGTGGTACACGGGCGGATAGGCCAGGCTGAGGTCGGGGCTGAGCGTCGGCTGCTCTTTGTTGCCGAACCAGTACAGCGGCCGGTACATCAGGGCCTGGAACGAGTTGATGTTGGTGATCGTGAACTTGGCGAGCGGCGTGAACGGGAAGATGAAGTCCGGGAAGTTCTGCGGCTGCTCGGCCCAGTTGACGGTGCCGCCGGACTGCGGCGTGCCGTGCCCGGCCTGAACGGGCGAGTTGCCGGACCCGCAGGCCGCGGCCACCAGGGCGAGGGCCGCGGCCGCGCAGCCCGCCGCCAGCCCGCGGCGAGCCCGCCGCCGGGCCACCGGGCGTGCGGCCGCCGGCGGGCCGGCACCCTGGTGCTGTCTGGCGGTCATGCGCTCCCGGCTGGCTCGCAGCCTGGCCGCAACTCCGTCTCGCATCCCGATTCGCCCGTCTCTCTCGCGCAGGTACTACCTGTCGTCCGCCGGGCTCGGCGGCGACCAGCCCCGGTCAGGAATTATGTCCTAGATGCTGCGGGATGACCGGCAGTTCCGGCTTACCCGGGGGCACCAAGGGGCAGAGGCTGCGGGCACTGACCCGCAGCGAACGGCGATGCCCGGCCAGCCGGACCCCCGGCGCGGCACAGACATACCGTTGAAGGACGTTACCTGACCAAACCTCTGCCTGCGTGCCAGACCCCGCAAAACCGCCCGCAATGAACGGCGGACCGGCAGACAGCTACGCTCCGCTAGCAGCCGGCGGCACTAAAGAATGCCACCGGGCACCTTTCGGCCGTGATGGCCCTATCCTGGCCGGGTGCAACCTGGCCCGGTTCTGGCCTGTCTCAGCCTCCGTGGACGCTGCGGCAGCGGCCCAGAGCGAACATCAGCGGCGAATGCCATCGTCTGCGAAGGAATCGGACGGCACGCCGGGCGCAGCCATAGCATCTGCCCGCGCGAATCTGGGAAGCTAGGCACGTGAGCCCGCACAGCCGACGCCGCGACCCCTCGGGAGGAAGCGGATCTTCTCCCGGCTCGGGCCATTCCGGATCTACCACTCAGAAACGCCGCAGCCTTACCCTGCCCGCGCCCCCGCCGAACGCGCTGTTCGCGGAGATGCTGCGCGCCGCCCGCGAGCTGCTGGCCGTCCGGAGCCCGCTGGATGCCGAGCTCATGGTCAGCGAGCTGCTCGGCACCTGGTGGGGCCAGCAGCCGGGCCGGGCCGGGATGCGGTCAGCGCGCCGCCGCCGGGCCGACATCGAGGAGCTGATCGGCGAGGGCCTGGTCGCCTACGCCGCAGAGCAGGGCAGCCCCGCCGCCCTCGCGCTGCTGTCGGGCATCGCCTGCCTGGGCACGCCGCGGCAGTGCGCCCAGGCCGAGCAGGCCGCCCTGGAGCTGATGGAGCGCGGCGTGGCCCGGCCGGCCTGGGCCGACCACGTGGGCGCGGTCGAGGCCGCCGAGTGCTACGTGAACGCCGACGCCTACGGGGACCGCGACGAGGTCGTGTGCGTCTTCAGCTACGCCGGCCAGGAGCAGCACGCCCTGGTCGTGGTCGTGGATTACAACGCCGGCGGCCTGGCCCGCGACGGGTGGGTCACCTCGCAGGTGAGCAAGCTGCTGGACTACTGCCGCGACGCCAGCGCGCCGCCGGCCGAGGGCGAGGCGGGCGGCCCGGCGCGCGGGGGCCAGTCCCGCGGCCAGGGCCCGGCGCGCGGCACCGGGAAGCAGGCGGCCACGGCGGCCCCGCGGACCACCTTCACGCAGGTCGACCCGCCGCTGGCCCGGCGGCTGCTGGCAGCCGCCCTGGCGGCCACCGAGAGCGCGACGGATCCGGCGGTCAGCGCCTCGTTCCCCTCCTACCACGCCTTCATCCGGGCCCGGGTGCGGACGCTGCCGCCGGCCCCGCGCAAGGGCACGGTCAGCATGGCTCCCCCGGCCGGGTCGGCGATGGCCGCTGTCACCCGGCGCCCGGTCTGGCGCAAGGACCGGCGGGCCATGCTGGTGGCCGAGTTCCTGGCCTCGGACGAGGCCGAGGACCTGTCGGACCGCGAGGCCGCCAGCCGGTGCGCCGACCACATCGTGAACTACGGGTGCGACCGTGACTTCGGCCGCCCGCTGCGGATGAGCCCGGCCAAGGCCGAGACGTTCTTGCTGGACTGGCTCCCGCGCAAGGTGATGCTGACCCCGGCCGAGCAGGACGCCATGCCGCACGTGCTGCTGGCCTGGACCCGCTGGGCCACCACCCGCTCGGGCCTGTCCCGCGAGTGCGCGGCCGCCACGCTGGACGCGGTGTTCGACGCCATGCGCGCCTTCCCCGACACCTACCGCGACCCCGCCTCGTTCGGCCTGGACACCGCGCTGGTCGCGCGGCTGCTGCCAGACGGCGACCTGGAGGCGCTGGCCCGGCGCGCGTTCGCGTTCCCGCTGCTGCGCGGCACCTACCACGGCATCGACCTGGCCGGGCTGGACCCGGCCCGGCCGGAGGACCGGCGCTCGCTGCTGGCCGCTGACCACGAGGACCAGTTCGGCCCGCCGGTCACCGACATGCACCTGGACCGGCACGTCGCGCTGGCCGACCGGCTCTGGCGCGACGACCCGCCGGAACTGTGGGACGCCGCCCAGCGCCTGCTGGACCTGGGCGAGGACCGGCACTCGGTGCTGCACGCGTTGATGAGCGCGATCCGGGCGGCCGGCGACGACGAGGGCGACATCGCCGCCGCGCTGGCCGACCTCCCGCCGGAGGAACCCGGCTGACCGGCCGCCAGTGCGCTGCCGATCTCAGCGCCGGTCTCGGCGAGGGCTACGGCGCCTGGCGGCCCGGCGGCGATGAGGCGCTGTCGATCGTGACCAGCGCGAGCATTGCCTGCGGGTTCCACCCGGGCGCAGCCCGGCTCGGCTGAGCCCGGCGGGCGCGCGCCGGGCCGCGGGCTTGTCTCAGCCGGCGGGCGGAAGCAGAAATGAGCCTGCCCGGCCCAGCGCCAGCTCGTGAGGGATCATCACCGGCGAGCGGCGGCTACCGGCCCAGCTCGCGGGCAGCAACCTGGAGATCATCGGCGGTCACGGTGGTGAGGTCGGTAGTGGTGGCGTCATCGCCGAGGTCAGCCACCCGCAGGTCACGGGCGGCGCAGGCGCGCTCGAATAGGGACCGGGCGAACCGGCCGTTGCCCAGCTCGTCGATCCGGCCCTGGGCGCTGGCCTCACTGAAGATCTCGGCCAGCAGCGGCCAGGTGTCGGCGGCGAAGAAGTCCCCGGCGCCGGTGGCGATGGACTCGGCGATGCTGGCCAGCTCGGCCGGGCTGTAGCTGGGGAAGGCGATCCGGACGCTGAACCGTGAGGCCAGGCCAGGATTGCTGCGCAGGAACCGGTCCATGTCGTCGGTGTAGCCGGCCAGCACGATGACGAGCCGGTCCCGGTCGTCCTCGGCCCGCTTGAGCAGCGTCGCGACGGCCTCGGAGCCGAACGCGTCACCGCCGGAGTAGCCCTGGTTGTACAGGGCGTAGGCCTCGTCGATGAACAGCACGCCGCCGAGCGCGGAGTCGATGAGCTTGTTGGTCTTGATGGCGGTGGAGCCGAGGTGCTCGCCGACCAGGTCGGCCCGGTGCGCCTCGACGACCTCGGGCCGCACCAGCAGGCCGAGCGCGGCGAAGATCCGGCCGAGGATCCGGGCCACGGTGGTCTTGCCGGTGCCGGGCGGGCCGGTGAACACGAAATGCCGGGCGGGCGGCTGGCTGGCCAGCCCCTGCCGGTCGCGCAGCCGGGCCACCTGGAGCTGGGCGGCGATCTCGTGGACCTGCCGCTTGACGGGTTCGAGGCCGACCAGGGCATCGAGCTCGGCCAGCGCGCTGGCCACCGTCGGGGTCTCGCCGTAGCCGCGGAACCGGGTGGTCAGGTCGGCGTAGGCCTGCTCCAGGTCGGCGCCGCGGATGGTGACCAGCTCGGCCTGGGAGGGCTCGGTGGTGCCCGCCATCACCCGCACGTCGCGGCGCTGCCCGGCCTTGGTCAGCAGGTTGCGCACGAAGCGGCCGTTGCCGAGCTCGTCGGCCAGCCGGCGGCGGCCGACCTCCTCGAACATCCGGCGCAGTACCGGCCGGGCGTCGGGGTCGAGCAGCTCGCCCCTGGTCTCCAGCGCGAGGTCGGCCAGGGCGAGCAGCTCGGCGGGCGAGTAGCCGGGGAACTTGATCCGGTTCCCGAAGCGGGAGTTCAGGCCGGGGTTGGTGGCCAGGAAGGAATCCATCTGCCGCTCGTAGCCGGCCAGGATGATGATCAGGTCCTCGCGGTTGTCCTCGGCGCGCTTGAGCAGCGCCTGCACCGCCTCGTTGCCGAACCGGTCGCCCTGCCCATCGCCCTCGTTGACCAGGCTGTAGGCCTCATCAATGAACAGCACGCCGCCGAGCGCGGAGTCGATGAGCTCGTTGGTCTTGATCGCGGTGGCGCCGAGGTACTCCCCCACCAGGTCGGCGCGGTGCGCCTCGACAACAGCCGGGGTGTTCAGCAGGCCGAAGGCGTAGAAGATCTTGGCGATGACCCGGGCCACGGCGGTCTTGCCCGTGCCCGGCGGGCCCAGGAAGACAAAGTGCTGCATCGGCTTCTCGGTGCCGTGCCCGGCCAGCGCCCGGCGCCGCGCCGCCTCGACCGAGGCGGCGATCGAGCGCACCTGGTCCTTGACGGCCGCCAGGCCGATCATCGCGTCGAGCTCGGCCATCGCCTCGTCGATGGTGATCACGGGCTGCTCGGCAAGCGCCTGCTGGCCGGCGTCGGGGCCGGGCTGGCCGCGCACGCCATCGGCCTGGGCGACCCGGACCGTGCCGGGGGCCTGCGGACGGGCGGCCGGGCCGCGGCTCGCGGGCGCACGGCCGGGCCGCGCCGCCGCCCCGGCCAGCGGGCCAGCGGGCGACCACGGGTACGGCACGCCGGGCGCGCCGCCGCGGGCCTGCTGGCGGATCTGCTCCTGGCTGCCCTGATGGGCCCGGGCCAGCCGCCAGGCCAGCACGAGCGCGGCCACGACCCATGCCACAGCCGGGCCGGCGTAGCTGAACTTGCGCAGCAGGTGGAAGGTGATGATGCCGAGCGGCAGCGCCCACCCCAGCGTCCAGGCCACCGTCCGGCACGGCGCGAACCAGTGACCGAGCTTGCCGGGATGGGCGGCCAGCGCGACGGCCACGGGCAGCACGAGCAGCAGGTAGCGGGGACCATCGGGGCCGTGCGCGAAGGCGGCCGTCAGCGCGACGCCCCACAGCGCCACCGATGCGGTCGCGGCCACGTCGCGGCGGCCGGCCCACAGCGCGTAGGGGGCATAGACGAGGCCGGCGAACATGGCGATGGCGGTGGCCGGCGCGACGAAGACGCACAGCGCGATGACCAGGATGATCTTGAGCGGCAGCGGGGCGGCGGCAAAGGATTGGCGAAGGCGGGCTAGCCCGTCCTGCGCGACCCGCCGGCCGGGCAGTGACGGTGACCTCTCAGCTGACGGTGTCTCGCTCGCTCGCACTGAGACTTGTATAGCGCATTACTACAGGGATACGGAGTCTCACGGTGGGGAAGGCACGAAAAAATGGCACCGTGTCACTCTCCAGCCCCATAAAACGTACCGCGCCGGCGGGCCGGGTGCGCCCGGTTAGTCAGTACCGGCGCCGCGCGGAGCCGCGGCCAGGGCGCCGGGGCGGCTGCCGGTGGCGGGTGGCCGGGCGGCCGGTGGCGGGTGGCGGGGCGGCGGCACGGCAGCAGGGGCGCATTGGCAGGATGGGCGCACCCGCCTGGCCAGCCAGGTATCAGCAGCCGTTCCCGGAAACGGCCGCGCGGGCATGTCGGTGAGCAATTGTCTGGTGATCGGGCCTGGTCCGGAGCTGCCGCCCGCGCCGGGAAGGACGAGGCGATGGAGCGAATCGATGCCGGGCTGCTGATCCCCGGCCGCGGTGAGCCGGTCCGGGACGGCGCGGTGGTCTTCGACGGGCCGCGGATCACCTACGCCGGCCCGGCGGCCGCGGCGCCGGAGGTGCCGGACGGCTCACGCCGCCGCGCGGCGGCTGTGCTGCCGGGCCTGTGGGACTGCCACGGCCACTTCATGGGCGGCCGCGACTTCGGGCTGGAGAAGCTGGCCCAGGAGGCGCCGCAACTGCGCGCCGCGCGGTCGGCCCGTGACCTGCTCAACGCGCTGGACGCGGGAATCACCTCGGTGCGCGAGGTCGGCGGGCTGGGCGTCTACCTGGGCCAGGCGGTTCGCGAGGGCATCCTCGACGGCCCCTCGGTCTACGCCGCGGGCGCGATCCTGTCCACCACCGGCGGTCACGGCGACCTGCACTGCTATCCGCTGTCCTGGGTGACCGACCTGGCCCGTGCCGACGGGACGCTGCGCCTGGCCGACGGCACGGCCGAGTGCATGCGCGCGGTCCGCGAGCAGCTGCGCCGCGGCGCGTCCGTGATCAAGATCTGCGCGTCCGGGGGCGTGCTGTCGGAGCTCGACAACCCGATCCACCAGCAGTTCACCGGCGCCGAGCTGCGCGCGATCGTGGAGGTCGCCGGGCTGGCCGAGCGGGTCGTCGCGGCACACTGCCACGGCAAGCCCGGCATCATGGCCGCGCTGGAGGCGGGCGTGGCCACCATCGAGCACGGCACCTACCTCGACGAGGAAGCCTGCGACGCGATGCGCGAGACCGGGGCCATCCTGGTTCCGACCCGCACCATCATCGAGAACATGCTGGCCGCGCTGGACACGGTGCCGCCGTATGCGGCGGCCAAGCTGGTCGCCATCGCCCAGACGCACGCCGACGCCCTGCGGATGGCCATCGAGCGCGGGGTCGTGGTCGCGATGGGCACCGACATCGGGCTGACCGGCCGGGACCTGCCCAACTCCTGGGGCAGCAACGGGTCCGAGCTGGCGCACATGGTTGCCCTGGGCATGACGCCGCTGCAGGCCATCGAGGCGGCCACGGCGACGGCCCCGGCCACCCTGGGCCCGCAGGCGCCGCGCAGCGGCATGCTGGCCGAGGGCTACGACGCCGACATCATCACCGTGGACGGCGACCCGCTGGCCGACATCTCGGTACTGGCCAGCACCGAGCGGATCACCGGCGTGTGGACCGGCGGCCGCCAGGTCAAGGGTGCCGGGATGAGTGGCGGGGTGTCGTAACACCGGCCGTGACCACCCCCGATGACCTGGCTGGAAGATGTCTGTGCCGGTCCGCCCGCTCCTGCGGCGGGCCGGCCTTACCGCAGGGGGGGCAATGGTCGGTCGGCTGAGTGGCGGGCGCGCGGGGGCACGGCTCGCCGCGGTGCCCGTTACTGTCATGGCGGCGGTCCTGGGCCTGGTGGTGCCGGCCGCCTCGGCCTCGCCGGCGTCCAGAACAGCGGCGGCGACACCGGTGTCGGCAGCGGGCACGGCCCGTGCGCCGGTGTCCATGACGGTGGCGCACCCGCTCCGTATCCGGTTCGTCATGCTCACCACGCGGGTGCGCGGCCTGCACGTGCGCACCCGGCCCAGCAATCAGTCGCCGATGGTCGCCAAGCTGGGCAAGCGCGGCACCCGGGTGACGATCACCTGCTGGGCTAAGGGCACCTCGATCGTCGGGAACCCGGTCTGGTACCACCTGTCCGGGCCGCGCCGCGGGTACGTGACCTCGTACTACATCAATACGCGCACCGCACCGTACCCCGGCCTGGCCCGGTGCAGGCGGGCGCCGGCCCGGCACCGCTATCACTCGCGCACCGAGGGGGTGCGGGTGCGCACCGGGCCGAGCTCGAAGTTCCGGGTCGTGGGAAAGCTGGGCCGGGCGGGCAGCACCGTGACGGTGACCTGCTGGACATCCGGCGAGGCCATCTGGGGCGACCACGCGTGGTACCACCTGAGCGGTCCGCGCCGCGGCTACACCGCTGGCTACCACCTGGACACCGGCCGCGACCCGGCCCGCGGCGTGCCGCACTGCTAGCGGCATGCGGCACTGCGAGCAGCACCGCGCTGGGAGCAGGACCGCACTGCCAGCAGCACCCGCACCGCCAGCAGCACCGCAGGGACCCTGGCGTTAGTCACTGACCCGGGGCCGGGTGACCCGATAGGCGCGCCCGGCCCCGGGCTTTCCCGTTAGCATTCGCTGCGTCTGGGGGACGGGCGCACGGGGCAGCGGATGACGGGGCGGGGCGGACGCAGGTGACCTGGGAGATCGGCCGGCGGGGGGCGGGGCGCGTCGCGCGGTCCGTCAAGGGCATGTTCGTCTCGCTCGCGCTGGTGGTCGCGTTAGGGCGGGAAGAGGACCCGCTGCCCACGCTGCTGGCCCTCATCGGGGCCATCGTCGCCTTCATCGTGGGCGAGATGTACGACGCCGCCATCGAGACGCAGATCCGGCGCCGCCACGGCCTGCGGCTGCGGGAACTGGGCGAGATCGGCTACGAGCAGTCCTTCATCGCCGCGGGCGCCGTTCCGTCCATCGTGATCTTCATCTTCGCGTCAGCGGGGGTGATCGACGCGGCGCTGGCCGACAATCTCGCCGTCTATATCGGGGTGGGGCTGCTGGGGGCGCTGGGCTGGACCGCAGGCAGGCTGGCGGGAGAGCGCATGCTGCGCTGCCTGCTGTACGGCTTCGAGGCGGCCTTCATCGGCGCCCTGGTCATCGCCTTCAAGGTGCTGGTCAAGCCGTAGCCGGCCGGGCGGCGCGGTCGGCCGCGCGTAGTCAGCCCGGTGCGCCGTGCGTGGTCAGCCCGGTCTGCCGCGGTAGTCAGCCCCGGCCTGTTGCGCGTGGTCAGCGGGTCAGCGCGGTTTGCCGCGCGGCTGTCGGCGGTGGCTGGTAGGGGTAAGCCATGGCCACTGCATCGTTCGCCGACATGATCAAGACAATCGAGGACCGCTCGGCCGCGCTGCGCGTGGCGGCCGCGGCAGCCGGACTGGATGCCCGCGTTCCGGGCTGCCCGGACTGGGCAGTCCGTGACCTCGTCACCCACCTGGGCGAGGTACAGCGTTTCTGGGCCGCCGCGGTCAGTGCCGGGCCGGCTGACGGGCCGCCCGCCGGCGACCAGGCCCCGGGCGACGAGAGCCCGGATGCCGGGTCGGCGGACGACCTGATGTCCTGGTCCGCGGTGGCCACCGGGGAACTGGTGCGCGCGCTCCTTGAGGCCGGCCCCGACCGGGCGTGCTGGACGTGGTGGCGCACGACCGCGGCGCCGGCGACCGCGGGAGCCGTGGCCCGGCATCAGGTTCAGGAGGCTGGGGTGCACGCCTTCGACGCCCAGGATGCGGGCGGTCATGCCGAGCCGCTGCCGCGCAGCGTGGCGGCCGACGGGATCGCCGAGTTCGCCACCGTGGGCCTGGCCGCGATGGGCCCGTGGCCGCACCAGGCCGGAGTCGTGGCGCTGGCGCCTGAGGACGGCCAGACGTGGGTGGTCAGCCTGACGCCTTCGGGCGCCCGGGCAGCTCCCGGTGACCCAGGCGACGGCCCGGCGCGGCCGGACGCCCGGATCCGCGGTACCGGGAGCGACATCGTGCTGGCCCTATACGGGCGCCGCGCGCGCCAGGGCCTGATCATCGAGGGGGACAAAGAGCTGGCCGCCAGGCTGCTTACCTGGGGAAATACCGAGTAGCTGCTGCTAGCGGGCGGGGGACGGCGGGCGGCGAGCCAGCGGGCGGCGGCGCACGCTCAGAAATCGCTCGCTGTTACGGCGGGTGACCACGTATCCTGCGGCGTCCCCCGACGTGGCGGCCCGCTGCCGCCGGAAGGAGCCTCGATGACCGACGACCGCGTCGGCCCGCCCACGACCGGGCCCGAGCGCGAGATGCTGCGCGGCTTCCTCGAGTACCACCGGGCGACTCTCGCCATGAAGTGCGCGGGCCTGACCGACGACGAACTGCGCCGCATCTCGATGCCACCGTCAACGCTGTCCCTGCTCGGCCTGGTCCGCCACATGTGCGAGGTGGAGCGCACCTGGTTCCGGAAGGTGATCAACGGCGAGGACATCACGCTGGTGTGGTCGCCGGACAACGACTACCAGGTGGCCTACGACGCCAGCCAGAGCACCCGGTCGCAGGCATTCGCCGCCTGGCAGGCTGAAGTCGAGCGGTCGCGGGAGATCGAGGCCAAGACAGAGTCGCTGGACATGGTCGTGCACGCGGAGCGCTGGGACGAGGACGTGTCGCTGCGCCTGGTGATGCTGCACGTACTGCTGGACTACGCCCGGCACAACGGCCACGCAGACTTCCTGCGCGAGGGCATCGACGGCGTCACCGGCGCCTGACAGGCCGGCCGGTGACGAGCCTGGCCGGATGACCGGTCAGGCCGTCTCGGACTGCATGACCTCCGCGAGCGGGCACGACTGTGATCCTGGATAGCACCAAGTGCACAGCCGCATCACGAGGGCCGCCCCTTCGTACCTCGGTCAGGGTAATCGCTGTTAGGTGTTCGGTATTGACCGATCACCGAACAAGAGCCCGGGCGGGCTGACGTCGTGTCCTGCGCCAAAGAGCACGCGCGTGAGAC